>CADEFD010000104.1 GCA_902826515.1 uncultured Acidobacteriota bacterium
TCACCGGGCCTTCGAGCATCCGCACGGCGCGCACGGGCTGCATGATCACGATCTTGCCGCGCAGGGCGCCGCGGTAGGCGGCCAGATCCGCTTCGTTCGCTGCCTTCACGTGCACGACATCACTCGCCACCGGCCCGGTGGTGGACGGCGAGAAATTGCGTGGCGCGCCGATGAGCACCGCCGGCTGCGGGGCCGTCAGGGTGGCGCTGAAACGTTCAATCGTCCAGCCCTGGCCGAACGCCCACCGTTCCTGGTGCACGTTCGCGAGGCCCCAGGCCGTGAACTGCTTCATGGCCCACTCGCTCGCCTGGGCGAACGCGGGGGTGCCGGTGACGCGCGGCCCGTAGACCTCCGACAGCCACCAGACGTGGTCGTGCGCCTGCGAGCGCACCGTGGCTTCCTCGCGCACGCGGGCGATGACGGCCGGGTCGAGGGGGGCGGGCGACTGGGCGGCCAGCGAGAACGCGAGCAGGACGACGCCGGTGAGCGAGAGCGCGGAGGTGCGACGCATCCGCGAATTCTACTGTGAGCCGCGACGAACGGCGTTTGTGGCACGCGATGCTCCGGCAGGGGGCCCCGCGTCGCTAGAACGACAGCTTCACCGCCAGCTGCACCACGCGCGGATCGCCGGCCGAGGTGATGCTGCCGAACGCCGCCGCGCCCACGGTGGTGTTCGGCGCGCCAAGGGCCGGTCTGTTCGTGGCGTTGAAGACTTCGCCCCGCAGTTCGATCGCAGCCCGGCCGGGCAGCGGCACGCGGCGCACGATAGCCAGATCCAGATTGCGATAGGCCGGTCCGCGCACGGGGTTCCGCGAGCTCGACCCTATTGTGAACTGCGGCGCGGCACTGAAGGCGCTGGTGTTGAACCAGCGGCTGGTCGTGCGCTCATCGGCCGGCAGTTCCGGTTCGCCCACGAGGTTCGGCCGCTGTGAGCCGAAACCGGCGAACGCATTGTTGTTGGTGGTCTGCGCGATGGCGAGCGGCACGCCCGACTGCAGCGTGACCACGCCCGAGAGCGTCCAGTCGTTCACGACCGCCCCCACCACGCCGACCGGCCGGCGCGCGCGCCCGTCGCCGAACGGCACGTCCCACACGGCCGACGCCGTAAAGGCGTGCGGGATGTCGCCCGTGGAATAGTCGCGCTCGAGCCGCCGGTTGTAGCTGTCGGCCACCGGGAAGTTGGCGACCGGGCCGGTCAGGATCGACGCGTCGAAGACCGACGACGCGTCGTCGCGCAGCGTGGACCTCGTGTAGTTCACCGCATACGAGAGGCCGTGCGCCAGGCGCTGCCGCAGCGTCACGTACGCGCCCTGGTAGAACGTGGTGCCGACGTTGTTGCGGTAGAGACTCACGGTCGTGTACTGCGGAAACGGCTTCAGGAGCTGCGCCACCGTGATGGTGGGATCGCCAAGGGAAGACGAGCGCGGAATCCGGCCGAAGAACGGATTGGCCACGCGCTGCAGGAGCGCGCTGCCCAGGGCGAGCTGGTCGGCCGTGAGCTGGTTCAGGTTGGTGTCTGGCAGGCCCACGCGTGTGATCGTCGACCCCACGTACGCCACTTCGATCGACACGTTGGTCGTGAGCGCCTGCTGCAGCGAGGCGTGCCACTGCTGCGCGTATCCCGACCCGAGGTCGCGATCCACCGAGAACACGCCCTGGCCGAGGCCGGCGTTCGCGGTGAGGGGAATGGGCGCCACCGAGGGCCCCTGCGCCAGCGTGAATGCCGGCGTCACGTTGTCGAGCGTGCGCTGCGAGACGGTCTGCAGGAACGGGAACACCGGCGTCGTGAACGGCGTCGTGATGCCGGCCATCTCGATCCACACGAGGCCGTAGCCGGCGCGCGCCACCGTCGAGTCGGTGAGGCGGCCCACCACGCCGACGCGCGGCCCGAGGTTGTTCCAGTGCAGCTCGCGGGCGGCGCGTGGCACGCCGTTCTGGCCGGCGTACTCCATTTGTGCGGTCGCCAGGTTGAAGACGCCGACCTGATCGTTCTGCTCGGTGGAAGGAAAGTTCAGCGTGTAGCGCAGGCCGGCGTTCACCGTGAGGCGGTCCGAGAGCCGCCAGTCGTCCTGCACGAAGTACTCCTGGATGTGGGCGCGGTTGCGGATCTCCTCCTGCTGCAGATCGATCGAGAACTGCTGCACCTGGCCGAGCAGGAAGCTCGCAAGCGGCGTGCCGGTGTTGGCCGTGCCCGGCAGGTCGGTGAACAGGTTGCTGAAGGTGAACGCGCCGGTCGGGGAGGGCGGCTGCAGCACGTTCAGCCGCTCCCAGCGCCAGTCGAAGCCCGCCTTCAGCGTGTGCCGTCCGCGCACCCAGGTGAGTGTGTCGGCGATCTCGGTCACGCTCGTGGCGAAGTTGGTGGCGGTATTGGCCGGCGAGCCGAGCTGCTGATACCCGGCGATGAGAAAGGTGGGCAGCGTATCGGGGAATCGCGCGGTGGTGGGCAGGCCCGGCAGCCCCAGCGTGGCCGAGGCGCTGCCCGTGAGTGACGCGGCGGTGCGATCGACGGCGCGGCGCGTGTCGCCGACACGCAGCTCGTTGAAGAGCGTGGCGCGGAACGCGCGCTGCCAGGCCGAGGCGAGCGCCCACGTGGCGGTGTCCTGCGGGCCGAGCGTGCCGCTCGTCACGCCGCTGCCGTCGGGCAGAGGCGTCACCGGAAGGAACGCCTCGCGGACATGGGTGAGGCGCGCAAACGCCAGGTGGCCGTCGCCGAGGCGCTGGTCGAACCGCAGGCTGAACTGATCCTGATCGACTGCCTCGTTGGCGACGCGGCGGTAGTTGTTGGCCGTGCCGGTGCTGGTGGGCAGCGGATACCGTTCGAGCAGCGCCCTCGCCACCGGATCGACACGCGCGATGGGGATGGTGTTGCCGGGGAACGGCTGACGAGTCGTCCCCCCGGTGACCGGATCGTAGATGGCCGGCACGCGGCCGCCGATGGCTTCGGTGAAGATGCCCTGCCGCTGCAGCAGGGTCGGCACGGTCGAGATGAGGGTGCGGCCGATGGTCTGCCGCTGGCCCTGATAGTCCGCGAAGAAGAACGTGCGATCGCGGCGCAGCGGGCCGCCGGTCACGCCGCCGAACTGCTGGCGGCGGTAGGCCGGTTTCGCGATACCGGTCGCGAACGGGTTCTTCGCGTTCAAGGCGTCGTGCCGGACGAAGTGGAAGAGCGTGCCGGCCAGCTGATTGGTGCCCGCTTTGGTCGTGAGATTGACGACGCCGCCGTTGAAGCGGCCGAACTCGGCCGGCGGACTGTTGCTCTCGATGCGGAAGTCCTGAATGGCGTCCACGTTCGGGAAGAACGCCACCTGGCCGGGCTCCGGCTGCAGCACCGAGATGCCGTCGAACAGGTATTCGTTCGTGCGCGGGCGGCCGCCGTTGATCCGCGGCAGCGGCGCGGCGGGCGGCGGGGGCAGCGCCACGCCGGGCACGAGGCTCGCGAGCGCGATGAAGCTGCGGCCGTTGAGCGGCAGCCCCACGATGCGGCGGTTGTCGACGACGTGCCCGAGGCCGCCGGTGTCCGTGCGGAGCATCGACGCGTCGGCAGCGACGGTGACCGTGTCGGTCGCGCCCACGTCGAGCGTGACATCCACGCGCAGCGTCTCGCCGGTGGCCACCCGCAGGCCCGTGCGGATGAGCGGGCGGAAGCCGGCCAGCGTGACCTGCACTTCGTACGTGTCGGGGGCGAGCCCCTGCACCACGTAGTCGCCGGCCGCGCCCGTGACCGTCTCGCGCATGAGGCCGGTGGCCACGGCACGCGCCGTGACCGTCGCGGCGGGCAGGGCCGCGCCGGAGCCGTCGGCGACCACGCCCGTGAGTGCGCCGCTGCCTACCTGCGCCCACCCGGGCGCTGCCAGCGACACCGTGAGGGCCGCCATGAGTGCTGCAATCGTCGTGGTCATCCGTGCCAGCGCGTCCTCTCGTGGGGCGTGCGGGGCACTCTAGATCGATTCGAGACGTCGATCAAATCGACTCAATATGTGTCGATATGATTTGCCACGATCTCCGGCGGGGCCCGCGCGGTCGCGGTCAGCGGGGCGGCGGCGCGCTGGCCATGGCGCTGACGTCGATCGACACGGCCTTCACCAGCGCATGCACGGGCCGGCCGGGCGCGAGCGCGAGGCGACGCACTGCGTCGCGCGTCACCTCGGCGGCGAGCACCAGGCCGCCCACGGCGACGTCCACCATGACGGCGTCGTGTTCCTCCGACGCGGCCACCGTGCGCACGACGCCCGTGAGGACGTTCTGTACGCTCAAGCCGTCGGGCAGGGTGGTTGCGAGGATGACGTCGCGGGCTGGCACGCGTGCCCGCACGCGTGTGCCGGCCGGCGCGGTGCCAGCGGCCACGATGCGCCCGCCGTCGAAGGCCAGCTCGATGACACCGCGCTCGCGATCGTGCCGGTGCACGACGGCGTCGAACACCGTGCCTGGACCGGCGGCGTCGACGAGGCCCGGCAGATCGGGGCGCCGCATGAGCGCCGACACCGTGTCGTGCGCCACCACGCGTCCGCCGTCGAGCAGCAGCACGTGCGTGGCAAGGCGCACCACATCCTCGAGGTCGTGTGTCACGAGCACGGCCGGCACGTCGAGCGAGCGGCGCACGGCGGCCACTTCGTCCTGCAGGTGACGCCGCACCGCCCGGTCCACCGCGGCAAAGGGTTCATCGAGCAGCAGCACGGCCGGCTCGCGCGCCAGCGCGCGCGCCAGCGCCACCCGCTGCCGTTCGCCGCCCGAGAGTTCGTGCGGCCGGCGCCCGGTCTTGCCCTGCAGATGTACCTGCGCGAGACACGCATCGGCCCGTGCCTGCCGTTCGCCGCGCGGCCGATCGGTCAACGCCGCCGCCACGTTGCCGCCAGCCGTCAGGTGCGGGAAGAGCGCGTAGTCCTGGAAGACGAAGCCCACGTGGCGCCGGTGCGGGGGCACCCACACGCCGCGGGCCGAATCGCTCCACGTCTCGCCGCCGGCCTGCACCATCGCCACGGCCGGACGGTACAGTCCGGCGATGCTCCGCAGCACCGTGGTCTTGCCGCTGCCGGACGGGCCGAAGATCGCCAGTGTGTCGCCCGGGCCGCAGGTGAAGCCGACGTCGAGCGGGATGGGCCCGTCCTGGCGCAGGGCAACGTGGAGTGTGTGCTCAGCCACGACGTTTCACCAGCCGCTGTGACAGCGCCGTCGTCGCCATGAGCGTCACCACCGCCATCACCAGCAGCACGGCGGCCATGATGCCGGCGCTCGTATCGTCGAAGGCCTGCATGCGGTCGTAGATGGCGATGCTGAGCGTGCGGGTTTCGCCGGGCAGGTTGCCGCCCACCATGAGCACCACGCCGAACTCGCCGAGCGTGTGCGCGAAGGTGAGGATCATCGCCGTGAGGATGCCCGGCCACGCCAGCGGCACTTCGATGCGCAGGAAGCGTTGCCACGGCGACAGGCCGCAGCAGGCCGCGGCGTCGCGCACATCCGCAGGGATGGCTTCGAACGCCCGCTGGATCGGCTGGATCACGAAGGGCAGGTTGATGATGATCGAGGCGAGCACGAGCCCGGGGAACGAAAAGGCGAGGGAGGCGCCGGCCAGCCGCTCGAAGGCCGCGCCGACCGCCGATCGCGGACTGAACACCGTGAGCAGGTAGAACCCGAGCACGGTCGGCGGCAGGAGCAGCGGAATGGCGACGGCCGCTTCGAGCAGCGCTTTGCCGCGGAACGTCCGCGTGGCCAGGCCGTGCCCGGCCCACATGCCGACGGGCACGAGCAGGGCCACCGTCCAGAGACCGAGCGACAACGAAACGCGGAAGGCCTGCCAGTCCATGTCTGTGAGCTATCGGGGCAGGCTGAAGCCGTAACGTTCGAGGATGGCGCGGGCCGGCGGCGTCTGCATGTAGTCGTAGAAGCGTTGCGCCACGGGGCCGGCACGTCCGGTGAGCACCATCCGCTGGCGCAGCGGCGCGTGATCGTCGGCCGGGATGAGCGCGTAGCGTCCGCGCCCCTGCATGTTCGGTGCGAGTGCCAGCGAATACGCGATGATCCCGCCCGCGGCGTTGCCGGTCGTGGCGAACTGCGCCGCCTGCGTGACGTTCTCGCCGAGCACGAGATGCGGCTGCAGGGCCGTCCAGAGTCCGTGCTTCTTCAGCGCGGCTTCGGCGGCGCGGCCGTACGGCGCGTGTTCGGGGTTGGCGATGGCGAAGCGGCGCACGCCGCCACCTGCGACGAGCCGCGCCAGGCCGGCGAGGCCGGCCGTGGGATCGAGCGCGGAGCCGGACGGCGCGAACAGCACGATCCGGCCCACGCCGTAGAGCGTGCCGCGTCCGCGTGTGAGTCCGGCGGCGGCGAGGGTGTCCACGAAGGCTTCGTCCGCCGACAGGAAGAGCTCGAACGGCGCGCCGTCCTGGATCTGGCGGGTGAGCGTGCCCGACGATCCGAACACCGTGTCCACGCGTTGCCCGGTGTCGCGTGCGAACTGCCCCGCGATCTCCGCGAGGGCGACATTCAGGTCCGACGCCGCCGCGATGACCGGCGGCCGCTGCGCCCGGACGGCGGGCGCGAGAGCGGCGACCAACGCCAGCACGAGGGCCATACGTGAGAAAGTCTGGCCCCGCCTTGAATGGGGTCTGACCCCAATATGCATCACTCCGGAACCATACTCGGCCTGTGCGTCTGGAGACAATACGGTCCGGTCCGTCGAGCCGATTGAGTCGATTAAATCGGCTCATGGCCGGGCTGAGATGATACGATGCCGCCGCATGGCAGTAGAGCCCGGACGTCTCCTTACTGTGCGCAAGGCGGCCGAGCGCCTCGGCGTCGGCTACTCCACGCTGAAGCGCTGGGTCCTCTCGGGCGTGGTGCGCACGACACGCACCGAGGGCGGCCATCACCGGATCGCCGAGTCGGAGCTCGATCGCCTGGCGGCGCGTCAGGCGTCGCCGGCCCGCCCGAAGGCCGCGGCTGCCCCGCCCGACGATCTGCTCGGCGGCCTCAGCGCGCGCAACCGCCTGCGCGGCTACGTGGAAGAAGTGCGGGTGGACGGCCTGCTGGCGCAGGTGCGCCTGCGCGTGGGCAATCAGTCGCTCACGGCCGTCATCACCGCGGACGCGCTGGGCGCGCTCAAGCTGCGGCGGGGGGACGACGCGATTGCCGTCATCAAGTCCACCGAGGTGATGATCGCGACCCCGGCCGTGCCCGCGGCGGCGCCGCCGCCCCGCCGCACCCGCCGGCGCTGACCTCGACGGCCTCAGGCCGACTGCGCGCTGAGCGGATCGGCGGTGTGCCGTGCCTGCGGCGGGGCCACCGGCATGCGCACCGTGAAGGTGGCGCCCTTGCCTTCGCCGTCGCTCGCCGCCACGATCGTGCCGCCGTGCAGCTCCACGAGCGCGCGCACGATCGAGAGGCCGAGGCCGAGGCCGCCGAACTCGCGCGAGACGCTGCCATCGGCCTGGCGGAACCGATCGAACACGTACGGCAGGAACGACGGGCGGATGCCGATGCCGGTGTCGCGCACCGTCAGCACCAGCCAGTCGGGATCGCCGCAGGCCAGCACGTCCACGGCGCCCGCCGCGGTGAACTTCACGGCGTTTCCGACCAGGTTGTAGACGATCTGCCGCAGCCGATCGGGATCCGCCACGATGCGCGGCACCGCCGGCGACACCTCGCAGGTCAGGCGCAGGCCCTTCGATTCGGCGGCGAGGCGGAAGGTCTCGGTGGTGTCGCGCACGACACTCGCCACGTCCACCTCCTCGGGCCGCAGCCGGAACTTGCCCGACACCGCGCGCGACACGTCCACGAGATCGTTCGTGAGCTGCGCCTGGGCCAGGGCCGTGCGGTGGATGGCGTCGATGGCTTCGCGCGTGCGCTCCGGCGCCAGGCGTCCCGATCGCAGCAGCTCCGTCCAGCCGAGCAGCGCGTTGAGCGGCGTGCGCAGCTCGTGGGAGAGCGTCGCGACGAATTCGTCCTTGAGCCGGTTGGCCGATTGCGCCTCGCGGTAGAGCCGCGCGTGTTCGATGGCCATCGTGGCGCGGCGGCCGACTTCTTCGGCCAGCGTGAGGTCGCGCTCGTCGAACGGCGTGCGCTGGCTCCCCCGCATCCATGCAAAGGCGCCGAGGGTCGCGCCGTGCAGCGTGAGCGGCACGACGAGCGCCGAGGCCACACCGAGCGGCCGCGCCGATTCGATCTGCCACTGGGCGGCGCCGAGCGCCCGCAGCACGTCGTCGTCGACCTGGCGCATGAGTGACGGCTGCGCGATGGCCGTGAGCGTGAGCGGCGGCGCGCCGTCGGCCTCGGCGCGCAACGACGGCCGCGCGTCGAGCCACGCCTGCGCCGCGGCGTCGCGATGCAGCGAGCCGAAGCGCGCCAGCTGGCCGTCGGCGTCCACGACGTCGAGCACCGACCAGTCGGCCATCTCAGGCACGGCGAGCACCGCCACGCGGCGCAGCGTCTCGTCGTAGTCGAGCGAGGCGCTCAGCTGGCGGGAGGCATCGGCGAGGAAGTGCTGCTCGGCGGCGGAGCGCCGCTGTTCGGAGACGTCGTTGAAGACGCCGATGGCGCCGCGCGCCTCGCCGCGTTCATCGAGCAGCGGCACGGCGTGCGCCTGCATCACCACCACGCGGCCATCGTCGCGCACGGCGGCGAACTCCGCGTCCACGACCGGCTGCTTCGTCCGGGCCGCCGTCTGCAGCGGCAGGTCGTGCGGCATGAGCGGCGTGCCGTCGAAGCGTGTGACGCGGAAGGGCGGCTGGTCGCCCGTCGGGGCGCTGAGCGACACGTTGCCGGTCGTGCTCACGCCGAGGCGCACGGCCAGGTTGCGATTCACGGAGATGTGACGGCAGTTGGGATCGTCGGCGCGCGCCAGGCCCACCGGCGAGACATCGAAGAGCGCGTCGAGTTCCGCCGCCCGCCGGTCGGCCTCGGCGCGGGCGGCCGCCAGTTCGTCGGCGCGTTCGCCGGCCGCGTCCGCCCGGCTCTCGGCGCGCGCCCGGGCCGTCTGCAGGTGCCCCGACATGATGCTGATCGTCGCGCCGCTCACCGCGAAGAGCGCCAGACGCACCATCTCGAAGGCTTCCCAGCGGCTGCGTGCCTCTTCGAGGAACACCACTTCCGCGGCAAGCACGGCCAGCAGCGTCGCGAAAAGGCCGGCATCGCGGCCGCCGAGCATCGCCGCCAGCAGCACCGACGGCGTGAAGAGCAGGAACGGCGCGCGGTCGAGGTCGAGCAGGCGTCCGAGCACCAGGAACACTGCCGTCTCGAGCAGGATGAGCAGCGCGGCGAAGGTGTAGCGGGCGAGCGGCGTCATGGCGCCACGCTGAATCCCGCCGCGGCCCCCACCCACGCCAGCCCGCGGTTGTGCGCCACGCCCATCATCTGCCCGCGCCCCATGCGGATGAGCGGCAGCACGGCGCGCAGGCGGTCCGTCCACACGTACATGATCCGCACCTCGGCCTGCGTCGGGCCGTGCGGCGTCTCGATGACCGGCGCGAAGCGCACCTTCTCCTGCAGCAGGTAGAGGTGGCGATCGGCAGCGGGAATCGCCGCCAGCTCCGCGTCCGTCGGCGCGAACACGATGCCGCCGCCGGCAAACGAGAAGAGCGGCTTCAGCACGAGCGCCTCGCGGTCGGCGGGCAGGCCGTCCACGGTGTCGAGGCGCCAGGTGCGCGGCACCGAGGGATGCGCCAGCCACGGAATAGCCGACTTGCTGAGGCGGAAATACCAGGCCGGATGCCCGATCCACTCGACGTCGAGGTCGTCGCGGTAGTCGAACGCCATCGGATGCCCGGTGCGCTCGAGTTCGTCCGGAATCACGCGGTTGAAGATGCGGCGGATCGGCACCTCGCGGCCCTCGTGCCGTCGCCAGAGCGTGCGGCCGCGCACGAGCACATCGCGCGGATCCACCGTGGCAATGCCCCACAGCGATTCGGTGAGCACGAAGTCCGGACGCGTCTTCTGCTGCTCGGGCGTGATCTCCATCAGCACGACGTCGGCCGGATCGTGCGGGCCCACGAGCACGTCGCGCATGAGCGCGAGATACGCGGCGTCGTCGAGGCCGCCGAGCGGCGCGACGCACTCCGCCGGGAGGGCGTGGACCTCCCGATGTGTCATCGCCAGCGTGTGCTGGAAGGCGTAGAGCGACGGGAACGCCTGCAGTTCGACGAGGCGCGGCGTGATCCGGCCGTCGGCCTCCCGCACCATCCCGAAATCCACCTGCACGCAGGTGGGACGCCCTTCCTGATTCGGGCCGAGGTAGCGCGGCGGGATGAGCGCCTCGGCGGCGGCGCGCGCCGCCGCGTTCGCCAGAAACGAACTGACGAGCGTGGCGCCGGTGGCGGCCATCTCCTCGAGCAGGGCCGCCGGAAAGAAACACGGCGTCTCCGACACCGTGAAACCCAGCGGTCCGCCCACCCGCGCGGTCAGACGCGCGAGCAGCGCCTCGTGGCGCGCCGGCGTCCACTCGCGATTGAACCGCGCGCGCAGCGCTGGGATCATGGCGGCGTGCGGATCAGGCCGACACGAGGAAGGCGCCGCGCTGCATGAGCGGCGTGTCGTCCACCCAGATGTCGAACTCGGTGCCGACGACGTCGATGTGCGTGGAGGAATGCCACGGCGCCCCCGTATGCACGCCGTAGGGATTGCCGAACGCGATGTGGATGCCCGGGAACTTCTCGTCCTGCAGGATGTTGCCGATGAGCCGCGTCAGCTCGATGTTGGTGCCGATGGCGAACTCACCCACGAGATCCGAGTTCTCGTCGGTGTGCGTGTACTTCCAGAACGCGTCTTCGAGTTCCTTGTTGGCGCTCGAGGCGGCCACCAGCCGGTTCTTCTCGATCTCGAGCGTGAGCGGGGCGTCGGTCAGCATGCCGAAGCGCGCGCACAGGAAATCGCCGACCACGCCGTCGACGACCAGCGTGCCGTTGACCTCGCCGGGTGTCGTGAAGATTTCGCCGCCGGGCAGGTTGCCCCACTTGTCCGGGCTGATGAGGCCGCTCGTCTTCAGCCACTTGTAGTCGGGGTTGAGCGTGGCCACGAAGTTGCTGCCGGCCGGTGTGGTGGCCCGCACCTCGCGCGCCACCCGCACCATCTCGATGACCTTCTGGCTCAGCCGATCGACCTTGAGGTAGTCGGCCCGCATCCCCTCGCGCATGATCTGCGGGGTGATGTTGACCATGTGCGCGTGACGCATGCGGCGGCGGTTCACGATGTTCGTGAGCTGCATCCGCGAGGCCAGCTCGTGCTGCTGCACCTGCACCGCGAAGATCGAGACCTGGCTCAGCTCCATGTCGGCGGCAATCGACGCCGGCAGGTCCGTGAGCGGGCGGGGGGCCTCCTCTTCGAGCACGAAGGCGCGGCACGGCGCGCCCACGGCGGCCACCTCGGCGACGAGGCTCGCCGCGATCTCTTCGCACGCGCGGTCGGTCACGACCGTGACGCGCTCGTGGGGCTGCACGTTGAGGCACACCCGGATGGCGTTCCGCGCCCCGAGGGTGAGTTCCGGATCGAACGTCGAGGTCACCTCCGCATTATCCCCCAGAGGCCGGGGGCGGACCCGGGGGCGGAATCACACGGCCGCGGGGGGCGCCGCCGGCCCTCAGGGGCCGGTGGCACGCCCCGGACCGGGGTCTCAGAAGCGGTAGCCGATCCCCACCCCGACGAGCCAGGGGTTGACCTTCACCGCGCTCACCGTGGCGTCGTTCGCCTTGAGCATGACGTCGCTTGCCAGGGTCACGTACTTGAGGTCGGCGTTCAGGAACAGCTTCGGCCCGATCTTCACGTCCACGCCGCCCTGCGCGGACACGCCGAGGCTGTAGTTCTCGAGGTCCAGCGCCCCGACGCCGGGCACCGCAAGTTTCACGTCCGAGAGGATCGTCAGGTTGGCGCCCACGCCGACATACGGCCGGATCGTGGCCTCGGGCGCGAAGTGATACTGCAGGCTCAGCACCGGCGGCAGGTGCTTGAAGGTGCCGATCTTCCCGTCGAGCAGCTCGACGTCGTGTTGCTGCGGATAGGTGAGGACGAGCTCGGCGGCGAGGTTCTTCCCGAGGAAGTACGTGAAGTCCACCTCGGGGATGAGCTTCCGGCTCACCGTGATGGCATCCTCGGGCACGCCGAGGGAGGGAATCGCGTCCGATTTGTCGGCGGGCACGATGTAGACGCCGCGGACCCGAATCATCAGCGGCCCCTCCTGGGCGGCGCTGACGGCGGGCAGCAAGGCGGCGAGCAGGACGGCAGTGAACAGCTTCGACATGATGGCGCTCCTCTCCCGTGAGGGCAGGGCGTGTCATCGCGCGCCACCTGCCCTTGGGGCAGATGAGCCGAGCATAGACCTACTGTCGAGCTGGATTGTCTCGCCGTGTCGCCGGGCGCGAGGCGTGGTCTAGCCGAGCCGCTGCAGCAGCCGCGCTCGCCACTGGTGCGGCCGCAGGCCCCGATACAGCCAGGCGCCCACCACCGCCAGGCCGGGGTAGCAGAGCAGCATGAGCGGCACCGCGCGCGCCGTCCGCGGCCAGTCGCCGATGACGCCCATGAGCGCGTAGTAGAGCGGCATGTGCGCCACGAAGATGATGAGCGTCTGCGCCGACAGGAACTCGACCACGCGCGAGCGTCCGAGCATGGACGCGCCGCGGAACATCAGCCAGGTGGCGCCCGCGTACAGCAGCGAGACGCCCACCGACGAGACGACGGGCGCGAAGGCGCCGGCGGCCGTCAGCGCGCGGAACGGGAAGTTGTCGTCGAACGGCGCCACCAGTCCGAGCGCGAGCGGCAGCACGACCGCGCCGAGCGCCAGCCCCGTCGTCCAGGCCGCATAGCGGGTGTCGTCCGGCCGCTGGCCGGCGTAGACGCCCAGCAGGAACACCGACAGCCAGTTGGTGAACGCCATGTAGGCGATGAAGCCGCCGGCGGTCGTCCAGAGCCCGGCCCGCACGAGCACTTCGCCGAGGGCCACCGCCACGAGCAGCGCCGCCGTGGGGCGGATGCCGCGGGCCGCGGCCACCCACAGCAGGATCACGTGGATGTAGGTGCCGATGTACCAGGTGGTGGGATTGGCGGGAAAGTGATTGAGCGCCACGTTCGCGCCGAGCGCGAGCGGCAGGTAGTTGCTCAACTGGCCGCCGCCGCCGGTGGCAAGCGACCCCGCGGTCGAGAGCACGGCGAAGAGGGCACCCACGAACACGATCTCGAACAGGCGGTTGACGATGATCTGGCGGGCCGGCTTCGTGTCGCGCGACAGCGTGAAGCCGGTGACGAAGAGGAAGAACGCCACCCCGAGCTGCTTCTGGTAGATCGGCGGCGTCAGCATGTTCGAGACGCCGCCCACGACGTGCCCGAAGACGATGAGGCCCATGCCCGTCGCCTTCATCCAGTCGATGAAGGGCAGTCTGGTCACGACGGCGGCACCGCCGGCGGAGCGGCCACGACCGGCGCCGGCTCGGCCGCGAGGCGGCGCACGAACCGCGCGGGGTTGCCGGCCACGACGATGCCGGCCGGCACGGCGGCCGGCACGACGGCACCGGCCGTCACCATGGCGCCCGCGCCGACATCGGCCATCACCACGGCGGCTTCACCGATGAAGGCGTGCGGGCCGAGCACGATCTGGCGCAGCTTGCGCACGTCGGAGGGCGTCCACCGGCCGTCGTGGTACTCGTGGAGCTCGGTGCCGCTCAGCAGGCTGGCGCGGCTGCCCACCGACGTGCCTTCGCGCAGGTGGGCCGAGCCGACGAGCGCCCACACGCCCACGTACACACCGCGCTCGATGACGGCTTCGCGGTGCGTGACGAGCGCGCCGAAACCGATGTGGCAGTCGGCATCGCAGCCGTCGAGCGCGTAGCGGTAATAGGCGCGGCGCACGAACAGCCCGGGCAGGCCGGGGAGGAGGGCCAGCATCTGCGCGCACATGCGGAACGTGCTCTCGTGGCCGGGCAGCAGCCGCTTCTCGAGGAAGCTCAGCACGCCGAACGGCATCGCCACGACGAGCGCCGCGGCGTCGACCACCGTCTTCAGTGCGGTGCGCAGCGGGTGGGTCCGGTAGGGCACGACGTCACCGCATCCGCTTGAAGCGCTCGGAGTAGAGCGGTCCCTCGGCGAGCCGCACCCGGGCGGGCACCTTGTACGACTCGAGCCGGTCCTTGCAGAAGGCCCGCATGCGGCCCTTGAAGGCCGCGAGTGTCTCGCCCGTCGAGAGGCGGACCGTGGCGGTCACGATGTGGCCGGTGAGCGCGTTCGGCTCGCCGCTCACCGCGGCGTCGTCCACCCCCTCCATCATGAGCAGCGTGCTCTCGACCTCGGCGGGATGGACCTTGCTGCCGCCCACGTTGATGACGTCACTCTTGCGGCCGAGGATGCGCAGCCACTCGCCGTCCACCTCCACCAGATCGCCGGTGTCGTAGAAGCCATCCTCCGAAAACGGACTCGGCGCGTTCAGGTAGCCGAGCATCGCCGATTCGGCGCGCACCCACAGGCGGCCGTCCACCACCTTGGTCTCGAAGCCCTCGCCGCCGACGCGCACCCAGAGCGAGTCCTGGCCGCGTGATTCCGAGCGCAGGATGCCGATTTCGGTCGAGCCGTAGGTCTGCTGGAGCTTCACCGTGGGGAACACTTCCGCCACGCGGGTGAGCGTGCTGGCCGGCATCGGCTCGGTGCCGTAGGTGATGAGGCGGAGCGACGACAGGTCGTGCTGCGGAATCGCGCCCGAGATGAGCAGCAGGTTGAGGAAGGTGGGCGAGGTGGGCAGCAGCTCGCCCTTGTGTTCGGCGATGGCCCGGCAGACGCCGGCCGGCGACCGATCCGACGGCACGATGATCGCGCCCGCGTTCGAGAGCGTGTAGAGCAGCGTGTTGACGCCGCCGATGTGATCGAGCTGCAGGAAGACGATGGTGCGGAAGGCCCGCTTCTTCACCTTGAACTTGCGCAGCAGCCGCTCGAGATCGTGCACGGCGGCTTTCGGCGCGCCGGTCGAGCCCGACGAGAAGAGCACGAGCCCGGGTGTGCCGCGCGTCTTCAGGATGTCGTAGATCGGATGCGCGGCGGTGCGGCCGGTGTGCGCGACGCGCGGCGGCGCGGTCTCGTCGCACGTCACGCGCACCTCGACCTGCGCGGTCTCGAGGAACGACTCGTGATGGGCGCGCGCGGCCTGCGAGAGCGGCACGATGATGGCCGACCGGGCGGTGAGCGCGAGGAACGCGGCCACGGCTTCGAGGCCGTATTCGGCTTCGAGGCTGACGACGCGGCCGGCCACCGGACCCGCCGCGTCGATGAGGGCGCCGAGGCGTGTGATGGCGGCCTTCACGTCGGCCGAGGTCCACGCGCCGGCCTTGTCGGCGATGGCGAGGCGGCCGGGATCGGCGTCGAGGGCGTCGAGCAGGAAGTCGATCATCAGCTGATGCCTCCGAGGTAGACGACCTGGCCGGTGATCATGCGGCTCTCGGGCCGCAGGAAGAACTCCACCACGTTGTAGACGTCGTCCACCGTCGCCCACGACGGGATGGCCTGCTGCGCCACGAGCGCATCGAGCTTGGCCGACGGCACTTTCGCGATGAGATCGGTGCGGATGGGCGTCGGCCCCACGGCGTTGCAGGTGATGCCCATGCGCCCCACTTCCTTGGCCGTGATGCGCGTGAGCGATTCCACCGCCGCTTTCGAGGCGGCGTAGATCGCTTCGCCCTCGAGGCGCAGCGGCACCGCCACGGTGGTCAGGTTGACGATGCGCGCGCACGGCGACTTGCGCAGCAGGCGGATGCCCTGATGCGTGCAGTTGAAGACGCCGAGGACGTTCGTGTCGACGACCTGGCGGGCGTCCTCGGGCGGCGTGAGCGCGAGCGCGTTCATGCGGGCCACGCCGGCGTTGTTGATGAGCACGTCGAGGCCGCCGGCCGCGGTGCGGATGGTGTTGCACATGCCGCGCACGGCCTCTTCGTTTGCGACGTCCACCGCGAAGTGGGTGTAGCGCTCGTGGGTCGTGTCGGCGGCCGAACGGCCGCAGCCGAACACCGTGTCGCCGGCCTCGAGGAAGCGGCTGACGAGGGCCGCCCCGATGCCGCGGCTGGCGCCGGTGACGAGGATGCGGCGGGCGCTCACGCGGGCGACGCCAGCAGCTCGTCGATGTACGCCACGAGGGTCGGCACGCTGCGGAACGGACTGCGCGACTGCGACATGGCGCGCGAGTCGCTGAGCGACACCTCGTGGCCGGCGTCGCGCAGGGCGTCTTCGATGTCCACGAGCAGGCCGACGAGGCCGAGGGAGTCGAGCGGGCTGCCTGGTCCGAAGACCAGCGCGTCGGGGGTGACCGGCAACTGCTGATCGGCGTCGCGGGAGGCGTTCACGCCCGCCACGGCGGTGAGCACCAGGCCCTGAATGTCTTCACGCGTCATCCTGAGACCCCGGGAGCTGAGCCGGATCCTGACATCCGGCGCAAGAATCAGGATGATAACGCACGGCCGGGGTGCCTCGACCGTGGCGGGTGCCGGACCGCGTGCTGGCACGCCGTGGCGTGAAGGGCCGGCGGCCGCGCCTAGCGGGCGAGGCGCGTGCCGGTGAGCGCGCCCTCGAGGCGGTCGCCGCGCACGGTGACCTGCAGCGGCGCGCCCTCGATGTCGAGTGTGAGCGCGGCGCCGCGCAGGCGCCCGCTCACGGCCACGTCGCCATTGGCCGTCGCGAGCGTGCCGGCCACGACCTGGAAGGCCTGCCGCAGCGTCAGCGTGCCGCGGCTCGTCGTCCAGCGTCCGTCGACCGGCGCCGGCACGTAGTAGAGGTGGGCCGTGCACCAGCTCACGCAGCCCTCGCCGAGGGTCGCTTTCCCGTCGGGCGCCCAGTCGGGGATGTCGAAGGTGTTCATCACGAGGCGCGTGCCGGGGGCCAGCGCGAGGAACGTGTCGCGCAGCTTCTCGAGGTTGTCGGGCAGCAGGAAGAGCGCCATCACGGTCGCCTTCGAGATGTCGGCGGTGAACATGTCGCCCTCGATGAAGGTGGCGCGTCCGCTCACGCCGGCCTCGTCGGCGAGGCGGGTTGCGAGCGCCACCATGTCGGGGTTGTACTCGACGCCGATGGCGCGGGCGCCGCGGCGGGCGGCGGCGATGATGTTGCGTCCGTCGCCGGAGCCGAGGTCCATCACCAGGTCATCGGCCGTCACCTGGGCCATGTCGAGCATCTTCTCGACGAGCGCCGGCGGCGTCGGCACCCACACCACGTCCTTGCCGCCCTGTCCAATCTCCGGTTCGTACGGCTTCTGCGCCGTCTGCGCGGATGCGGTCGCGCCCGACAGCACCACCACCGACAACGCAAGCAGACAGGCGCGCATCACAGCCCGGTGCGGGTTTCCTCGGCCATGAACTGCACCACGCGGCGCAGGTCGCCGCCCGATCGTTCGAAGGCGGCAAGCTGGCGGTCGGCGCCGGTGCCGTGCTCCATGATCCAGCGTATGTGGGCGATCTCCTGCCGGCTGCCCAGTTCGGTCACCGCCTCGTCCACGAGGCCCAGGTATTCCTCGAGCAGCTGACGCTCGGACACCTCCGTCTCGCGGCCGAAATCGATGAGCGCGCCGTCGATGCCGTAGCGGCTGGCGCGCCACTTGTTCTCCATGATGAGCGCGCGGCTGTAGGGCCGCCACGCCTGGTTCTTCTCGTGCAGCTTCCAGAGCGTGTAGACCGTCGCCTGGATGAGCGCGGCGATGCCGAGCGTTTCGTCCACCCGCATCGGCAGATCGCAGATGCGCACTTCGATCGTGGGGAAGAACGGATGCGGCCGCACGTCCCACCAGATCTTCTTGGCGTTGTCGATGCAGTTGGT
>CADEFD010000105.1:0-7030 GCA_902826515.1 uncultured Acidobacteriota bacterium
CGCCGACCCTGCGCTTATGAGACGCATGCTCTAACCGGCTGAGCTACTCCGGCACGAATCTCTGACTTTATCACGCCCCAGCCGTGCCCGATCGCTCAACGAGCGCGGCCGCCAGCAGCGGAATCAGAATCTCGTGATGGCCGGTCAGATGGATACCGCGGCCGATACCGGCGGTGGGCCGCCGCACCACATTCGTGAGCGGCCGGTAGTGCGGCAGGAAGTCGAGATCGACGGTGGTCAGCCCCGCCAGATCGTGCCCATGATTGCGCGCGACAGCGACCGCCTTCAGGAAAACCTCGGGGAGCACCACCGCTGACCCGCAGTTCAGGTACACGCCCCCGGCCAGCCTGGCGACCGACGTCGTGAAGTGACGGAAGTCACGGAGGCTGCCCTCGCCAATCGCCGCGCCGGACGCGTCCGGATGCATGTGGATGATGTCGGTGCCCATGGCGACGTGCACGGTCACCGGCACGCCGTGCCGCACGGCGGCACAAAGCAAGCTGACGTCGGCATGCGGCGGCGCCGTCGCAGCGAGCCATGCCGCCACCGACCGCCCGAGGCCCCAGCCGCGCGCCACGCCGTCCGTGATCGCCCGGTTGATGCCCGTGCCGGTCTCCTCGGCCATACCGAAGGCGCCCGGGCCGAGCGCCGCGTCTACGTCTTCCGACGTGGCGCCCGCGAGCGCGATCTCGACGTCGTGGATGACACCAGCGCCGTTCAAGGCGAGCGCCGAGACGTAGCCGCGGGCCATGAGATCCACGAGCACCGGCGACAGGCCGGCCTTGATGACGTGCGCGCCGAGCCCCCACACGACCGGCGCCGGGCGGTCCGCGGCCGCCACGATCGCCTCCACCACGGCCACGAGGTCCCGCGCGGCGAGCAGCTTTGGAAGTCGCGACAGCCAGTCGCCAATCCCGCCGCCCGGCTGGTGGGCGGCGGCGAGGTCCTCGCGCCGCACTTTGCTCGACCGCGACGCCAGCGGGTACCGCCGCACCGCGGAGAGATCGAACTCTTCGTACTCAAGCTTCATCGTGTCGCCCTCGCCGCCCGCTAGAGTATGACCATCGCGTCGCCGTAGCTGTAGAACCGATACCGCGCGGCCACGGCCTCGCGATACGCCTGCCGCACGTGCTCGAGGCCCGCGAAGGCCGACACGAGCATGAGCAGCGACGACTTCGGCACATGGAAGTTCGTCACGAGCCCGTTCACGATGCGGAATTGGTACCCGGGCGTGATGAACAGCGCCGTCTCGCCGACACACGCCGCCAGGCGGCCAGTCGCGTCGAGTGCCAGCGACTCGAGCGTGCGGGTGGTCGTCGTGCCCACCGCGATGATGCGGCGGCCTTCCAGGCGCGCGCGATTCAGCGCATCCGCGGCGGGCGCACCGACCTCGAACGACTCGCCGGCCATCCGATGATCGGCCACGAGCTCGGCGCGCACGGGCTGGAACGTGCCGTAGCCGACGTGCAGCGTGAGCGTCGCGCGCTCCACGCCGGCGGCCTCGAGCGCGTCGAACACAGCCGGCGTGAAGTGGAGACCGGCCGTCGGCGCCGCGACCGAACCTTCCTGGCGCGCATATACGGTCTGATATCGCTCGCGGTCGCTCTCGGCATCGGGCCGCTTGATGTAGGGCGGCAGCGGCATGTGGCCAAGACGTGCGACGGCCGCCATCACCGGGGAGCCATCGGGCGTCGTCAGACGTACCACGCGTCCGTGTTCGGTGCGCTCGATCACCTCGGCGTCGAGGCGGGCATCCGGCCCCTCGAAGACGAGGCGGGCGCCGGGCCCCACCCGCGCCCCGGGGCTCACGAGCGCCCGCCAGTGTTCGTCGCCCGGCGCCGGCGAGGCGAGGCGCGCGACCAGCAGGCACTCCACCGCGCCCTTGCCGGGCTCGCGGTGACCGAGCAGGCGGGCCGGAAACACCCGCGTGTCGTTCAGCACGAGCAGGTCGCCGCGCCGCAGCAGCGACGGCAGATCGGCGAATGCCCCATGACGGACCTCTCCGGTCGCGCGATCGAGCCGCATGAGCCGCGACGCCCCACGCACGCCCGGCGGCGCCTGTGCGATGAGCTCGGCGGGCAGATCGAAATCGAAGTCGGACAGACGGAGGGGCGGGGACATCGGGTGATCTGGTGATCTGGTGAGCGGGTGATCTGACGATCTCGCGCCAGCTCGGACGCTGCAAGCATCCGATCACCCGATCACAAGGTCAACCGATCAGAAGGAGCAGGCAAAAAAATGACCCGGGCGCCCCTGGAAAGCGGCCCGGGTCGAAAGCGAACGTTCTCGGGAGGTTCTAGTGGACGCTGGAGGTGCGCACGCTGCGGATGTCGTTCCAGTCGGTCGCGACAATCGCCCACAGCACCTGGTCGTGGTACTCGCCGTCGGCGGCGCGGGCGCGGCGGAGCAGGCCTTCCTGCGTGGCCCCGAGCTTGCGGAGCGCGCCATTGGCGCGACCGTTGCGGACGTCGATGCGGAACTCGGCGCGGTGCACGGCCATCGGCCCGAAGAGGCAGCCGAGCACGAGGCGGCCGGCGGTCTGGAAGAGCGAGGTCCCGCGGAACTCCTCGGCCGTCACGGCGAAGCCTTCGACCATCGAGCAGGTGTGATCCATCGCGCGCACGCCGAGGATGCCGACGGCGACGCCGGTCTCGGCGGGCACGATCACCCAGCAGGCAACGGTGCCGGCGCGGCGGCCGGCCTGGAGCTGTTCGATGAGCAGTTCGATGCCGGCCACGCTGGCGGCCGGCGGGTCGGCGACGATCTGCGCGAGGGCGTCCTCGGGGAGCGCGGTCAGCAGCGACACGGCATCGGCGGCGACCGGCTCGCGAAGTGTCAGCGACGCACTGGACAACGTGGGCAGCGCCTCGCGCCAGTTGATGCGGACGGTCTCGGCAGGCGTGGCTCCCGGAGGAGTCGCGAGCGCCGCAGCCGTCTGAGCGGTTGTCTGTGCCTTGGCCATAGTCACCTTGCATCCGTCCGAACCACGCTGGCCCCAGACCGATCACGGTCTGGAGCCCTCGTGGGTGCCGGCCGAACGCTGCCGCGCCGGGGGAGAGAGGTTGTGCCGGGCGACGTGATGCCCGAACACCCTGGACAGGAGCAAGGCGCGCGCCACCCCCGGCGGACACGGCGAAGAGGAGGGTCAAACCACTGACAGCACACGAGTTGTCATGGAATTGCCGACGGCGGGGGCCGAGCGGGCCGGTTGTGCCGTCACAGCACAGTCTCCAGTGCACGAGCGTGCAGGCCGTCCCGTAACCCTTGCCAGGACTTGCCGTTAGGGCCGTGCGCCAAATCAGCACAGCGCCCGTAGGCACGCCCGCGCCCCAGAAGTGCCTCGTAAACGTTTGACCTACAAGCGCTTACAAGGAAAAGCCCCCGGGGGATCACTCCGGGGGCTGTGCCTGAATGAGACAGTAGCGCCTGGCGGCGCGGCCGGCTAGAACGCCCAGCGAATCAGCAGCGCCCCAACGGTGAAGCCGGCGCCGACCGACGCCACGAGCACCAGGTCGCCCTTCTTCAGGCGCCCCTGGAGCACGGCGTCGTTCATCGCCAGGGGAATCGTGCCGGCGGTCGTGTTGCCGAAGCGCTCGATGTTGATGATGACCTTCGACTTGTCGATGCCGACGCGCTCCGACACCGCTTCGATGATGCGGCGGTTGGCCTGGTGCGACACGAACAGGTCGATATCGTCGGCCGTGACGTTGTTGCGCCGGAGCAGACGCTCGCACAGGTCGCCGGTACGGCGCACGGCGAACTTGAACACCGTCGAGCCGTCCTGCTTCACGAAGTGCAGGCGCTGGTCGACGGTCTCGTGCGAGGCGGGCTTGAGGCTGCCGCCGGCCGGCATGCAGAGGGCCGCGCCGCCGCTGCCGTCGATCTCGTGCGCGAAGTCGATGATGCCGAGTTCCGGTGACGATGACGGGCCGAGCACGACCGCGCCGGCGCCGTCGCCGAAGAGCACGCAGGTCGTGCGGTCGGTGTAGTCGATGATGCTCGACATGACGTCGGCGCCGACGATGAGCGCGTATTTCACCGAGCCGGCGGCGATGAGCTGGCTGCCGACCGTGAGCGAGTAGGCGAACGCGGAGCAGGCGGCGCTGACGTCGAAGCCCCACGCGCGCGACGCTCCGAGCTTGTGCTGCAGCAGGCACGCGGTGCTCGGGAAGAGCATGTCGGGCGTGACGGTGCCGACGATGATGAGGTCGATGTCGTCGGGCGTGAGGCCGGCGCGGCGGATGGCCTCGGCCGCGGCCTCCTTCGCGATGTCGGAGGTGCCGACCCCGGGCTCGACGATATGGCGTTCACGGATGCCGGTGCGCTGCAGGATCCATTCGTCGCTCGTGTCGACGAGCTTCTCGAGATCGGCGTTGGTGAGCACGCGCGGCGGCACGTAGGTGGCCAGGCTCTTGATTTCGGCGCGTCCGATCGGGGTCGTGCCGGCCAGGTTCGCGATGGAAGTCCTCAAAACAGTCCTCTCCTGGGCGCCTGGCGCCCGAAGTACTCGTAGGCTCGTGCAGTGGCGACACGGCCGCGCGGCGTGCGGTCGAGGAAGCCGGCCTGCAGGAGATACGGTTCGTGGATGTCCTCGATGGCGTCGGGCTCTTCGCTGAGCGCGGCGGCCAGGGTGTTGACCCCCACCGGGCCGCCCCCGAACTTGTCCATGATCGTGCTGAGCAGGCGGCGGTCGATCTCGTCGAAGCCGTGGTCGTCGACCTCGAGCATCTTCATCGTCGCCCGCGCGACTTCAACGGTGATCGTGCCGTCGGCGCGCACCTGCGCGTAGTCGCGCACGCGGTGCAGCAGGCGATTGGCGATGCGGGGCGTGCCGCGCGAGCGGCGGGCGATCTCGAGCGACGCATCAGGGGCAAGCGGCGTGTTCAGAATCCGCGCCGACCGCCGCACGATCTCGTCGATGTCGGTCACCGTGTAGAAATCGAGGCGGTGGTTGATGCCGAAGCGCGCGCGCAGCGGCGCCGTCAGCAGGCCGGCGCGGGTGGTCGCGCCGATGAGCGTGAATCGCTCGACGGGCACTTTCACCGACCGCGCGCCCGGTCCCTGCCCGATCACGATGTCGAGTTCGAAATCCTCCATCGCCGGGTAGAGGATCTCTTCGATCGTCGCCGGCATGCGGTGGATTTCGTCGATGAAGAGCACTTCGCCCTGCTGCAGGCCCGACAGCATCCCCGCCAGATCACCGGGCTTCTCGATGACCGGCCCCGACGTGGTGCGGATGGCGGCGCCCATTTCGTTCGCAATCACGTAGGCCAGCGTGGTCTTGCCGAGCCCGGGCGGCCCCCAGAGCAGAATGTGGTCGAGCGCCTCGCCACGCTGGCGGGCCGCGGCGATCGACACCTGCAGGTTCTCGCGCACGCGCTCCTGGCCGATGTAGTCGTCGAGACGACGTGGGCGGAGCCCGGCTTCGAACTGCGCGTCGTCGTCGCCCGGGACGGACGACACCACCCGCTCGGTCATGCGCGCGCCAGCTCCCGGAGCGCGGCGCGCAGCGCCGCTTCGAAGCGCGGACGCTCCTCGCTGGCCAGCTGCTTGTCGAGCACCTTGTCCACGGCTGAGCGATGGTAGCCGAGATTCAGCAGGGCCGACACCAGGTCGTCGCGCACCGCATCGGTCTCCGGCGCCACAGGCGCGGCCGGGTGCACGCCGGGCGCGACGGGCAGCTTGTCCTTGAGTTCGAGGCAGATACGCTCGGCGGTGCGTTTGCCCACGCCGGGGATGCGGGTCAGGCGGGCGACGTCACCACGCTGCACGGCGGCCACGAAGTCCGCCGCGTCGATGCCGCTCAGCACGGCCAGCGCGAGCTTGGGACCGATGCCGCTTGTCGCAATCAGCTTCTCGAAGACCGTCAGCTCGAACGCGGTCGGGAAGCCGTAGAGCGAGATCGCGTCTTCGCGGACGTGGGTGTGGATCCGCAGTTCCACGTCGGCGCCCGGTTCCCCGACAGCGTAGAACGTCGAGACCGGCACCGCCACGTCGTAGCCCACGCCGTGCACATCGACGATGAGCCGTGTCGGCTGCTTTTCGAGGAGCCGCCCCCGAAGCCACGCGATCATGATCGGCGGACGCCGGCCCGCGCGGGACGCGCGGTCTTCGCTTCCGAGGGCGGACGATACGCCCGCCAGCTCTTGAGGGCCGCGGCGCCGCGGCCCTTCGGCACGGCGACGGCGCGGGCGGGCAGGCGATGCACGTGGCAGAGCGCCACGGCCAGGGCGTCGGCCGCATCGTGCGGCGTGGGCGGCGCATCGAGCCCGAGCAGCAGGGCGACCATCTGGCCGACCTGCGCCTTCTCGGCGCGGCCGTACCCGACAACCGCGCGCTTGATCTCAGCCGGGGTGTATTCCGTCAGGTCGAGGCCGGCCTCGACCGCCGAGAGCATGGCCACGCCGCGGGCATGCCCCAGCGTGAGCGCGCTGCGCACGTTGGTGGCGTAGAACAGGTTCTCGATCGCCACGACATCCGGCTGGCATTCGCGCAGCAGCACCGACAGGCCATCGTGAATGACCGCGAGCCGGGCCCCGAGGGTCGGAGCACCGGCCGTGGCGATGGCGCCGCACATCACGAGACGGTGGCGCCGGCCGTCCGACTCGACGCACCCGTAGCCGGTGCGCTCCGAGCCGGGGTCGATGCCGAAGACCCTCACGCGAGCGAGGCCTCGATCTCCTTCTCGTCGATGTCGAAGTTCGACCAGACGTTCTGCACGTCGTCGTGATCTTCGACCGCTTCCATCAGCTTGAGCATCCGCGTGGCGTCCTTGCCCTCGAGCTTGATGTAGTTCTTCGGCAGCATCGACACCTTGGCGGTGACCGGCTCGATGGACAACGCCTTGACGGCGTCCTTCACCGCTTCGAACACCGGCGGGTCGGTGATGACTTCCCAGTGCTCGCCGTCGTCGCGCAAGTCGTCGGCCCCGGCCTCGAGCACGGCGTTGAGGAGCTTCTCCTCGTCCACGCCGGTCTTCTCGATGACCATGTAGCCCTTCTTCGAGAACATCCACGCCACCGAGTTCTCG
>CADEFD010000105.1:7130-17482 GCA_902826515.1 uncultured Acidobacteriota bacterium
CTTCTCGATGACCATGTAGCCCTTCTTCGAGAACATCCACGCCACCGAGTTCTCGGCGCCGAGGTTGCCGTTGTACTTGCTCAGCATGAAACGGATCTCGCCGACGGTGCGGTTCTTGTTGTCGGTCATCGTCTCGATGATGATCGCCGCGCCGCCGGGGCCGTAGCCCTCGTAGTTGATCTCTTCGTAGGTCACGCCGGGCAGCTCACCGGTGCCCCGCTGGATCGCCCGCTTGATGTTCTCGGCCGGCATGTTGGCGGCCTTGGCTTCGGTCACCACGGTGCGCAGCCGCGGGTTCATGTTGATGTCGCCGCCGCCATTCCTGGCCGCGACGGTCATTTCCTTGATGAGGCGCGTGAAGAGCTTGCCGCGCTTGGCATCGAGCGCGCCCTTCTTGTGCTTGATCGTGTGCCACTTGGAATGGCCGGACATGGTGCAGCTCCAGACGGGAAAAAATCGACCCTTTAGTCTATCAGACCCGGCGGGCGATGATGATCCAGGCATCGGCGTCGCGGTGCCAGGGCCCGCCGTCGTAGTCGCCGAGCAGCGCTTCCACCGCGAACCCGGCCGCAGCCAGCCGGCGCGTCATCTGCGGAACCGACAGCGTGCGGAACGTAAGCGCGAACGCCCGCCGGCGCACCGCCCGGCCCCGCCGTTCCACGAATTCCTGGTCGAAGATCGTCAGGCCCTTCGGCGCGTCCTGGCGGACCGACTCGATGAGGGTGATCTGGCTCCCCCCCGGCGTGCGGCGGCCCTTCAGGCTGACCCGGCGCGAGTATTCCCCCCAGGCGGGGAGGTCGGCCACGAGTTCGAGGGCGAAGATGCCGTCGTGGCGCACGACACGCCCGACATCCTTGAGGGTCGCCTTCAGGTCCCGCTCCGAGAGCAGCGACTGGAGGATGCCGTAGGGCGCCATCACCATCGGGAAGGTGCCGGCCGGGAACGGCAGGGCACGGATGTCGGCCCGGACGAGGTCCGGGCGGACGCCCCGTCGCTGCCGGGCCACGCGCCGTCGCGCGCGAGCGAGCATCTCGGCCGACCGGTCGACGCCGACGACGTGCACGCCTTCGTGGCCGAGCGGCATCGTCACGCGCCCTGTGCCGCAGCCAAGCTCGAGCACCCGGCCTTCGACCGCGCCGGTCATCCGCTGCCAGAACGAGAGATCGCGCCGCCCGAGCGTCTGTGCGTTCTCCCAGTCGTAGAACGGCGCGTAGTCGTCCCAGCCGTGCCAGCCTTCGCTCGCGGCCTTCGGTGACCCTGCTTTCGAGGGCCTGGAGGGACGAGAGGTCGTGGACTTCGCGCGCGTCGCCATGCGGTGGCGAGTATACCGGTCACAGCACCGGTAAGATGACGCGATGCGTTGGTTCCTGCGCTGCAGCCTGCTGCTGGCCGTCATGCCCCTGCTCGCCGCGCCGGCGCGCCCCGCGGATCCGGTGCCGTCCAGTCTCGACGAATTCAAGGCCGCCGCCGCGCGCATCGTCGAGGAGGCCGGTCTGCCCGGCGCCGGGCTCGCGCTGGTGCGGGCCGGCGGCATCGAGTGGGCCGGCGGCATCGGCGTCGCCGACCGGGACACCGGCAGGCCGATCGGGGCGGACACGTTGTTCCGGGTCGGCTCGGTCAGCAAGTCCTTCGTGGCCATGGCGCTCGTGCAGCTCTACGAGGACGGCCAGCTGGACCTCGATGCGCCGGTGGCGTCGATCGTGCCCGAGGTGCGGATTGACAACCCCTGGAACGCGACCGATCCCGTGCGGGTGCGGCACCTGCTCGAGCACACCGCAGGTTTCGATGACATGCATTTCAACGAGGTCTACGTGATCGACGGCGCCCCCGACCGGCCGCTCGACGAGGTGCTGCTGCGCAATCCGGGCTCGCGCCGCGTGCGCTGGCGGCCCGGCACCCGCATGGCCTACTCGAATCCAGGCTACGCCGTGGCCGGCCGGGTCGTCGAGGCGGTGGCCGGCAAGCCGTTCGACACGTTCATCCGCGAGCGCATCTTCACGCCGCTGGCGATGTCCACGAGCACGTTCTCGGGCGACGTGGATACGCCGCAGCTGGCGCAGGGCTACGACACGAAGGGTGGACCGCCGGTGGTCCGCCGGCGCATCCATCTGCGACCGGCGGGCGCGCTGCACTCGTCGCCCCGCGAACTCGGCCTCTTCGTGGAGATGCTCCTCAACTGGGGCGAACTGCGCGGCGGGTATGTCATCGACCCGGAGTACCTGTCGAACATGGAATGGCCGCGCACGACGGCGGCATCGACGGCAGGCGTGCGGGCGGGCTACGGGCTCGGCATCTACAGCACCATCGACCTGCCGTATCACGTGCTCGGACACCAGGGCGGCATCGACGGCTTCCTCTCGGCCTATGGCTACTCGCCGTCGCGCGACGTCGGTTACGTCGTGCTGCTGAACGCCACCTACGCGCCCGACGCGCTCAGGCGACTCTCGGCGCTCGCCATTCGCTACCTGAAGCGGGACGTCGCGGCGACCCCGGCGGAGTCGATGGCCGTCGCGCCGGACGCGCTGCAACGCTTCGAGGGTTACTACCACGACGCCAACCCGCGCAACGCGCTCATGCAGGCTGTCGAATTCCCCCTCAGCGGACGCACGATCCGCGTGGTGGATACGCGCCTGATGATGACGCCAGTCCTCGGCGATGCCGTGCCGCTGGTCGCCGTGAACGACGCGCTCTTTCGCCGGGAGGACGAACTCACCGCCTCGCTGGCGTTCACCGAGGTGCGGGGCGCGCCCGTGCTGGCGGGCGCCGACGTGTACGCCGAAAGACGCGCCCGGTGGCCGATCGATCTGCTGCGCGCCGGCCTGGTCGTCGCCCTCGCCGTCGTCGCCGTCGCGCCACTCGTGGCCGCAGGCCATGCCTGGCGCCGGCGCGCGCGTGGCGGCCCCGGCACGGCGGGTCTCGGCACGTTGTGGACGCTGGCGCTGCTGGCTTTGGCCGCCATCTTCTGGGTGGTCTCGAACTCGCCGGTGACGGCGCTGGCCACCACGAGCGGTCCGGCGCTGCTCCTGCTGGCCGCGTCGAGCCTGTATCCGATGGTGGCCTTCGCGCTCCTGCCCGTCACCGCCCGCGCCCGGGTGCGCGGTCTGCGCGGCCGCATGGGACGGTTCGCCGCCGTCGCCGCGGCCGCACACGCGGGACTGGCCGGGTACCTGGGCTCGTGGGGGCTGGTCGCGTTCCGCAGCTGGATCTACTAGACGCGCCGGGCGGGGCCTCGCCGCGGGAGAACTGACACATGGACCATCCGACCGTCATCCACGCCGTCGACCACGCGGTCTTCATGCCCGAAAAGATGGGCAAGACCACGCTGTTCAGCTCCGCGCGCCTGCTCGTCGGCCTGAATGCCTTCGAACCCGGTCAGGCGCACGCCCTGCACGCACATGCGGGCATGGACAAGGTCTACCACGTGCTCGCGGGCGAGGGCCTGTTCCTGCTCGCCGGACGCGAACTGCCGATGCGGGCCGGCGATCTGCTGGTGGCACCCGACGGCGTGCCGCACGGCATCCGCAACACGAGCCGCGCGCGCCTCGTCGTCCTGGCCGTTCTCGCATCCGGCACACACGCCGGATAGTGCGGGCGGCCACCGCCGCCATATGATCGCTGCCCTATGCCTTCTGAGACCCACCGAAGCCTGACACGCCTGTCACGGCACTTCCGGGTGACGGGCCGCGACGGCTTCCGCCTGCGCGCGTTCTCGCCCGACGACACCCGCGACCTGCAGCTCAAGGACAGGACCGACGCGCTGCTCGAGGAGAGCGCCGAGGTCATGGCACAACTGCAGGAGCGGCTCTACGCGCAGGACCGCTGGAGCGTGCTGCTCATCTTCCAGGCCATGGACGCCGCCGGGAAGGACGGCACCATCAAGCACGTGATGACGGGACTCAATCCGCGCGGCTGCGAGGCGCACAGCTTCAAGGCGCCGTCGAGCGAGGAACTCGACCACGACTTCCTGTGGCGCACGTCGAACAAGCTGCCACGGCGTGGTCACATCGGCATCTTCAACCGGTCGTACTACGAGGAGATGCTGGTCGTCCGCGTACATCCGGAGATTCTGGGCAGGCAGCAGCTCCCGGCCGAACTCGTGACCCCGCGCATCTGGAAGGAACGCTTCGAGGACGTCGTCAGCTACGAGCGCTACCTGTCGCGTCAGGGGGTCGTCATCCGCAAGTTCTTCCTCTACGTATCGCCGGAGGAGCAGCGCCGGCGGTTCCTCGAGCGGATCGCCGAACCCGACAAACACTGGAAGTTCTCGCTCGGCGACCTGCACGAACGTGAGTTCTTCGACGACTACCTCGCCGCCTACGACGACGTCATCCGGCACACCGCATCACCGTTCGCTCCGTGGTACGTCGTGCCCGCGGATCACAAGTGGTTCACGCGCCTCGTCGTGGCCTCCGCCGTCATCGAAGCGATCGAATCGGTGCAGCCCACGTTCCCGACGGTGGATGCGAAGACGTTGCGGCAGCTGAAGGCGGCCGAAGCGGCGCTCCTCCACGAAGCGCAGGCGGCCGGCCTGCCCCGGCCGGGGCGCACCCGGGCGGCGCGTCCGCGCCGGCGCCGATCGTGACGGCGACGCCGGGCCTCATCCCGGCCGGCCCGGGCCGCCAGCGCTGCGCGTGGTGCGGCGACGACCCGCTGTACGTGCGGTACCACGACGAGGAGTGGGGCCGTCCGGTCCTCGACGACGTGCGTCTCTTCGAGAAGATCTGCCTTGAAGGGTTCCAGTCGGGCCTCAGCTGGCTGACGATCCTGCGCAAGCGGGAACACTTCCGGGCGGCATTCCAGGGCTTCGACCCGGCGGCCGTGGCGCGGTTCGACACCCGTGACGTCGCACGCCTGCTGAACGACGCCGGGATCGTGCGGCACCGCGGCAAGATCCTCTCGACGATCAACAACGCGGCGCGCGCCCTCGACCTGCGGGCGGAGTTCGGTTCACTTGCCGCCTACGCGTGGACATGGGAACCGCCGGCCGCGGAACGCCCGGCCGCCGTGACCTGGGACGTGCTCAGGGCGATGCCGACGACGCCAACGTCCACGGCGCTGTCGAAAGACTTGAAGCGGCGCGGCTGGACGTTCGTCGGTCCGACGACCATCTATGCCTTCATGCAGGCGATGGGCCTCGTGAACGACCACGTGGACGGCTGCTTCGTGAGGCCCATCGCGCGCCGCGACCGGCGCGCCGCCGCTCCGCCGGCGTCGCCTACTGCTGTTCGACGGTGAAACCGGCGTCGCGGAGCATCGCGACGACGCTGTCACCGCCGACCAGGTGTGCGCCACCCACCACGACGAGACACGGCGCCGGCTCGGCGGCGCACGTCGCGATCTGCGGCACCCACGCGCGGTTGCGCTCCACGAGCAGGCGCCGATAGACGTCGGGCGACTCGCGGAACTCGTCGAGCAGCAGGCGTTCGAGCGCGCGAACGTCGCCGCTGCGCCAGGCGCGGACGAGTTCGGCCACGGCGCCGACCTGGGTATCGATGTCGCCGAGCACGGCTTTCAGCATGTCGATCTGCACCGGCATCGGCAGGCTGTCGAGCGCGGCGAGTTGCGCGGCCGCGGTCTCGAGGCCGTGCACCGGGCGTGAGGCGGCCTTCGCCCGGTCGTAGAAATGGCGGTCCAGTCCGAACGACGGATCGTAGCCGGCCCGCTGCAGCGCCGGCACGGCCAGTGTCATCGCGGCGAGCCAGGGCTTCATCCGGTCCACCACGAGCATCGGCAGGCCGGCGGCCGTCGCCTGTGCGCGGACGAGCGCCGCGGTCTCCGCGTCGAGCAGGGCCGTGAGCGTCCGGCCGTCAGTCAGCATGGCCTTCGACGCCAGCGGCAGCACGGCGCCCGGGTCGGACGAGGCCCCGAGGTCGACCTCCTCCATGAGGGTGCGTGTTTCGCTGAACGCACGTTCGAACACCGGCGGCAGGGGATACACGTCCTTCGTGAGGACGTGGACGGAGCCGACCAGCCAGGCGATGGTCTTGGTGTCGCGCGAGACTTTCCACACGAAATGCCGGTCCGCGGCCGGCGACGGTGGCTGGGCCCGCGCCGCGGACGTGACAACGGCGACGAGGAGCAGGGCGCAGGCTCCGAGGCGGCGGGACACACGCATGCGTCGAGCGTAGCACGCGGGCGCCTGGCGCCCTGCCTGCGCCGGCACGCTGTTACCATGAGCGCGATGACCTTCGCCGAAACGCTCGCTGGCGCTCTCGTCATGGCGCCCATGACGAAGGGCTCGAACCTGCCGTACCGCCGGCTGTGCGTGGAACTGGGGGCGCGCGTCACGATGAGCGAGATGACCGTGGCGCGCCGCCTCAAGCAGAAGCGCAAGGGCGAATACGCTCTCATCCGGCGCGCGGCGGACGAACCGTTCTTCGGCGTGCAGCTCGCCGGCACGAATCCGGAGGAGATGGCCTGGGCGGCCGGTCTCGTCGAGTCGCGCGGGGCCGACTGGGTGGACATCAACTTCGGATGTCCGATCGACCACTTCACGCGCAAGGGACTCGGCGCCTCGATCGGGCGACAGCCGAACCGCATCCGCCGGATCGTGGAGTCGATGAAGCGTGGCGTGACGCGATCGCCGGTGACCGCCAAGATCCGCCTCGGCTGGAACGACGACGATCGCAACTTCCTGGATCAGGCGAAGGCCGCGGAGGACGGCGGCGCCGACGCCATCACGGTGCACGGCCGCACGCGCAACGCGCGATATCGGCTGGCGGCCGACTGGGATGCCATCGGGCAGGTCGTCAATGCGGTACGGGTGCCGGTGGTCGGCAACGGCGACGTGCTGTTTCCTCACGAAATCGGCGAGGCGCGCACCCGCTCGGGCTGCGTGGCGGTGATGTCGGCACGCGGCGTTCTCATCAAACCGTGGCTGTTTCGCGAGGCGTCTGACGGGTATCTCGATCTCGACGGCGAGGCCCGCGCGGCGATCTATCGCCGCTACGTCAGCCTGGCGCTCGAGCATTGGGGCGAAGACGAGCACGGCCGTGCCCGGGTGCGTGAGTTCCTGCGCTGGCACGTCGGCTTCTGGTGCCGCTACGCGCGGCGCCGCGATGACGGCACGTGGCCCACGATGCAGCAGCGCGAGGACTCGCCGGTGCTGCGCTCGCCGCTCGAGACCCTGCTCGCGCGCGCGGACGATGCGGCGCTCGACTACGTGACCGATCGCCTCCTTTCCGGCGAGCCGCTCGATCCCGACGCGGCCCCGGTGATGCACGCGCCGGCGGGCGACATGGACGTCGTGGCCGAGGGGTAAGCGTGGCGCACCGCACATGGCAGCAGGCTCGCAGGCGGGCGAGGAGGTGCGCGAGCACGGCAGTTGTCGCCGCGGTCGCCACAGCCGCCGGCATTGTCGCTGCCGCGCAGGGGCCGCCTGCCGCGGTCGCCGCGATCGAGGTGTCGAGCCTCGCGGGCGACTGGTACGAGGTGGCCACGACCGGCACCTGGTGGCACCGGCGCTGCGTGGCAGACACGCGCTACAACTTCGACGTACCCGGGCGAGGAGGTCTGAGAGCGACCAGCATCTGCTCGACGGCGTCCGGCCCTGAACAATATCGCGGCCGCCTGCGGGCGGGACGGGACGGAGACGGACGCCTGGCGATCCGCTTCACGCCGGCGATCTTCAACTGGTTGCCGGCAACTTGGAGCGACTTCTGGGTTCTCGCCTCCGGACCCGGCCAGGAATGGCTGCTCGTCGGTGACAACCGCCGGGAACGGCTGCTGGTGCTGTCGCGCACCGTGGCCTTCGACGAAGCGGCGATGGCACAGGCTCTCGCCGCGGCTCGCCGGCAAGGCTACGACATCGATCGCCTGGCGCGGGTGCCGCATCCAGCCGGTGCCACCGGTCTTCTGCCCCGGCGCTGAAGGTCAGTCCGCGCCGGGTGTTCGATAAGCGGCCTTGCGCCGCTCCAGTTCCTCGAGCGAACGCGGCCAGTCACTCTTGAGCAGACGAGACAACCCGCGATCCGCCAGCAAGCGGCCGTCCGTCTGGCACGTCGGACAGTAGTTGGCCTCGTTGGCGGCATACCGCAGTCGCTGGATCGGCGTGCCGCAGACCGGGCACGGCTGGCCGTAGCGGCCGTGGGCGGCCATGCCGGCGCGAAACGCGCTGACTTTCGCCGGGAACGTGTCGCCCGTCTCGGCGATGAGCGTGTCTCGCCATTCCTGCAGCACGGCCCGAATCGCCGCATACAGGGCGTCGGACTGATCCGGCGTCAGGGCATCGGACATGCGCATGGGCGACAGCCGAGCCCGATGGAGGATCTCGTCCGAGTAGGCGTTGCCGATCCCGCTGAACAGGGTAGGGTCCGTGAGCGTACGTTTGAGCGTGTGGCGCTCGCGGGCGAGAGTCTCACGGAACTGCTCCGGGGTGGCAGAGAGCATCTCGAGGCCCCCCGGGTCCATCGCCTCCAGGGCTGCGGCGTCTGCAACCACGTGCGCCGCCGCCCGGCGGGTGGTGCCCGCTTCTGTGAGGAGAAGGGTGCCACCGGCGACGTCGATCGCGAGCAGTCCGAGACGCCTGGGGATCGGGGAGTGCTCGGGCTTCCACTGGAAGCGCCCGGCAATCATCAGGTGGATGACGAGATGCGCACCGTCGGTATCGATCACGACGCGTTTCCCCATCCGGTGGAGCCCGGTGACGGTGCGTCCGACGAGCGTCTGGATATCGGGAGTTGTGGTACGCAGGAGGAACGGACTGGCCAGCCGTATGCCGAGGATGGGGCGTCCAACCAGCCGCGGGCGCAGGGCATGCAGGTAGAGTTCGATGTCCGGCAGTTCCGGCACGGACGGATCCTAGCAGGGCGTCAACGAGCCGAGGCCGGCCGCGGGCCGGTCGTCTATGCTGAACAGCGTATGGATCGGGCTGGCTGGGTGATTCTTGGCGCGGTGGCGGCGGGCAGCGCCCTCGGCGGCGTGGCGCGGCACCTTCTGACGGAAGCGGTGGTCCGAATCGCGGGCGCCGGTTTCCCGTGGGGGACGCTGCTCGTGAACGTGTCGGGATCGCTGGCGATTGGCGTGCTGACTGCGCTTGCGGGCGTGGCGATGCCGGCAGCCTGGCCGCCCGTCTGGCGCTATGCCGCCATCACTGGAGTACTGGGTGGATTCACCACGTTCTCCACCTTCAGCGTACAGACGGTGGCCCTCCTGCAGCAGGGCCTGGTGCTCGCGGCGCTGGGAAACGCCGCGCTGTCGGTCGGGCTCGGAATCGGGGCGTGCTGGGCGGGGTTCGCGCTGGTGTCGGCGTTCTCACGGTAAGCGGCGCCGACGCCGGCTACGGCTAAGGCGTCTGAGAGATTTCAGCCAGCCGGCGCTGTACCTGCGTATTCGCTGGAAACTCCGATTTCAGGGTTTCGAGCACCTGACGTGCCGCGCTGAGATTGCCGGCCGCCGCCAGCGCACCAGAGCGCAGCAGACCCGCGCGCACGCGCAGCCGCGTGTCCTCGGTCGGCACGCGGATCATGTCCAGGCGGCCGAGGGCCCCTGCCGGGTCCTTTCGATCGTTGATCATCGAATCGACCCTCGCCAGTTGCAGCTCGAGGTGCGCGGGGAAACGATCGGCCACGACGTCGATGATTGACGCGGCGTCCGCCAGCTTTCCGGACTGCCGGTCGAGGTTGGCCTGCTGGTGTGCGGCGGCGATGAGCAGCCGGCCCACGTCTTCCGGATCGCCCGTATTGACGGCCACACCGCCGGCGTAACCATAGACGAGCCGGCCGCCGAGATCCGCGGCGCGGTAGAGGACGCCGACGGCCACGAGCCCGGCCACCGCGGCCGCAATCTGCGCCGGGCGAGCGGCACCCACCTTTCGCGCCGTCAACGTGGCCGCCACGGCCTCAACGGCCAGCAGAATCAGGAACACGTTCCTGGCGCGTTCGCCCCACTCTTCATGCTCGACCACCGCGGGCCGGGCTCCGGGCACGCGCTCCACCGGACCGTGCGCATCCGCGCCCGAGCGAACGGCGACGACCGACGCGAGGGTCCCGAGGGAGATGAGCGCCAGCGCCGCCGGGGACAACCACGGGGCGCGAAGTCCGATCGACAGGACGCGGAACAGGACGCCGACGATGACCAGCGCGACGACGAAGTGAACGAACTGCGGGTGAAAGGCGGCGAGACTCGGCATGCGGGAGGCGCTCCAGCGGAAATCAGTCTAACCGCAAAAAGAAAAAGCCCGACGCAGTGATGCGTCGGGCTTCCCCTTCGATATATCCCCGGCAGCGACCTACTCTCCCACGCACCTACGCACGCAGTACCATCGGCGGTAGCAGGCTTAACTTCCGTGTTCGGAATGGGAACGGGTGTGACCCTGCTCCTATGGCCACCGGGAAACTTGGTGTCTGGGGTCC
>CADEFD010000106.1 GCA_902826515.1 uncultured Acidobacteriota bacterium
CCCGACGGCGCGTTTCGGCGAGGTTCTCGATCAGCGCATCTCTGCTGGTCAAGGTGCGGGGTGTCACGCGAACGTACCGGATGGCCTTCAGGAACGCGTTAATGCGATCCTCGGGGAGAAAGGCAAGAATGGCCTTGCCGACGCCGGCGCAATGCGCCGGATTGCGGCGTCCCACACTGGACGGCATGCTCAGGGCCCGGGCGCTCTGGACCTTGACAAGATAAACAACATCCGCGCCGTCGAGGACGCACAGATGCGCCGTCTCCCCGCTCTGTTCGACCAACCGTTCGAGCTCCGGGTGTGCGATCGTCGTCAGGTTTAATCGGCTGACCGCCAGGGCACCAAGCTCGAACAACCGAAGGCCCAAGTGATACTGCCGCGTCTCCGGATTGAATTCCACGAGTCGATTGACGCGCAACACTTCCAGGATGCGGTAGGCCGTGCTCTTGTGAAGCCCGGTCCGGCCAGACAACTCGGTCAGACCAAGCTCGGCGGCGTCCGCACAAAAGCAACCAAGCAACGAGACTGCGCGTTCCAGGACCCGACTCGAGTAGCGGGAGCTCTCTGCTGTTTTCATGCGATCCGAAGGGAACCATAGCACTCCGGGCGGAACACCCGCAAGAACGTCACGCCAGTCCGCCAGTCACTTCCTCGTGTCCGGGTCCGTCGTACACGGACCCGCACCAAGGGCTGGACCATGACAGGACGGAGCCAAAGCGCATGGCGGTGTGACCGCAGGTTGGTGCATAGTATTCCTGATGCCAGGGCAGAAAGCACCAGAGGTCGCACGTCGAGAGCAGATCCTGAATGCGGCCTTCCGCGTGGCCCTTCGCGAGCGCCTCGCTGGCGTCAGGATTCGTGATGTCGCGCGCGAAGCGGACCTCAGCTCCGGCCTCGTCCTCTTTCATTTCAAGACCAAGGACGCCCTGATCGCCGCCCTGCTCGAGTGGCTCCAGGGCGATGGCCTGGGGATTGCCGGCGAATGGGTGGACCTCGGCGGCCGCGGGCGGCGGTGACGTCGCTTCGGGCGAGGCCGAGCCCCACGATATGGTGTGCCTTGCCGATAAACAGCGGGCCGTGGACAACTTGAACGTCTCGCTCCGATGTCGCCGCGGCCACACGCCCGCCGGATGCGCCCTACGCTCGCGGGGCTCAGGTCGACCTGCGACGCCAAAGTGCGGGTGCTCCAGTGCGTCGTGTCCCGTGGGCGCCGCTCCAGGGTGTCGGCGATCACCCGCTCCACCTGAACAACACTGACGCGGCGTGGCGGAGCGTGGCTCGTCGAGCGGGCCGTCAGCACTGACGCGCAAGGCCCAGACAGGGCCGGAGAGAGCCGAACCGTCGGCCGCATAGGGCGTTGCGTCGTTCGCCTTCAATTCCCTTATCATTGGACGCATGTTCAATGTGCTGTCCCGTCCGGCCGACGACGTGACGCGCGAATCGAGTCCTCCCCGGCCGTGACGAGACAGCGGATCGTCACCGCGGCGGCGCGTACCGTGAGGAGGCGAGGCGTGGCTCGGTTCAGCATGAGGGGCATCGCGCGCGAGTTGGAGTGTCAACCGGCCGTCCTCTACTACTACGTTCGATCAAAGAAGCACCTTCTCGAAGCCGTTGCGAATGGTGTCGAGCGACGACTTACTGCTGCGATGTTCGTCGTCGCGAGCGGTATTGCCGACAACCGGGCACACGAGACCGTTCGGCAGGCGGTCGACGCGTTCCTCCGGTTCGCCAGCGAGGATCCCAACTCGTGGGAGCTTCTCTTTCTCCACCCGGCCGCGTCGAGCGTCGGACGACGCGTCCGCCTGGCACTCGAGCGGCGCTTAGCGTCTCTCGTGGATTCCGGTGAGAGAACTGACAAGATCCGCGCCAATGCCGCAGCGTCTGCCAAATTGACCATGACCGTCGCCATGGGCGAGGCCGCCATTCGCGTCTGCCGGCCGGCCCTGATTGGCCCTGGCCTGTCGGCGAGGCAAATTGTCGACCTGTTCCATCAACGAACGAATGAGGGGTGAGCGATAGGTCATATTGCCTTCGGCGGGGGGCGGTGGGCGTGGGACGAAGGGCCGGATCCGGGCCAGATCCGCTCGCTTGAGACCCGGGAGAAGTCCATATTGAACTGCTACTCTCGCCCCGATCTGAGGGTGACGCCGCGGCCGGGCCGCTCCGGCGCTCGAGTGTCGTCGACGATGTCGCCCCGGCGAAGCGACGGGAACCCGGAAGCCACCGCGTCCACTTTGAGGCCGAGGCGCCTCTTGGACGATGGCTCCTGGCTCTAGCGGAGCACGTCCGCCGCCCTGAGCCGATGCTTGAGTTGCTCGCGCCCGGCGTGGGTCTCCATGTCGAGCCGCTCGACCTTGACGTCCGCGTCTAGGCGTCGCACCACGTGCGGCTGTGGGCCGCGAGCGGATCGCCGGTGGGCGGCTCGACCTTCGATGCGCTGGCGCCGTCGGCGACGGCCACCGCGCCGGCAGGTTGTGGGCCAGCGACAGCAGACGAACGCCAGACAGCACCGCCACAGCACGATTTGTAGCGCCCCCGTGCCCGGATGGCGGGCCGTGCGCCCGGCCTCAGTGGAGGCGCTCGACGTCGCGCTCGGCCGCGCTCTTCAGTCCCTGAATCTTCAGCACCGGCGGTGGTGGCGCCTCCTTCAGGACGTGCTGCCGGTAGAGTCGGGCCATCTCGTCGTTCCGCCGGCGGTCCTCGGCGGTCTGCTCGCGGCGGGCGCGCAGCTTCTCGTCGCGGGCGTTCTTGGCCACGCCTAGCACATCGAGATCGGTCTGCGCCCCGGCCGCAACCGCGGCCGGGTCGAGCGCGAGCGAGTGGGCGGTGGCCGGCAGCGGCACGTGCTTGTCCCCCGCGAAGATCTCGTGCCGGCCGTGCTCCTCGTACCAATTGGTGAGCGTCGCAGTCATGTGCATCTTTTCGATGATTTGCCGCCAGCCGACACCGGTGTTGTAGGCGCAGAACGAGATCTCCCCCTGCTGGGTGGCGTAGGGGATGATGCACATCTCAGTGCGGCGGAAATCGTAGTTGAACAGATCCTGGAACCACATCCCGGCGATGAACAGGAAGTTCCAGCGGTCGGCCCGTCGCTTCTCGATGTCTGCCTGGGTGCGGTTGGCTTCGACCGTGCCGTAGCGCTTGTCGGCGTTCTTGGTGGCGCCGAACGTCTTGTCGAACTTCGCCAGCAGGTCCTTCAGCCGGAAGTGGGTCGGTGACTTGAAGGCGTCGTAGTTCCGCATCAGTGCCAGCGCCATCCCGGCCACCGAGAGCCAGCGGCCGCGGCCGGCGTCGGTGACCGCCTGCACGTCCTTGGCCAGTTGCTCGCCGTTCAGGAACGCGGTGACGGGCACGGCTTCCTTGGTTTCCTTGTCGACCATCACCGCCATGCCGATGCCACAGTTGGGATGGCAGCCGCAGGTCACGTTGCCCCACGGGTGGTCGGGCCCGTGCATGTGGTCGGCCCAGTCGGTGAAGGCGCCCATGAACGAGATCGGGAACCAGTCTTGCGCCGGCTCACCCATACCCGTCTGGTTCTTGACGTCGTGGGCCAGGTGCGACAGCGTGTAGCGTTGGGCGGCCCGCCGTTCGGGCGTGATCGCCTCGTCGCGACCGGTGAAGCTCACCGGTTGGAACGACAGGAAGTTGATCTTCTTCGGGTTGTCGAGCGCGAACTCGATCACCCGCCCGACCTGCTCGTTGTTCACGCCGTTGACGATGGTGATCACCGGGACGATTTCCACGCCGGCGGCGTGGAGGTGCTCGATCGCCTGCAGCTTGACATCGAACAGGTTGCCGACCCGCCGGTGCGCGTTGGCGGCGTTGCCGATGCCGTCGAACTGCAGGTAGGCGAAGCGCAGCCCGGCGTCGGCCGCCGCCCGGGCGAACTCGGCGCTCTTGGCGAACTCGATGCCGTTGGTGGCGGCCTGCACCGAGGTGTAGCCGACCTTGCGGGCGTAGCGGATGGCGTCGAGGAAGTAGGGCGACAGCGTCGGCTCGCCGCCGGAGAACTGCACCGACATCTGCCGCTTCGGCTTGATGCTGACGGCGTTGTCGAGTACCTGCGTGATGTCCTCCCAGGTGAGTTCGTGGACGAAGCCCACCTGATTGGCGTCCATGAAGCACGGGTCGCACATCATGTTGCAGCGGTTGGTGAGGTCGACGGTAAGCACCGACCCGCGTCCGTACTTGATGGTGCTGCTGCCGTGGTTGTGCAGCTTCTCGTCGTTGTGGGCGCGGATGTCACGCCCGGGGAACACCGATTCGAGATGCTTGAAGAACTCGGTGTCGATGGCCATCACGTCCTCGAAATGGCCGTGCAGCGGACAGTCCTTCACCATCAGGATCCGGCCGTCGCGCTCGAGGATCGTCGCCTTGATCTCGCCGACCTTCTCGTTGAGCAGGGCCGACACCGGCATCTGCCCGTCGAGGATGGCCTGTCGGGCATCGCGCACGCACGTCGGACAGAGGGAGTCGGTCGTGCGCGGCCAGCCCAACGGCGGCCTGGTCTTCTGGTGCGACTTCAGCATTGGCTGGTCGGACCACGCCGGAGTGAACGCGGGAGCCTGACCAAGGCGGTTAAGCCGCGCGAACACCGCCCAGGCGCCGTTCGCGGCAATCGATAGACACTTCTCCACGTGCTTGATGGGTGCGTGCATCGTCAAGGTCTCTTTCTGTACTGACGGCGATCACCAGGACGACGGAGACGAAATCGAAACGTGGCTTCGGCGACGTGGCGAGATCAACCGTCTTGGTGGCGTAATGGGCGGCCGCTGTCAGCAATCCGAGTGGTGGTGTCGAATACTTGCGAAACACCATCGGTGCGCCGTACTCGTTTGACGTGAAGCTGAGAGGAAGCGATGGGTTGATGAGATAAAACTTCATGACCACCGCAGATCAGTCGTGGCAACGAGAGGCGAACTGTCTATTGAACCGCTGTTCAGCTTGGAGAGCTGTTAGCTTATCGTCTTGCGACGAGTCACGTCAATAGTCCGTATCGCGCCATGGTAAGTGTTACCGGACGGGGAGCCGTCGCGCCATAAATGATGTTACCCACGGTGCGGTGCCTGAGGAGGGCGCGCTCGTGGGCCCACAGGCACGGCAGGAGTATCTGGCGCAGATGCGGGAGCGGTATCTCGGCGCCTCGCGACGCGCGAAGGGGGCCTTGCTGACGGAGGCGATGACGGTGACCGGCTACCACCGCAAGGCGCTGATCCGGGCGTGGCGCCGGCCCGACGGCGCGCCGCCGCGGGGGCCGCGCCCGGGGCGTCCGACACGCTATGGGCCGGTCGTGGTGCGCGCGCTGCGGGCGGTCTGGACGGCGGCGGGGTATCCGTGGTCACGTCGGTTGAAGGCGCTCTTGCCGCTGTGGCTGCCGTGGGCGCGGCGGCGCCTGGCGCTGTCGACCGCGACGGAGGTGCTGCTGCGCGCGATCAGCGCGCGCCAGATGGACCGCGTGCTGGCGGCGGACAAGCGCACGATCCGCCGGCGCCTCTACGGCCGCACGGCACCGGGGACCGTGTTGAAGCACCACATTCCGATCAAGACCGACCACTGGGACGTGACCGAACCGGGCTTCACGGAGATCGATTTGGTGAGTCACTCGGGCGACCGCGCCGACGGCGATTTCCTGCACTCGTTGGATCTGACCGACATCCACACGACGTGGGTCGAAACCTGCGCGGTGCTGGGGAAAAGCCAGATCCGCGTGCAGGAGGGGCTCGACACGCTGCGGCAGCAATTGCCCTTCGTCTTGCGCGGGATCGACTCCGACAACGGGTCCGAATTCATCAACGCCCACCTGCTGAAATACTGCCGGGCGCATGCGATTCAATTCACGCGCGGGCGGCCGTACAAGAAGGACGACAACGCGCACATCGAGCAGAAGAACTGGACCCACGTGCGCAAGCGCATGGGTTACGTGCGCTACGACTCGGCCGCCGCGCTCGCCGCCATGAATGCGGTCTACGCCGACCTGCGGCTGCTGCAGAACCTCTTCCTGCCGTCGGTGAAACTCCAGCAGAAAGAACGCCGGGGCGCCCGCCTGCGCCGCACCTACGACGCGCCGCAGACGCCGCTCGATCGCGTCCGCGTCTGCCCCCAAGCCGATCTCGACAAGGTGGCGGCGCTCGTCCGCCAGCGCGCCGCCTTGGACCCGTTCGTCCTCGCCGCGCGCGTGGACGCGCAGCTGGCCCAGCTCTACACCCTGGCCAACCACCAGCGCGGACAGGCCCCCTCAACGGGGGCCGCAGGCACACGCGCCAAGAACGCGCGTGTCCCCGCAGCCTTGACCTTGAAGAACACGCCGTCCCCGGTCACCTTAGCTGCGGCGCGACGAAGCGCCGCTCGGTAACACTTACTTATGGCTCGACAGGTAGTCACAGCCAGCGGCTGCGAATGTTCGAGCATCTCGCTGGCCGGCGGTTTCGCGTCGGCGACTCCTGCGGCCTGGAGCCTGCCCAGCCAAGCCGCGACCAACCCACGCTGCGTAAACGCCTGGTCGATGCAGCAGGCCACGAATCCGCTGGGCGAGCCCATCGTCTCAGGCCGTGGAGTCAGCTGGGGGGACTCGAACGGATTTTCGTCCGCCGTGGGCCCGTACACCGACGGAACCGGCACGTCCAGCAAGCGGAGATAGACCACGAGCTCGCCGCGGTGGTGATACCAGTGATTGAAAAGCACGATCGAAGGACGCCAACTCGGGGCGCGGAGAACAACGCGGCGTTCCCGCTCTTCAGCGTCCACGTCGCCATCGCCCGGGTGCCTGACAGCTACGCGAGGTAGCCCTGCCCATGGGCAATGCTGTCGTCGAACGCCGCCATCAGGGCGCCTTGCCCGTCGATGGTGGGTGACGCGGCGGCCGCGACACTGAAGTCCAGGGTGTCCCCCGCCACGAAGTCCGAGACCATCCGCGGAAGCGTCGCCACGTGCAGGGCGAGCTGACCCAGCGACATCGACTTGGCGTGGGGACGCCACGCGAGGCTGGACTCTGGTACGCGCTCCAACACGCGTCGGGTGGTTGCGGCCTCCGCAGCCAGTTCCTGTAGAAACGGTGCGCTCATGCTCATCGGCATCTCTCCCGTTGCGCCTTCATCCACATCTTCGCGCCTATCCGCTGCCACCGCTCCAAGCCGCACGCGTGTCCCGGGTAGATCACGCATTCGGTGCGCTAGGCGGCTTGCGCGTCAGTCTAGCGTGCCGCTGACGTCCTCCCCAGCTTGAACGGCGTTCGGCCTACAGTCCGGCCCAGCCGACGGGCGGGCGCCGGACGGAACGCTCCCCCACCGGCGATCAGCTGGGCGCAAGAAGTCGGTTCTGGTGGGCGTTCTTGTGAGTGAGCGGCGCAAGCCGCCAAGTCGGAGGTGTGCTTTGCGGAGAGGGTGGGATTCGAACTTCGCCTCCTCGTTGAAAGAAGTCACTTACGGGCTTTGCGCTTCCTCCAGACCCGCCAGATCCGCTCAAGAGCCAAGGCAGGCGCACGTATTGCGCACGTGGCGCCATATACGCAACGGTACGGCGTGACATTCCGGAGGGGTCCACCGTCGGTCGAGAAATCTGCCGAGGCCGAGGGCCGGCGACACGTTTGCCTTTCGCCTCAACCGGACCAGTGCCCAGCGCCCGGCTTCATGCTGATGGCCGCAGAGTTCGACTTGCGCTTCGCCACCGGGGAACTCACGTTGCCCGTAGACCGAGGCTGGAAGGCAGGACAGAGAAGCTGCGCCTCGCGAACTGCCCCCTCTCCGACCGCAAGCGGCCTTGACCCGCTCACTCTTCCAACGTATCGGTCCCGGTCGTGGTCCGTCCTCCTGACTTTGACTCGCGTCGCGCAGCGCACTAGCATCGGCTTCGTTTTCGCGCTCGGCGACGATCGGAATAAGCTCTTTGATGGCCAGCCCGAGGACACCGGCAACACGTGCCATCTCGACCATATTCATGGCAATCCGACCGACTGGACGGAGTGAGGCCGGCTTCGCCTGCGGCGCGCTGCTGATGCCGCAGACCGAACTGGTGCGTGTGGTCAAAGCGTTCCACGCGGCTGAGGACCTTCAGTAAGCCGATATCGGCGTCGGCACCGACCCGCGGCCACAGGCTGATACATCGCGTGACCGACCAGTTCTAGGTCTGGCCGGACGCTGCCAGCGGCGGACTGGCCATACCTGCTACCGCCAACCCGGGTTCCCCTGGGCCATGCGAACAACGCGCTGTTCGTCTCCGTTCGCGGTCCCGTATCGGCGACCTCAGCGGTGATTGGCCACGCTTGACCGGGTCCAGAACCAGCCCACCATTCTTCCATTTGGTCACCGGGTGGCTGCTGGGCGTTCAATTGGGCGGGCAGGTTGCCGAGTGATTCGGGGCGAGGACGGCCCCAAAACGTCAGCTCCACATCCTCAGTAGGGGCGCGGGGTAGAGGCACCGTTCGGGGCGCGGAGCGCCGACAGCGCTTCAACGAGCTCCGGCGCTTGGCCTGCCCACACGACCACGAGCACCGTCAAAACCGCGCCGGCCGCGACAAGCCGCAACCGCGACGCAGTGGCGAGCGGCGTCGCGCCCAGGGCGGCCGCCACAGCGAAGACCGGCAAGAGCGGCAGGTGGAAGCGGCTCTCGCCGAAGCTCGCGACGTGCAACGCAATGGTCGCGACGACGAACGTGCCCAGTGCGATGTGCACGGCCTCGAGGCGTCCGCGCGCGCGTGCAAGACCAAGCGCCGCGGCACCGACGAGCAGCGGGAACGCCGCCATCAGCAGGACGCCCCAGAGCGTCACCGTCAGCGGACCTCGCGGGCCGAAGTAGCCCACGGAGTAGCCCCACGCATGCTCGCGTCCCTCGAGGCCCAGTAGCCAGCTGACCTTCGCGCCGGCGAGCCGTAGCCACGCGCCCGGATGCGCCACCGCCCACGCGACGCCGGCGCTCAGTGCGCGCGCGTTCGCGTCGGCCTCGCTCGTGGCGCCGACGACGTGCTGCTGCCGGAGCGGTGCGTCGTCGGCCATGTTGAGGCGGCCGGTCGCCGTGTCGTGGTTGCCGAGCAGAACGTTCATCCCGCTCGTGGCGTCGAGCAGCGGACCGCCGGCCACGCGCGTGGTGAAGGCGAGCCACGGCGCGAGCACGAGCAGGCACGTGCCGGTAAACACCGCCACCCGCGCCAGCGCGCGCTTCGCCGTCGCCACGTCCGTCAGCCACATCCACGCTGAAACCGCGACACACACGACGAGCAGCGCCACGCCCACGGACCGCGTCAGGATCGCGATCCCAGTCACCACACCCGCTGCGGCGGCCAGCGGCACGGACCGATGCCGCACGACCAGCAGCGCTAGCGTGGCGAGCAGCGTGTAGAGCCCTTCGGGCATGAGGTACACGGACGACAGCACGAGCCCGGGATACAGCGCCACGACGGCGCTCGCGATCCACGCGCGCTCGCCCGCACCTGCACGCCGGGCGAGCAGTCCGGTGACACCCGCCAGCGCGCCGCCCACGAACGCATTTGCCACCCGCGCCCCCCAGAACGACACGCCGCCGAGGCGATAGACGAGCGCGAGCAGCGCCGGATAGCCGGGGCCGCGCAGCGCATCAGGGAAGAGCGTGCCCGTCGTGGCGAGATGGACGGCGCGTTCGTGATACTGCGCCATGTCAGCGAAGACGCCGCTCTCGGCGCTGGCCCACGACATGGCCAGACGCGCGGCCACGGCCACGAGCGCCCAGCCGGCGATCCGCGTCACGCGCGCGTCGCCCCCGGCGTCGCCGGGCCGGAGGCCGGCGCATGTGGTCCACGATCGCTCGCGTGCGTGCCCGCCGGCTGCAGCGTGGCCACACCAGCGCCCACGAGCGGCAGCACCGCGTGACACACTACGGCCGCCCACAGGTTCGCATCGATGCCGAGCATCATCGAGATCATCACCGCGGCAATCGACGCCACCGCGGCGGCCATGCCGTTGGCGCCCCCACATCCACGCGAGCGCCGATTCATCGCGCGACTGCACAAGGCGGGCGCCGTGGGGGGAAGCAGAAACCCATGAGCGGCGCCACGATTCGATGAGCGCGCCGACGGCAAGCGCGATGAGGCGGCTCGTCTCCGACGCCTGTCCCTGCGAGAACCAGCGGGACACGCTGATGATGCCGCTGGGCGTGAGGCGGTCGAGGAAGATCTTCCCCGCCTCGCGGGTGTAGAGCCCGTGCTCGCTGAGCGTGAAGGCGCCGGCGCCGGTGGCCGCCCACGTATCGACGACATCAGCAGCACGTCGACCTGGCCGCGCGAGCGCGTCAGGTACGCGCGCCCCTCGTCGTGCACGAGGGTCACGCCCGGGTGGTGGGCGATCTTCGTGAAGCGGCGCGCGTGTTCGGTGAGCAGCGCCACGACGTTGCTGTTGATCTCGACCGCCGTGATCGACGGGCTGCGGCTCCAGATGGCCGCGAGGATGTCGCGTCCGCCGCCCACGCCCACGATGCCCACGCGCCCGGCCTTGCGGAGTTGGTACGGCAGCGCCGTGACGTCGTACGACACCCAGTCGAGCGAGGCGGGATTGCCGTCCCACTCCGTCATCGGCGTGCCGGCTTCACCGTCCACCACGACGAACGCCTGGGTGTTGGTGAACTGCGCGGCGCCGTCGCCGCCGCCCCAGTAGAACGCCGGACCCACCTCGGGGAGGAACGCCAGGATGTGCGCGTGGCTGTTCCACAGGCTGCGCAGCACCGGCTTGTTCCACGCAAGACGGTTCTTCGGATACATCACCCGCACGGCTTCGCCACGCACGTTCCCGCCCATGGCGACCAGCGCCAGCACGAGCGTGACCGGCACGGCGAGGCCGAGGGACAGTCCGGCCGCGCGCCGGAAGGCCAACGCACCCAGGGCCGCCACGGCGGTGGCGGCAAACGCGGCGGCGCTCAGGTTCGTGGTATCGAGCAGGACCACGGCGGCGAGGCAGCCGATGGCCGCGCCCAGAAGATCCGCGGCGTACAACCGACCCACCGGCGCGTGCGTGCGCGTGAGGGCGAGGGTCGTGACGATGCCGCCGAGTGCGAACGGCGTGGCGATGATGCCGAGCGAAAGCGCCAGCACCACGAGGTCCATCGACGCCCACTGCTGGCCGTCGGGCATCGGGATGACGAGCGACAGCAGGTGCGAGACCGGCACCACCATCGCGAACCGCGCGGCCCAGGTGGCGAGCTGACGGGGGCCGTCGTCGAGCGGAAAACGGGCGGGCGAGACGAACACCGCCACGGCGCCGGCGGCCGCGCCGAGCATGGCCACCGAGATGGCGACGAACGACAGGTGATACCAGGTGACGACCGAGAGCAGACGGCTGTCGACGATCTCGAGCAGCAGCGTCGCGAGCATCGTCAGGCCGAGGCTCGCGTAGGTAGCGGTCATTGCCGTACGCCGATCGTGTCCGTCGCTAGGTGGGCCGAAAATGCAGGAGGGTGACATACGATATGTTGCCGGAGAGTACCACGCGGAGCGTGCGTCCGGCTGTCAACAGGTCGGGGAAGCGTACGCTCGCCAGACTGTCCTCGGGCTGTCCTTGGACCGGCCGAAGTGGTCGGAGACGGAAGCAGCGGTCGGCCCGTTCAAATCAGACTGCCCTCGTGCCCTGCACGGGCGCAACCGAGCGTCATCCGACTGAACAACCTGACGCCGGCAGATCGCGCGGCTCCAACGGCCATCAAGCGCCGAGATCACCCTATGGCTGCGGCGGATGGGAGCGCACTGCGTCGAACGCGCCGTCTGGGGCTTGCAGGGAGAACCCTCACGCCGGACTAGTCGAGCCACGCGTGGAGATCGTAGTCGCCCCGGACGTACTGTGCTCCTAGCGACTCGAGCAGCCGAATCATCGCGACGTTCGTGTTCTGTGTCTGGGCTTCAGTAAGGGCACCGGCCGAGTGATTGTCACGCGCCAGCTCGGCGATTATCCCCGCATACGCGCCAGGAACATCAGGACGGCAGGCGCCCAAGCTTCCCTTCGAAATGCGCGACCGGCCCAGGACGGCTTCGGTGTCTGCCCACTTCACGCTTGCCCATCCCAGCAGGCGCCCGCCTGTCCCCTCGGCAACGAGTATTCGATCGGCCATGCCGCCAGAACAACACTGGCGAGCCCACTCCACGTAGAAAGCCTCGGCGCGAACGCGAGGGAGGTGGTGGTCGCGAAAGAAGCGGCCCTGGTACCCAGCGTAGGCCTCGCGCGTAATGTCGAGTATCTGCTCAATGTCGCTGACATCGAATGGGCGAACTTGGCCGAGGCACCTGAGGGCGCGCGGAGCGTCGCGCCTGGGATGCGCAACGTAGGTCAGGGTCGAGTCCATGAGACGGAAGCCGTGCTCCTGCAGGCATGCCAGCGCCTCTCCGTCCTCGACATCCAGCTTGACGGCCACGTGTCGAATCCTCAGCGCCCGAAACTGGTCCAGTGCCAGCGACAGCGCCGCTCGTACGTCGGAGCGGGTGGCGTCCGGCGCCTGAATCAGATAGTCGAGCCGACCCATCGGGACGCCGAAGTACCGGCTGTCCCACGTGAGAGGCCGGCCGATCGCGACGGCGGCGGTGTGCCTCTTGCCGCCGGTCACCGCAAAGGCATCCGGCGTTCGCAGAATCCGTTCGATTGCCCGCTGGACTAGCGCCGTTTGAGCGCTCTTGGGAAGCAAACGGAAGTGGCGGTACGGCGCGAAGCGATACCACCCGCTCAAGGTGCTCGACAGGTCCGCATCCGGGCCTTCGGCCAGTCGCGGTACTACGCGCCTCGCGAGGCGGGGCGTTCTCACTCGCGGCCTCTCTGCTTCGCGGCTTCCGCAACTCTTGGCGCCCGGCTGGGTCGCGCTACGGTCGCGCGCCCCTTCTGAGTCGAACGGTTGCCACTCAGGACCAGGCGGACCGTCGGAAGTCGCACCCCGTCGAAGGCGAGGCGGGCAAGCGTCGCGGCCGCAGCCCGGCTCGACTGACCGGCCACGTCGAGACCAGACGCCTTCGTGACGATGGCGCAGTACACCGGCAATACGCCCAGAGCGGACACCATCGGTGCATGGTCGCTGTGCCGGACGACATTGGCCCGCTGTCGTGTGGTCACGTGCTCCCGCTCCGGCGGGCGCCTGACAGCGTGACCGTCAGTCGCCAAGTCCCGTGGTTCAGCGGTTCGCTCGCTCATCGTTTGCTCTTCAGGCATCCGGTGACTGTCTCGACCAGCCGCCGATGAACGACTCCAAAACCGAGGTCGTCAACTGACGTGCCGACGGCGCGTTCGGTCAAACGCGGGAAGGCGAATGAGGCGAACGCGGCGCACACAACGATCCAGGCCTTGTGCCGTCCGTGTGCGTCGTGTAGAAACACTCCGGCCAGGGATTCGAATGGTTCAGTGCCGATCGGAGCCAAATCGACGCCTGTGGCGGCCCCTTGGAGACTCCCCCAGTGGAGCAGTCGCATTCGCTTGGGATCGCGCATCACGGCACTGACGCAGCCAAGCAAGGAACCGATCGGATCGTCCACATTCCAGTTTGCGTCTCGGATAATCTCGGCTGCGGCCAGTCGCACAACTTGCTCGAAGAGCGCGTGCTTCGAGCCGAAGTGGTAGTGCAGCATCGCTCGATTGATTCCCGCGCGGTGAGCAATCCTGGCGGTCCGCGCCCCGGAAAAGCCGTTCTCGGCAAACTCCTCGGTCGCAGCAGCCAAGAGTTTTTGTCGTGTCAACAACGCGGACCGGCTCAAGGAAGGAGTGCCCGGCTCAGTCTTGCACGCACCCGCCACCTCTCGCGGCGCCGACGGGGGCGGGGAGAGGCGATGTCTGCGCGAAGAGGAATGCGCCGTCATATTGAACAGCCGTCCAATGGTATGCTGCAAGCCTGAAGCTTTGCAAGGAGCCACGACATGATTTGGAGAACCTTGACCATACTCCTCGGCGTGCTCTTCCTGTTTGCAGGCGGAACCAAGCTCATCGGGACGCAGATGCATGTGGAACACTTTGCGCTGTGGGGCTACCCGTCCTGGTTCCGCCTGTTCGTGGGGGCTTGGGAGGTGGGGTGTGGCCTTCTCCTCCTTATTCCTCGATACTCGTTCTACGCTGCGACGTGTCTGGTAGTCGCGATGATCGGGGCTGTCTATACCGAGGCGTTTCGCGGCACGCCGACGATGGCCGTTACCCCGGCGGTCTTGCTCGTCCTGCTGGCGCTCGTCGCCTACCGAGGCAGGCCAGGTCATCGAACATCCGGCACCCTCCCCCGGTAAGAGACAACAATGGGCCGACGGGCAAACATCGGTCGCCGGGAGATTCGCTTGCGCCGAATGATGGGGCTGGCTTCGGCTGGCGCTGCCGCGCTTCTCGGCTTCGTGATGGTGGGGTACGAAGCGCCGCGCTGGTGGCGCCTTATCGTTTTCCTGCCGCTCTGGATGGCAGGCTTGGGCCTGCTCCAGGCTCGCGAGAAGACCTGACTGGCGCTGGCTGCACGCGGGACGTGCAATCTCGACGATGGTGAGCGGCCGGTGGCCAACGCCGACGAACGAGAAGGCCTGCGACGCCAGGCGCGCAGCATTCACCGGCGCGCACTGGCGTTGGCCGCTCTCCTCACGCTCGTGGCGTTGCTGCTGCCGTGAGGTGTCACGCGTGGAACGACAAGCGCGCACACCGGTCCTGACGGCCGGCCGGCCGCCATCACGGTTATCCCTTTTGCTCGGCCGTCGCCGGCACCGGCCCGCCGCTGAGCACGCTGGCCCACTTCTGGATTGCGGCCGCCAGTACCGACACCGCCAGGATCATCATGATCGTGGTACAGATGGTGAGAATCCAGCCCTCGGTGTGACGCGCGGTGTCGGCGCCGATGGCAATCGGATAGTAGTTGTCGCGTACGTTGAGGAAACCGCCGTAGAGGGTATTCACGCCGAGGAACGCCAGCGGCATGAGAGTCACCCAGAAGTACTTCGCGTTCCCCATGTTGATCAGGATGCTGGTGCCCACCGCCAGCGCCACCATGCCGAGCAACTGGTTGGCGACGCCGAACATGGGCCAGATCGTACTGATCTGCCCGGTGTAGATGAAGTAACCCCAGGTGGCAACCAGGAGCCCTGTCGCGAGCGCGCCGCCGACGAGGTTGCTGGGCTGCGCGAGTGGCTTGTAGGCCCGGCCCATGAATTCCTGCAGCAGGAAGCGGCCGACGCGCGTGCCCGAGTCGATCGTGGTCAGAATGAAGAGCGCCTCGAACACGATCGCGAAGTGGTACCAGTAAGCGAGCAGGCCCGACATGCCGGGGAGCTTCGCGAAGATCTGCGCCATGCCGACGGCGAGCGAGACGGCGCCGCCGGTGCGACCGGTGACGATTTCGCCGACCGACGCTTCGACTTCCGCCACGTGCACGGGCTGCAGGTGTTCGCCTTGGAAGGTCATCGCCGCAAACACCTCTGGTGATGTATTGATGGCGAAATAGTCGCCGGGCGCCATCGAGGAGGCGGCAATCAGTGCCATGATGCCGACGACGCCTTCGACGAGCATGGCGCCGTAGCCAACCGGCCTGATGTCCGACTCCTTGTCAAGCATCTTCGACGTCGTGCCCGAGCTGATCAGCGCGTGGAATCCGGAAATGGCGCCGCAGGCAATGGTAATGAAGCAGAACGGGAACAGCGGCCCCGGAATGATTGGCCCGCCGCCGTTGACAAACTCGGTCAGCGCCGGCATCTGCAGCACCGGGTTGACGACAATCACACCGATCGCGAGCAGTGCGATGGTGCCGATCTTTGTGAACGAGCTGAGGTAGCCGCGCGGCGAGAGCAGGATCCACACCGGCAGCATCGACGCCGCGAACCCGTAGAGGCACAGCGCCAGCACGATCTCATTGCGCGACAGGCGGAAGAAGCTGCCAAGCCAGGAGTCAGGGTGATTGAGCGGCTCGCCGCCCGCCACCGCCAACAGCAGGCCAATCACGCCGATGACGGTGGCTTCGGTGATCTTGCCCTTGCGCCACACATACATCCACATGCCCATGAACATGCCGAGCGGAATGGTCATGGCGATGGTGAAGACGCCCCACGGGCTGTCCGCCAGGGCGTTGACGAACGTGATGCCGAGGCCGGCGATCGCGATCACCAGGATGAAGAGCACCGCAATCGCGGCGACGAACCCGGCGAACGGGCTGATCTCCTGTTTAACGATGTCGGGCAGCGAACGGCCGCCGCGTCGCACCGACGCCCACAGCACGATCGAGTCGTGGACCGCGCCGGCCAGGCAGACTCCGGCGACCAGCCAGATGAAGCCCGGGGCATAGCCGAACTGCGCGGCCAGCATCGGTCCGACCAGCGGACCGGCGCCGGTAATGGCGGCAAAGTGATGCCCGAACAGCACCCAGCGCGTCGTCGGGTAGTAGTTGGCGCCGTCGAACCTGGTGTGGGCTGGCGTCTTGCGGGCGTCGTCCAGCATCCAGATCTTCGTCGCCAGAAACGCGCTGTAGTAGCGATACGCGATCGCAAGGATACACAGCGCTGGCAGCAGCACGTACAAAGCATGCATAGGGAGTCTCTTGGCGACGGAATGCGTGCGTCACGGTATTGAACAGCCGTCCAATGTTAGACGCCGGCGACAACTGTGGCAAGAGCCCATCGTGACACCTCGCCGCGCTTCGACTCAGCCGAACCGCGGAGTCACGGCCCAGCGGCGCCGGATGTGGATTCGCAGAGCGGCCGAAAGCCGCAGCAGGACGTCTCTGCACTCGCGCGTCATAGAGGTGCCCGGACCGTGGCCACGCCGACGCGGGCTCCGCCCTGCGAGGACGCCAAAGTCCCGCCTCGCACAGGGAGCGTGTGTGCCGACTGGGCGCAGACCCCGTGCGCCGCCATTGCTGTTTCGGAAATCGAGAGCAGCGTTTCCCCGCGGCTAACGGCATCGACCTGAATCCTCTCATCAGCGCCACCGGCCGGCAGGTCGACGCCTACAGAAGTCTCGGACTGCCCGGGATGGCGCGACGATTGAGAGCGTAGGCGGACGAAACCCGTCGACCGACGCCACGAACGGTCAACGCCCCAACGGATGGCCTGACTGCGAGACTCGCAGCAAACACCGCGAGCGTCCCGATCGTGTGCATGGCCGGCGCTACAATGGATCGATCGCGAGTTGTCGATCACGGTCGAGGGAGGTCCGGTAGCAGAGCGAGCCTGAAGCCCAACATCGGCCACTCCGACTCGGTCTCGACCTCGTGGACAAACGACAGGTCACCAGGCCCGTTCGGTCCAACCGCAAAGCATTGCGCATTGCCGTGGCTGTCAGCGTAGAAGCCAAGTTCCAGGGACGCGGTCTCACTCCATTCGAGATGGAACACTGAGCCAACCAAGTTGAACACGGCAGGAGGGCAAATCGATACGCGATAGCCGTCAGGCAGCCAGCCCGCTTCGCTCCAATCCGCTTGAATCAGCCCGATCAGCTTACGTAGCGACTCGTAGTTGTGGTCGAAGCGAGTGCGAGTCG
>CADEFD010000107.1:0-5121 GCA_902826515.1 uncultured Acidobacteriota bacterium
CGTCCACCACGTAGGAGATGGCGTGGAAGGTGAAGAACGAGATGCCGATCGGCAGCGTCACGGCCGGCACCGGCAGCGCGCCGAGTCCCAGAGGGGCGAGCACGGCGTTGATGTGCGCGCCGAGGAACCCCGCGTACTTGAACACCACGAGCACGGCGAGATTGGCGGCAATCGTCGCCCGCAGCAGCCAGCGGCCGGCCGCGCCCTCGCGCCAGCGGTCGATGGCGAGCGCCGCCAGGTAGTTGGCGACGATCGAGGCCAGGATGAGCGTGGTGAAGGCGCCGGCGCCCGACGCGTAGAACACCACACTCGCCACGAGCAGCAGCACGTTGCGCCACACGGGATGCGGCACGAGGTGCAGCGCCAGCACCACCGGCAGGAAGACGAAGAGGAAGGACGGCGCGGTGAAGAGCACGGCGTCAGCGGCTGCCGAAGGCGTCGAGCAGGCGCGGCAGCGCCTCGTGCATGGCCGACGTCACCGGCCGCTCGGGCCTGAGCCCCGGGCGGAACCCCTGCGCGAGCAGGGCGTCGCGCACGGCCGCGCGCGAGGTGATGACGTGCATCGGCACCGACCACGGCGCGCCTTCCCCGCTCACGAGCGCCGGCGGCTGATGGTCGCCCACGAGGATGAGCACGAAGTCGCGGTCGCGGCGCAGCGTCAGGTAGCCGGCAAATGTCTGGTAGGCGTAGGTCATCGCGCGCACGTAGCCGGGACCAAGATCCAGCCAGTCGGCGGGAATGGCCCACGCGGCCGCCAGCTCCGCTTCGTCGTGGGTGTTCGGCGTCAACACGCGCGCCCAGTCGGGCTGATACGGCGGCGCTGGCGTGAAGGGCGTGTGGGTGCTGATGGTCGGGAACACGGCGAAGACCGGTTTCCGATCGGTCGCCGCCAGTTCGAGCGCGTCGAGCCTGGCCAGGGCGAACTGATCGGTGATGTCCCACCAGCCGAAACTCGGCCCCCGGTAGGCGAGCTTCTCGGCGTCGAAGATCTCGTCGAAACCGTAGAACGCGCCTTCGCTCCAGCGGCCGCGGATGCCGGGCATCACCGCGACCGTGCGGTAGCCGCGGCGCGCGAACGCCGTCACCATGGTGTCGCGCTGCTGCGCCATGAGGCGGGTGTTGGTGGCGCCGTCACGCACTTCCGTGCCCGAGAGCAGGCTGATGTGCGCGAGCCACGACTCGCCGCCGAAGGTGGGCGACTCGAGGTAGGTCGAGACGACCGATCGGCCGCTCGCGCGGATGGCCTCGTCGAGTGTGGCCCGCACCGGCGCCAGCGCCTCGGCGAACGCCGGGCGTTCCCAGCTCACGCTGCCGTACGACTCGACGAAGAGCAGCAGCACGTCGGCGCCCTGCACGCGCGCCAGCGTCGACTCGATGACCGGCGCGGGACCGAGCGCGCGCACGCCGGCGCCACTCATCTCGAAGGCGTACTGCCGTGCCTGCGCCGCCCACACCATCGTGACCGGCGTGGCCACGCCGGGCCACTGCGGCACACGCTCCGTGTCGAGCCGCTGCACGCCGCCCACGGCCACCGCGAGCGCGCCGAGGGCGAGCACGGCGCGTCGGATGCGCGCGTCGGCGATGCCGTCGATGACCGTGCCGAAGGCCCACCGCAGCGGCAGGAAGAGGAGCGTCGGCACGAGCACGAGCGCGCCTACCACGGCAAGGATGACGCCCCACGAGGCCACCGTCGCCAGCATGGCGCCGACCGAGGGCAGATGCGGCACGTCCCAGTACAAATTGATGGGCCGGCCCCACATCGACTGCGCCGTCACATCCGCGTAGCGCCCGATCGTGAGCAGCACCCACACCCCGGCCAGCACGCGCGCCACGGCCAGGCGGCGCGGCCAGACCACGCGGTGCAGCAGCACGAGCAGGGCGGCCACGCCGAGCACCTCGAGCGAGACGTCGCCGCTCAGGCGCACGAAGGGCGTGGGCCAGACGTTCACGAGCGTGAGCGACGCGTTCAGGAGCGCCAGGGCAAGCGCGACGCGGGCCCAGTGGGGCGTGGCACGGGTAGTTCGCACGTTTCGGAACGTTCAGGATACAGGCAATGGGCGCGCCGGGCCCAGACAGGACGCGCCGGCCGCGCTGCTCACTAGTGAACAGACGCCGAGCGGGGCCGTTCACTACGGTGGGACCATGACGCAGCCAGTACCGACCTCCATGGACCCCTCGCCGCTCACCTACCGCACGGGCGTCGCCCTCATGGTGCAGCGGATGATCGGCGGCGCCGGGATCCTCGGCGTCGGCCTGCTCTTTCCGCTCGGCATCCTTGCCGTCGGCCTGCCGATCGCCGCGGCGATCAAGCTGGCCGTCGCCCTCGCCGGCCGCCTGTAGCGCGGGCATCCCCGCGGACGGCGCGCGGCGCGGTCAGTCGTGCAACACGACGCTCAGCAGCGCCGTGTGCACGGTGATGACGCCGTTGTAGTCGATGAACCCGAGCTTGCGGAATTTGTTCATGAAGAAGTTCACGCGTGAGCGGGTCGTGCCCACCATCTCGGCCAGCGATTCCTGCGACAGGCGCGGCAGCACCCGCTGGTCGCGCGACTCGCGTCCGTAGCGCGCCAGCAGGAGCAGCACACGCGCCAGGCGCTTCTCGCTCGAGTTGAAGAGCTGATCCACCAGGTCTTCTTCGATGCGGATGTTGCGGGCCAGCATGTAGCTGATGAAGCGCTCGGAGAAGGCAGGATGCTCGTGCAGCAGCCGCGCCATGCGGGCCCGTCGCAGCACGAGCACCTCGGTCGCGGCCACGGCCGTGGCCGTGCACATCCGCAGCGGCTGGCCGGTCAGGCAACCCTCGCCCACGAAGTCGCCGGGCCCGAGCATGCCGACCACCCGCTCCTTGCCGGCCGAGGACACCACCGACAGCTTCACGTTGCCGTGCCGGATGTAGCAGACGGACGTGGCCGGATCGCCCTGGGCGAAGAGCACCGCGCCGGACAGGAGGCGGCGGCCGCGGGTCGAGACGCGCGGACCCGCGAGGAAGGCGTCGACGTCGAACGCGCGGGCGGCAGGCCGGGCGCGACGGGCGACGGGCGGCATCCCGGGCATCATCGCACGGGCGGGCGCCGCGTGCGGGCGGCGCGGCCGGGCTGGCCGGCGGCGGTGTGCGGTAGTGCACAGCGGCCCGCGGCGCCGGCCGCTACGCTCGGGGCGAGGACGTGCGGCCGACTCCGGCCGCCAGGTATCCACATGACCGCACCCGTTTCGGCCGCCGCGCCCGCGTTCACCGCCGATCTCATCGATGAAGGCCGCTGGAACGACTGGAAGGCGCGCGGACGCGCCGACCGGCACCAGACGGCGGCGCGCATGCGCATCGTCGCGGCACTCATCGCCGTGGGCCTGGCCGCGTGGGTGACGCGCGCCATCCTCGCCCTTCCCTGAGGGCAGGCTCAGCGCTTCTTGCCGATGCGTCGCGCGATGCCGTCCACGACGCGCTCCCAGACTTCGAGCGCCTTCTCGTAGCGGTCGGCGGCGGGGCTCGCGGCCGGCGTCTTGGCGTCCAGGCCGAAATCCTTCGGCTGGGGCATCGGCGGCAGGTGGACGACGACTCGTTCGCTCATCTCCGCATCCTAACGCACCCCTCGCATCCTCGCACCTGCCGTACACACCGCGGGGGCGGCCCCGCCGCCTCGTCCGAAGCTCCAGGGGCTTCGGCGCGGCGGGCGGATGTCGCCCCCGGGTGCAATCGTCGGCCGGTCCGTCTAGAACCGGTAGAGCAGGCGCACGAACACGCGGCTGCCTTCGTACGGGCGGTTGCCGTAGCCGGTCAGCAGGCCGCCCAGCCAGTCGATGCGCGGCGTGCCGGTGGCGGCCGCGAAGCCGACCGGACCGTTGGTGTCGATGGTGTTCCAGTCACTCACGTCGAGCTTGTCGAACCAGTAGCCCACCCCCACCCCGACCTTCGGCGTGAAGTAATACTTCACGTCGGCCGTGAAGCGGTTCCACTCGTTCACGACGTTCGGCAGCGGCACGAAGGTGCCCGCCGCCTGCAGCACCGGGATGCGCGGGCCGCCGTAGGTGAATGCGTTGTCCGAGTCGTTGAACTCGTAGCTGAAGCGGATGTCGGCCTTCGCATTGGCCAGCCCCAGCAGGTCGAGGTAGGCCATGTAGGTCTTCACGACCTCGTTGTTGTCGAGCGTCCAGTTGCGGGCCGGGTCGGTCCACGACGGGTCGGGCGGCGGGTTGGCGTTGCGCGACTTCTGCAGCGCCGCGAACTCGTCGCGGCCGATGCTGGCGCCAAGGTGCACCATCTCGTTCGGCGTGAAGTCGATGCCGCCCACGATGGCGTCCGAATCCTGGCTGAGCAGACCGAACTGCTCGCGGCCGGCCGGAATCGAGCCGTCGCCGAGGAACGTGTCGCGCGTGGTGGCGAACTGCACGAACACGCCCAGCGTGTCGATCGGATTGGCGGTGAGGATGACGGCGCCCTTCGTGCGGTCGCGGTCGGCCTCGTCGAAGTAGCGCAGCCCCGGCTGCGTGCCGGCCGGGCCGCTCTCGTAGTCGATGCCGCTCAGGATGTAGCCGTCGCCGCGCCGCCGCGAGGTGTCGAGCGAGGCGCGCACGCTGAGGCGCTCGAAGAGCTGCGCGTCGTAGGCGAGACGCAGCTGGTTGTCGGAGACTTCGCTGAAGCCGCGGCCTTCACGGTCGAAGAGCTCGTTCGCATAGCCGACGCGGAGCGAGCCGTAGTCGGCCAGGCGGAACGTGGCGTTGGCGTCGAAGTTCTTCCGCGTGATGTGGAAGTACTCCGAGAACCCCTCGACGTGATGCGTCAGCGGGTCGTCGGTGAAGGTGCGCACGGCGCCGTCGAAGGTGACGAAGGTCGTGCCGTCGAAGCTCGGCGTGTTGTTGTCGTGCTGGTTGTAGCGGTAGCGCGCCTGCAGCGTGAGGTAGCGCGTGGGCCGGCTGCTCACGTTGACGAGCGCGTTCAGGCCGTTGACCGAGGCTTCCGCCGAGGTGCGCGGCAGCCCGCGCAGGCCGGGATAGAGGGCCAGCGTCGCCGGTGACGTGATGGTCGAGTTGACCGACCACGGCAGCAGCGACTCGTTCTGCCGCATGTAGGTGAGCTGGACGTTGCCGTTGACGGTCGTCTTCGGGATCGTCTTCAGCATGCCGGTC
>CADEFD010000107.1:5221-17355 GCA_902826515.1 uncultured Acidobacteriota bacterium
TCGATGGGCGCCGGGAGCTGATTGGTGTTGTTGAACGCGAACGACATGTTCCACGGCATCGAGCCGGTGCGGCCCGTGGAGGAGAAGTCCGCGCTCATCCCCAGCGCCTCGGTGGGCACGTAGCCCACCTTCACGCCGAAGATCTCGCGTTTCACCGCGATGTCTCCGGGGCTGATGATCGAGTTGTAGATCGACCGGTTGGCGATGGCCTGCGCCGCCGTGGCCGCGCTGCACGTCGGCCCGAGGCCGGGCGCGCACGGCACGCCGACGGCCGAGCCGTCGAGCGCCGCGTTGGTCGGTCCCTGTACTGCCTGGCGCAGCGCGCTCGGCAGCGAGAAGCGGCCGCCGCCTTCGTTGGTCCAGATGAGCGGCGCGTCGTAGAGGTAGTTGAGCGGAATCGAGTCGAACAGGCCGCCCACCGTGAGCTTGCCGTCGGTGTATTCGGCGCCGACGCGCTGGTCGCGGTAGCCGACGTTCGACGCCGCCGCTTCGAAGCGGTACTTCTCGACGTGGCGCTTCAACTGGAAGAACGACGTCACGCCTTCGCGCAGATCACGGTAGCGCTCGAAGCGGGCTTCGTCGCCCGAGATGTCCCCGCCCCGGTAGCCGAGGTCGAGTTCGCCGAGCGACGGCACGGCCGGAGGCTCGGGTTTGGTGGGCGGCGTCTGCGCCCGGGCCTCGATCGAGGCCACGAGCAGCGCCGCAGCGGTCACGAATTGAATGGTGCGCATCTCATGCCTCCCGGGTCACCGCAGGAAGAACTTGCCGTTCGGGTGATTCGACCCGTGGACCTGCTGGTGGCAGTTCGCGCAGGACTTCCCGTAGATCTTGTTGGCGTTCTGCGAGGTCATCAGCGTGGAGCCCTCGTAGACGGTGGGAGGATGCCGCGAGGTCACGTGACACCGCTGGCAGAGGAAGGGCATCTTCGTGACGAGCATGCGGTCGTTGTTGCTGCCGTGCGAGTCGTGGCAGGTCGTGCAGCTGTCCACTACCGGCGCGTGTTCCCAGAGGAAGGGCCCGCGCTTCTCGGTGTGGCAGCTCGTGCAGCTCTGGTCCACCGTGGTGCCGGCGCGCAGCAGCTTCACGTTCACCGAGCCGTGCACGTTGTGGCAGGACGAGCAGGCCATCTTGCCCTCGCGCACGGGCATGTGGTTGAAGCGCTGCTGCTTGTTAGTGATGCCCTGGTGGCACTTCGCGCAGGTGAGCTGCTGCGTCTTCGCGCGCATCAGCACGGGGCCCTGGCTCGAATGCACGCTGTGGCAGTCGGCACATTTCACGTTGCGGTTCTCGTGCTGGCTGCCGTCCCAGAGGGCGTGTTCGCCGCGGTTGTGGCAGGTCTGGCACTGCGCGTTGGCGACGTTCGCCGCCACCTTGTCGAGCTGAACCGGCTTCACCTTCTCGGGGTCGTTCACGTGTGCTTCGCCCGGTCCGTGGCACGACTCGCAGCCCTGATTCGCCATCGGGGTGCGGGCGTTGCCCTTGAACCCGTGCTTGGTCGCATTCACCGTCGCGTCGTAGCCCGTGTGGCAGCCCACACAGGTCTCGGCGCCGACATACCCGGACGCCGGCGCCTGCGGCGCCGCGGTCTGGGCCGGGGCCGCCGCGGGAGCCGCAGCCCTGGGAGCTGGCGCGGGACTCGCGCCGGCTGATGGTTCAGACAGCGCCTTCATCCCGACGCTGGCGAGCATCGTCAAGGTGGCCACGAGGACCGCCCAATTGCCGAAACGTCTCATAATCCGCTCCTACCCGGTCGGCGCTTCCCGGACGAACGGGCAGGCGCCTGCCGACGACCGGAGTGCAAGTGCGATGCCGCCATCGCGGGCCAACGGGGTGCGTGCGTGGACGTGAGAGTTGACCGGCGGGAAGAGGGCGCGACGAACTGTCGCACCGGCCGCCCGGTGCGACCGCCGGGAGAAGCGCGGGGATTTTCCCCGCGGTGGGCGGAGAATACCGGCCTGGACGGAGGGGATCTACCGGAAAGTGCGGACGGCCGGGCTGGAAGTGATCACGGACGAGCTGGTCTGAGGAAGATAGCGTGCAGGGCGGGGATCGCGGACCGCCGAAGCGGCCCGCGATGTCGGAAGCACGACCGGATCTAGCGCTTCAGGCGGGGGACGAACTTCGTCATGCCCTGGATCGGGCCCACTTCCCCGGCAAACACGTTGCCGGCGGCATCCACCGTGACACCTTCGCCCATCGAGCCGACGCCGCCCATGCCCGAGGCCTGCTTCGACACGTGCTCGGGCACGAAGTACCACACGTCGCCGGTGCGCGCGCTGCCCACCCGCAGGCCCTTGCGCCAGCCGGGGTTGTAGTTGTCGTCCGACTCGGAGTCGATGGCGTAGAGCGTGTCGTCAGCCGCGATGTGCAGGCCGCTGATGCGGCTGAACTGGTACCACGTGTCGAGGTGCTTGCCCTCCTGATCGAAGATCTGGATGCGGCGGTTGCCGCGATCGGCCACGAAGAGCCGGCCCTTCGAATCGAACGCCAGGGCGTGCGCGCCGCGGAACTCGCCGGGCCCGTAACCGTACTTGCCGAAGCTCTTGATGAACGTGCCGTCGGCCTTGAACTTGGAGATGCGGCCCACGCCGGCCGGCGCGTTCTGATCCATGAACTGATCGTTGTGCGCCTCGGCCACGAAGATGCTGCCGTCGGCGGCGATCACGACGTCGTTCGGTTCGGTGAACGCCTTCGGCGGCGCGCCGGCCGTGCCCGGCGTGCCGAGCGTGAGCAGGAGCTTGCCCTGCGGGCTGAACTTCAGCACCGTGTGGCCCTTGCCGGCGGCGTTCGGGAACTTGGCGATTTCAGCGGGCGTGGCCGAGCGCGCGTCCACGACCCAGACGTTGCCCTGCTTGTCGACGTCGATGCCGTGCGGCCACATGATGAGGCCGGCGCCGAAGCTCGCCACCACCTTGCCGGCGGGATCGAGCTTCACGATGGGGTTCACGTCGGACCCGGCGCACGAATTGGCGCCGCAGCGATCGCCGGCCCAGATGTGCTTGCCGTCCGGGTCCACGGCCACCGCGCTCACGCTGCCCCACCTGCGGCCATCGGGCAGGGTGCCGAAGTTGCGGACGGTCTCGTAGGGATTGGGCAGGTGGTTGATCGGCGTGACCTTGGCGTGCTCGGGCGGCGCTGAAGCGCCGCGCGGCGGCCCCTGCGGCGCCGCAGGCTGCGCGGCCAGGTGGCTGGCGCCGGCGGCCACGACAGCGGCGGCGCAGAGCGAGAAAGCGAGAGTGCGGGCGGACGTCGGCATCGGCAGGAGTCTCCTCGGGGGCATTGTCCCGACTTCGAATGAACGGATCAACCGCGCCGGATCACCGGCGCGGCAGGCTGAGATTGAGGACGCCGATCGCCACGTGATCGTTGCGGCGGCCGGCGCCGAAGACGCCGCGTTCCCAGAGGTAGCCGGCGTCCACCGACACGACCGGCGAGAGCCGGCGCGAGACGCCGCCGGCCAGACGGTTCCGGTCGTAGCCGCTGGCCGGCCCCTGCGGGGTGTCGTCGAGTGTGACCATGAGCTCGTCGTAGGCCCAGACGCCCCAGCGCTTCGTGGCCCCTACGGGCCGCTGCGCGCGCGCCAGCATCCGCACCCGGTGCGACACGCCGTCCCACGGATCGAGCCAGCGTTGTTCGACGCGCAGGCGGCCGGACGTGCTCCAGGCGCCGAGCGACGGCCCGGCAATCGAGAGCTGCTGCCAGATGCGCTGCTCGTGCCGCACGCCCTCGCCGAAGGTGCGCGGCACCCAGGCATGACCAATGAAGGCGGTGACGTGCGGCGTCAGCCGGCGGCCGAGGGCGTAGCGGATGATCGTCAGTCCGAGTTCGGAACCGTCGTCGAACCAGCGCGGCTGCACTTCGATGTGCGACCGCCAGTTCTGCGAGAGCTGGCCGAGGGCGAGCCCCTGCACCCACACCTGGCGATCGGGGTTCTGCTGTGCCTGCCCGTCGACTACCGACAGGAGCAGCAGCGCAAGGCTCAGGCACAGCGTGGCGCAGCGACACGTGACTCGATGCATCAGTACTGCCAAATGTACTTCATGCACGCGCATGGTTGTGGGCACGCCGGCAGGCTCGACACGGCCGGGCTTTGCCAAGGATCATCGTTTCGGAGACAATGGCGCGCGTACCCGCTCCGACCGCGAAAGAGACTCAAGTGCTGGTCATTGCCAACCGTTGGCGTCTTCGGGGCGTGCTCCCCGTCGTCGCGTTTCTGGCCACCGTCGACACGGCGGCGTCGGCCCAGACACTGGCGCGCGACGTGCCTCGCCGATCGTCCGCTCTCTCGTGGGGGCTCGTCCAGGCTCCTGCCACCGCCGACGCCAGACTCGTCGGCCGTTCCGAGCAAGACGCGCCAGTAGCCGCGTCGACGCGCGTGCTGCCCGCGTGGCTCGAAGTGCACGGCGAACAGAGGAGCCGTTTCGAGTCTATCGGGCGGCGGTATCGGCTGGCCGAAACCGGCAGCGACGACGTCCTCGGATTCCGGACGCGCCTGCGCGCGCGCGTGACCTGGCCTCACGTCGTCGGTATGGCCGAAGTGCAGGATGCGCGCACGACGCTGACTGACAGCGCATCGACCATCACCAACCGTATGACGTCTCACGTCAAGATGTCGCAGCTCTCTGTCGGCGTCCGCTGGCCGAACCTTGGCGCGTCCAGGGCCACGGTGACTCTCGAGGTCGGCCGATTCAGCCGGGAGTATGGCAACGGACGGCTGATTGCCCGCCCCCCCTACGGTAACGTCTCCAATTCTCAGGACGGCGCAGTGCTGGGAGTGACCGGCAAGGGCTGGTCGGTGCAGACGATGGCCGGGCGTCCGGCCATCTACGCGTATCCCTCGCTGAAGTTCGACAGCCGTTTCAGCAAGGCACGCTTCGGCGGCGTCTACGCCACGACGAGTCGCGTTCCGCGCGTCAACATCGACACCTATGTCCTGCGCCTCGACGATGGGGCGGCCTTCACGGCGTCGACCAGACGGCGGATCGACACCGCTGGTGTGCGCGTGTTCGGCACGGCGGCTGGCAGGCATATCGACTTCGAGAACGAAACGGTCGTGCAGTGGGGCTCCGTCGGCGCGCTCGATCACAGGGCGTGGTTCGAGCATGCACAGCTCGGCTACGCCTGGCCGACGGTCCCCTGGCAGCCGCACCTGAGTGCCGTCTACGACCACGCGTCGGGCGACGCCGACCCCTCCGACAGGCGCAGTGGCAGCTTCGACACGCTGTTCGGCCGTTCGCGGTTCGAGCTGGGACCAACCAGCATGTTCGGGCTGATCTCCCGCTCGAACCTGGTGTCGCCCGGCCTGTGGCTCATTGCCACACCCGTGCGTCCCATCGAGCTGTCTGTGCAGCACCGGTGGAACTGGCTCGCCCAGGCGACGGACCGCTGGCGGTCCACGGGACTGGTCGATCCGACGGGACGCTCCGGCACGGAGCTTGGCACGCAGACCGACGTGCGGCTGCGCTACCGCCGGCGCCCGTATCTCGAAGTCGACGCGGCCGCGGTGTATTTCCACGACGGAGCCTTCGTGAGGGCACGTAAGCCGAACATCAAGGGCCGCCCGGTGTTCTTCATGCTCAGCACGGAGTGGTCGTTCTAGCGGCGCTGCTCCTGGGGCCTGGAGCGGCTGGGCGTCACAGCAGCCTCGCGTCTGGTGACGCGAGTCGCGCCACGCGAGCGCCTCTCAGTACACGAGCGGCCCCGGCGGCTGCGCGGTGACCGGCTGCCCGTGCCGGATCCAGACGCCGTCCTTCGGGCCGTGCAGCGTGTGGCCATCGTCCCCCACAGTGAGCCAATCGCCTTCGGGCAGGCCCAGCACGGGCACGGCCGGGTTGGCGGTGACGAACTCGGTGAGCCGCTGCTCGCGCGTTTCGCCCTGGTGCCCGGGCGGCATCGCGTTCGTGAAGTGCGGATTGATCTGATAGGGCACGAAGCCGAACGCCTCGAAGCCGCGCGGATCGACGATGGGCATGTCGTTGGTCGTGCGGATCGTCGGGCACGCCAGGTTCGCGCCGGCACTCCAGCCGGCGTAGGGCACGCCGCCTGCGACCGCCGCGCGCACCACCTCGAGCAGACCGCGCGATCGCATCTCGGCGAGCAACTGGAACGTGTTGCCGCCGCCGACGAGGATGGCCTCCCCCGCCGCCGGGGTCGCGCGCACATGGGCGCCCGTCACGGTGACGCCGAGCGGCGCGAGCGCGGTGGCCACCATCGCGGTGTAGCCATCCCACGGCACGGTCACACCGGCGAATGGCACGAACCACGCCGCGGTGCGTCCCGCGAGCAGTGTGGCGAAGGCATCGAGGGCGTGGGCGAGGTACTCGCCGCCCTGATTCCGCGAGTTGCTGAGCAGCAGCAGGGTCATGGCGCCTCGTAGAGGCACGCGCCGGTGACACGCGCCACGAGATCGTTCGAGAGCAGCACCGTGAGGCCCGTGGCGCGGGCGGCGGCGGCGCGATGGCGATCGGTGTAGCCGATGCAGTCCATGAGCAGCGCGTCGGCGCCGGCTCGCTGCAGGTCGCGCGCGGCGGCGATGATGCCGTCGTCGCCGGGCACGTACGGCGAAGCCACGGCCACGCTCGGCGGAATCTGCAGCGCCGCCCACTTGCGACGCGCGGCATCGAGCGGCATCTCGATCGGCGAGAGGATGCCGACCCGGCGCGGGCCGACGAGGCCGCCGACGAGCGCCGGCAGGATGCGATCCGGCTCGATGAGCCAGGCACGGCGCGACCGCAGGCCGCGGAAGACGCCCGTGCACAGCACGACGACCACGGTGCAGCCGGCGTCCTCGAGTTCGATGAGCTTGCGCTGCACGCCGGCTTCGGCGGCACGCGCGTCCACTTCCACGGCGCGGCCATCGAGCAGCCGCGTCACCATCTTCTGTTCACGCGGGCGCGGCGCGAACTGACTGGCGATGTCGGCATCACTCAGCCGATCGAGCACGCCCAGATGCACCCGCTCCACGCCGGGCGGCACGTGCAGATCGAGCGTGGGCATGACATCGGCGCGCGGCGCCTGGCCGATCGTGACCGTGCCGAGTTTCGGCGCGCTCATCGGGACACTCCCTGCAGGCGGCGCATGTCGCCGTACATCTCGACCAGCCGCGCGAACTCCGCCTCGTCGTGGAACCGGCAGAGGCCCGTGCCCACTTCCTTCGCCACTTCGATGGCAAAGCGCACCGCCTCGGCGATGTCCACTTCGTGGCTCGCCCCCGTGGCGCAGCCGGGCACCGCGGACTCTGCGCCGATCGCCACCCCCACCACCGGCGCGTTCGTGGCCGTGGCCGGCTGCAGGATGCTGTTGAGGTGATCCACGCCGTTGCCGTAGGGTGTGATGTCCTGCATGGTGATGGGAAAGGTGACCGGCGCGCGGCCCGACGACACTTCCGCGAGCCGCAGCAGGTCGGGCGCCACCTTCAGGATCCAGCCTTCCTTCACCGTGGGCGAGATCGCATAGCCGCGCGTGTTGAGCACGCGGTTGCCTTTGGTCGTGTCGATCGACAGCACGGCCGCCATCTCGGGCGAGACCTCGCGCTGGTTCATCTGCTCGATCGAGACCGGCGAATCCATGAAGTCCACCGGCAGGTGCGGTTTGGTGGGCGCATCCGGACAGATGTGCGTGGCGATGATGACGTCGCCGGCGAGCACATCGCCCTCGCGCCGCATGAACGCCAGCTTGCGGGCGATGGCGACGGCCGCGACGGCGCCGTCGGCATCCGACACGAGGCCGATGCGTGATGGCCGCGCGCCGACGCCGCCCAGCCGGCCGACGATGCCGAGCGTGGGCGCCGTGCCGCCGGCGCGAATCCCGGAATGCCCGGGCACGACCACACGTACGAAGTCGGTGTGGCCTTTCGGGCCCTGCACGCGTTCGACGTCGAGCATGACGCCGTCCACCCCATCCAGCAGGGCGCGGACCGTGTCGCCCGAGGCCCGCGGCGAATCGAGGGCCTCGAACACGGCCAGGGTGTGACTCAAACTCATCAGGCGCCTCCACGCGCACGCGGCCGAGTGACCGCGTCGCCGAACGACCACAGAGCGTCGCCGGCGATGAAGCCCGCGGCGACGACCTCCAGGGCCCCGGCCGGCCGCGCGAGCACGCGCGCCCACACGAGGCGCACGGCGATCCCGGTCAGCACCCCCCAGCCCGCAATCGGGTTGGCGATGAGCAGACCTGTGGAGAGCAGCACGCCCAGCTGTCGCCGGGAACCACCGGAGAGTTGGAGGAGCCCGCCCGGTATGGCCCAGAGTAGCAGTGAACCGGCCACGCCGGGCGCCACACCGGCGCCAATCGTCGCCACGTACACTTTCGCCACCGGCGGCACGAGGCCGGCGGCGAAGTACCCGCGCCAGGCCAGCAGCACCACCACGAGCGCCGTCGCGAAGGCCACCGACGCGGCCAGGAACTGCTGGCGCCGGCCGTCGAGCTCGAACGCGACGTCGGCGCCGCGGCCGCGCAACACGAAGCCGGCCTTGAGGTCGTAGCCCATGTCGGCAAAGGCCGGACCGGTTGCCACCGAAAATCCGGTGAGGATCGCGAGCGCCATCGGCGGAAAGCCGAGCGACATGCCGACGAGCAGCGTGATGAGCGCCACGGCGAAGGCCGGAAACCAGCCCGAGTGCATCGCCGCGAGGCCCACGAGCAATTCGTGCACGTAGGCGGCAAGGGCCGCGTAGGCCACGAACAGCACGAGCGGCCCCGGCGCCATGGACGCATGCAGGCCGCCGGCAAGCGCCAGCCCGGCGGCGATGGCCAGATACCCGACGCCGCCCGCCCGCAGCGTGGCGCCCACGCGGGCATCAGCCGCGCGGCTCACGGCATCCTCGCGCGCGCCCGCCTCCGGCCGCTGACGCAGTTGCGCCACCACTTGCCCGAGGGCCACGAGCCCGGCGCCGATCATCATCCCGTGCGGCACGTAGAGCGCCTGCAGCGACACACCGGCCACCGCCACGCTGTAGCCGCTCGCGAGCAGGCCCACGCCGAACATCGTGAGGGCCCACGCGTTGCCGATGAAGGCGGTGCCGAAGGCCGACATCGGCAGCGACAGCCACGCGCCGAGCGCGCCGGCCGCGAGGCTGCTCACGAGCACGAGCGCCTGACGTCCGCCGGCATCACCCGCGCGGATCGCCTCGGCCGCGGCGAGCCCCGGCGGCCACGCGCCCTCGGCCGGAAAGATGCGGCTGCCGAAAAGGCGATACAGGATCCACGCATCGAGGAACATCGCGCCGGCAACGCCGGCAAGGAGCGGCAGCACCAGATCCTCGCGGCCGAGCAGATAGGGGACGCCAATCGGCAGCAGCAGCGAATTGGCGGCGCCGAAGGTGGCGGCCGACATCGCGCTCTGCGCGAGGTTCTGCGCGTGCATCGAGCGGAACACGCGCAGCCCGGCCACCGGCAGACGGCCGAGCAGCATCGCGAGCAGCGCGCCGATGAGCGCGGTATTCGGCGTGACGCCGAGCGACGTCAGGAGCTGCACACCGATGACGGCGCCGGCGGCGCTGATGGCCACGAGCGGCACGAACAGCGCCGGCGCGAAGGTGCGCGGATGGGTCACGGCGCCGGCGCGGGTCGTGCGGGCGCGCTCACTCGGACGTGGGCATGATCCACGGCGACGAGGATGAACCGCCCGTGCCGCGCGAGCGGCACGGGCGCGACCGCGAACGACAGGGTGAGGGCCGGCTGATCCCACAGCGGCACGCGCACCTGCACGGGCGCGCCATCTTCGTATTCGTCGGACACCAGATACCCGACGCCGGTGCGCCGCAGGTACTCGGGCAGGCGGCCGCTGCGCAGGTCACGCTGGTAGTCCCAGCCGTTGATGAGCCCGTCGCCGTTGATGAGCGGCCGGCCCGCGAAGTAACCGACGAGTCCGGCGTTGTCCACCTCGTACACCACGGCGTCGGGCGGCAGGTGTGCGTCAATCCACCGCCCCATGGCCACGCCATCCGCGAACAGCCACCAACGGTTCACCTGGCCGCGGATGAGCAGGGCTGAGAACACCACCCCGCCCACCATCACCAGCCCCAGCGCCGCGCGCGTCGCCCGCGGGTCGAACGAAGCGAACACACGCGGCACGAGATCGACGCCGATCAGCAAGGCGACCGTGAGCGGCAGCGGGAAGTACCAGAGCTCGATGCCACCGCGCAGGAAAAGCGCGAGGATGGCCTGGTAGGCGACGAGCCAGGCGGCCAGTCCGGCCAGACGCCACGCCTCGGCCCGCCGCGCGCGCGCGGCGCGGCCAAGGGCGATGAGCGCCACGGCGACGCAGCCGGCCACGGCCATTTCCGTGAGCAGCCCTTGAAATCCGCTGGCCACGGCTGCATCCGGGGCGGTTGGTCCCATCTTCAGCCAGCTCGAGACGCTCGTTCCCCGGCCGAAGACCGCCAGGTTCACCGCGCTGTAACCGGCGAGCGCGGCCACAGAGGGCCCGACGAGCAGGAGCGCCGTGCGCATCGACGTCCACGGCAGCGGCCAGCGGATCTCGCCGCGGGCACCCATCGTCGAAAGCGCCACCAGACCCACGAAGAGCGCGGAGTCGAGGCGGGCGAGGCAGGCGAGCGCGCCGAGCAGCCCGGCGGCGAGGGCGCGCCCCGGCCGCCCGTCGTGGCGCCACACCGCCACCACATAGGCCCACGCGAGGGGCATGAGCACGTTGGGCTCCATGCCGAAGTCGGGGATCGCCGCTATCGGCAGCAAGCCCAGCATCAGCGCCCCGGACTGCCAGGCGGTCCAGCTGAGGCTGCGCGCGACGGCGCCCATCACCACGAGCCACCCGAGCGACAGCAGGGTGTCGAGCCAGAACACCGCCAGCATGCCCGGCACATCGACGAGCGGCACGACCGACGAGAGTGCCGTCAGCAGGCCGAGATACAGGGGGTGGTAGCCATTCGTGAGGTTGATGCCGTCGAAGGTCGTGCCGGAACCACGCGCCGCGTGCCACGCCGTCTTCATGTAGAAGTAGGCGTCGTCCGGAAACAGGGTGACGAAGTCAGCTGGCGGCAACCGAGCGAGCCACAGGCTCATGGCAGCCAGCAGGCCGCAGGCGGCCACAACCGGCCAGGTGCGTGACGCGTCCCTACGAGCCTCGGTGTGCCCCATCGGGGGGCGAGTCTACCCTACACTGCCGGTATGCCGATCGTCCTGCTCCTGCTCCTGCTGGTGCTGCCGCCGACCGCCGCCGCACAGCCTGCCGATGTCCGCTACAGCGCGCGTTACGCGCGCGCCGGCGACACGACGATCGCCATCGAAATGACATGGGCGCCGCCGCTCCCCGCCGCGCGGCCCCTCGTGATGCCGCGCGCGATTCCGATGGGCTACGGCGAGCAGCGCTACGACGCCTTCCTGCGCGACGTCACGGCCCACGACGCGGCCGGCGTGGCGCGCGCCGCGACGCGTGAGGAGGGCCCCCGCTGGCGCCTCGAGGCGGGCACGACCCGCGTGACCTACCGCGTGGACCTCGCGGCGCTCGAACGCACGGTGAAAGCGGCGTCCGATCAATCGCGCGTGCGCGACGGGTATCTCGGGGCGCTCGGCTATTCCCTGTTCGCGTTCGTCGATGGTTTCGAGGCGCGGCCGGTGCGTGTGCGGGTGGAGGCGCCGTCCGGCTGGCCGGTGTTCGTCACGCTGGCGCCGCGCTTTCCGTTCGCGCCGGGCCCTGTCGACGCGTCGGCCGCGGACTACTACGCGCTGGCGGACGCGCAGATCATCATGGGACCCAAGGCCGAGGTGCGGCGCCTGGCGACCTCCCCGGTGCCCGTGTATCTCGCCAGCTACGCCGAAGGTGCGGTGGACCTCGACCGCGTGGGCCGGCTCGCCCTCACCGCGTTCGCGCGCGTGGCCGCGTGGTTCGGCAGCACGCCGTTCGACCACTACACGCTGCACCAGGAGCTGCTCGCGCCGCTGTCGTCCGAACACGAGTACGGCATGAGCATGGAACACCTCGGCTCGAGCACCTACTATCTCGCCGCCTCGGCCGGCCTTACCGCCGCGTCCACCGCCACCGACGACGCCCGCGTGCTCTACAACTTCGCGCACCACATCAGTCATGCGTGGGTGCCGAAACGCGCCTACGGCCAGGGCTACTTCCCGTTTCAGTGGGAACTGGCGCCAGTGCTCGACTCGATCTGGTTCGCCGA
>CADEFD010000108.1:0-1720 GCA_902826515.1 uncultured Acidobacteriota bacterium
GCGGGTTCATCGGGTCGAGCCACTGCGAGTTCTGCTCGTAGCCGTTGAAGATGAAGGGCGTGCCCACGTAGCCGTCGGCCACGAGCTTGCGGAAGTACCGCATCGCCGGCGCATAACGGAACGTGAAGCCGAGCTTCGTCTTGAGCCCCTTCGAGCGCGCCAGCTCGGCCGCGCGCCTCGTGTCGCGGAAGTCGAACGCCACCGGCTTCTCGCAGAGCACGTGCTTGCCGGCTTCGAGGGCCGCCCACGACAGCGCGAAGTGTGTGCTGCTCGGCGTGCAGACGTCCACCATGTCGAGGTCCTCGCGGGCGATGAGGGCCTCGTGCGAGTCGTAGACGTGGGGAATGCCGAATTGCCGGGCTGCCTCCTCGGCGAGCTCCTTCTTCGGATCGGCGATGGCGACGAGTTCGCACCGCGCGTCGCGGGCGAAACCGGGAAGATGGGCGGCGCGGGCCCAGGTGCCGGCGCCGAGGACGCCGACACGAACGCGACGGGGAGACGACATGTGGCCGCGATGATAGCGCGACCGGAGGGCGCCGGCCTCAGCCGCGAGGCGCAGGCGCCGGGTCGGCGAGGCAGTAGACGCCGCGGGCGGGCGACACGGCGAACCCCTCGGCGACGAGCGCGCGATTGCCGAGGCCGGCGGCGGGCCTGCTGAGCCCGGTCACGCGTGCGAGTTCGCCGGGCACGGTCATCCCGGCGTTCGTCAGGAAGGCGCGGGCGATCTCCCGGCGCGCGACCTCCGGCGTCACGCGTTCGGTCAACGCGTCGCCGAAGCGACCCACGGCCAGCGTCCAGATGTAGGTGAACCACGGCGCGTAGAGCACTTCGCTCGGCACGACCAGCATCGCCGCCTGCAGCTCGTCCATCGCCTTGGTGAACGTCGCGCGCTCCTTGATACCGGCGTCGGTGCGAAGGTCAGCCGAAGCCATCTCCCATTCCCTGCGCAGCACTTTCAGGATGGCGCGTGCCGGCGGGCTCAGGCGCCTGGCTTCCTCCGCCTTGCGCAGGCCGAACACGGCATGGAAATGCGGGATGAGCCGCGGCGCCAGGAACATCGCCTTGCCGCGCGCCATCTTCGCGTAATACACCTTGCCGCGGCGGATCACGTCGTCCTTGAGCAGCCAGGTGTGCGAAGCCTCCGGATCCTTCTGCACGTTGCGCGGCATCACGGCGTCGCGACGGCCGCAGACGGCGACGTAGAGCGACGGCCCGGGCTTGCGCGAATCCGTGAGACAGGCGGCAAACCCCACCTGCTCGACGAACTGCTCGGCGTCGTGCGCGGATTCCACCTGACGCGCGCCCTCGCGGCGCCAGCGCAGGTCACGCAGCTCTTCGATGTCGTCTGACAGCGTGTGGCGGGACATCGGCACGCCAGCATGCTAGCCGGTCGCGGGGCAGGCGGCCAACGCGTTATCCTCGAAGGGCCCGCCTTCATGTCGTCGTACATCAGTCCCGATCGCCACGGCGAAGGCGAATCCCTCCTGCGCGAGCTCGCTTCGACGCGGGCCGTGCAGCCGGGCCCGGCGCATCCGCGCACGCCCGTACCGCCGCCCGAGCCACCGCGACCCGCGCGCCGCGCGTGGTGGCGGTGGGTCGTCGGGGCGGCGCTGCTGGCGGCGCTGCTCCTCGGCGAGTGGTGGCTGCGCCGCGGCACGCCACCGGCGCCGTCCGCTGATGTGACGGGGCCGGTCGCCACCATCGTGGAGATTCGCGGCAC
>CADEFD010000108.1:1820-7726 GCA_902826515.1 uncultured Acidobacteriota bacterium
ACCCGGCTCGCGGGCACCGGCGGGGTCTTCTCCATTCATTCGGCCGTGCACGCCACTATCGCGATCCGCTCGGGGGCGGTCGTGCTCGACCAGGGCGGTGTGACCTATCGCCTCGAGGGCGGCGACTGCCGGATGGTGCTGCGTTCGGGCAACATCCTGACGCCGCCAGGTACGTGCGAGTGATCGGGGCACGTTTCCAGCGCCGCGTCATGTGCGCGGTGCTCCTCATGACGACGTGCGCGGGAGGCCTGCGGGCGCAGACGCCGCCCCCGCCATCACCGCAGCCCGGCGCCATCCACGGCCGCGTCGTGGATGCCCTCACGGGTGAGGCCGTGGCCGACGTGCTCGTCATCGCCGAAGGCGCGGCCAGGCGCGCCACGACCGACGCCGACGGCCGCTTCGTGCTGGACGACGTGCCCGCCGGACCGCACACGCTCGTCGTCTCGATTGTGGGCTACGCACTCGCCAGGCGCGGCGTCGTCGTGGAATCCGCGCGCGTGCTCGAGGTCACGGTGCCGCTCGCAGCCGGCGCCGGCGCCTACACGGAGCAGGTCACGGTGCGCGGCGCCGAGGAACCCCCACGCGCCAGCGCGCCGGTCGACTTCCGCATGCGGTCGGCGGAGCTCCAGGAACTGCGCGGTGTGCTCGCCGACGATCCGTTCCGCGCGATTCAGGCGATGCCGGGTGTGGCCACCGGCGACGACTTCCGCGCCGAGTTCTCGGTGCGCGGCAGCGACTTCCGCCAGATGGGATTTTCGGTGGACGGCGTGCCGGCGCCGTGGCTCGTGCACGGCCCGCGCGCGGTGAACGACACCGGCACCGTGGCGATGGTGAATGCCGACGTGCTCAGCGAGATCGGACTCACCTCCGGCGCCTCGCCGCAGCCGTACGGCAACCGCACCGGCGCCTGGGTGCAGAGCGCGCTGCGCGAGGGCTCCCGCGACGCCGTTCGGCTCACGGGCTCGCTCTCGGGCACCGGCGCCTCCGCGGTGGTCGAAGGGCCGCTCGCCACCGGCCGGCGTGGCGCGTGGCTCGCCAGCATCCGCCGCAGCTACATCGACTGGCTCATCGCGCAGCTCGATCTGGATGAGACCTCGAAGTTCGGCTTCACCGACGCGCAGTCGAAACTCGTGTTCGATGTCTCTCCCGCGCATCAGCTGCAGCTGGCCGGCGTGGCCGGCACGTCGCGGTACCGCGAGACCGACGAGGTGCCGGGGCCGAACGACATCGCGGTGGCGGAGACCTCGACCGGGCTCGTCATGGGCACGTGGCGCGCCACGCTCGGCCAGGCGTTCGTGGTGACGCAGCGGCTGACGTGGGCCGGCGTGCGGTATCGCAATCTGAGCGGCGCCCGTCAGGTGCTGGCCCGCGGCGACGAACGCACGGGCAGCTACCGGGTGGATGCCACGCTGGCGGCGCGCGGGTGGCTCACGGCGGATGCCGGCGCGGCGGTGGACCGCGACGCGGCCGAGTTCACCTTCTGGCAGTTCAGCGCCGCCGGCCTCGGCGTGCCGGTGCTACGGTCGGTGTCGGCGTGGACCCTCGACCGCTGGCGCGCGGGCGGTTACCTGCGGGCGCGGCTCTCGCCGCATCGCGCCGTCACGCTCGACGCCGGTTCGCGGCTCGACCGCGAATCCCTGGGCGATGCCGCGAGCGCGTCCCCGTGGCTGCTGGCGCGCTGGTCGCCCTCCGATCGCTGGAGCGTGGCCGCGGGCGCCGGACTCACCTGGCAGGTCGCGGACCTCGCGCTCATGCCGCCGCCAGGTCCGTACGCGACGCCCGGCCTCGAACGGGCGCGTTCCGCGGACGTCTCGACCGAGGTCCGCCTGTCGCGCACGCTCGGCCTGCAGGTGTCGCTCTACGACCGGGCGGAAACCGGCACGCTGCGCTTCGATCGTCCGCAGCCGCGCCTCGTGAACGGCGTCGTGCGCACGCCGCCTTCGACGAACCTGTGGACCAACGCCACCGACGTGGAGGCGCGCGGCGCCGAGGTCACGCTGCGCCGCACGGCATCGACCGGGCTCGTCGGCTGGGCCAGCTACGGCTACGGCACCACCCGCGCCGTCGATCGCGTGACCGGCACGCGCTACTGGGCGGACTTCGATCAGCGGCACCAGGTGAACGTCTACCTGTCGCAGCGGCTCGGCACCCGCACGAACATCGGCGCCAAGTTCCGCTACGGCACCAACTGGCCGATCCCCGCCTACCTCGCCGGCAGCGTTGCGGCGCTCGTGCCCTCGGCGCGGCGCAACGAAGTGCGGCTGCCGGTGTACGCGCGCCTCGACCTGCGCGCCAGCCGCACCTTCCACTGGTCCACGCGCCGGCTGACGCTGTTCGCCGAGGTGCTGAATGCGCTCGGCCGCGACAACCTCGGCCGCACGAGCGGCACAGTGCGCGCGAACGGCGTCGTGACCGGTTTCACCGAGTCGCTGTTTCCACGCCTGCCGTCCGCCGGACTCCGGATAGAGTTCTGATGATGCGGGCGAGCGTCGTGCTGTGGGTCGTCGTGAGTCTGGTGACGAGTGCCTGTGGCGGCGGTCCGGAGGGGCCGCCGACTGCCCCGACGCCCCTTCCCCTCCCGCCCCTCCCGGTCACGCCGGGCCGGCATGTCGTGACGATTGCGGGCGACGGCGTCACGCTGGGCGGGCTGTTGTATCTGCCGACGAGCGGCGCCCCACGCCCGGCGATCATCCTGCTGCACGGCTGGCAGCCGCCTGGCACCAACGGCGCCGCGCTGCTCGAAGGGCGCGCAGCCCGCTTTGCCGACCAGGGCTATGTCGCGCTGGCGCTCTCACTGCGCGGATGGCCGCCGTCGGGCGGAACCGACGACTGCGGGCTGCGGCAGCCGGATGACGTGGTCGCGGCGGCGGCGTGGCTGCGCACGGTGCCGGGCGTCACGCCCGATCGGATCGCGCTCGTCGGCTTCTCCCAGGGCGGGCAGGTGGCGCTGCTCGCGGCGGGTCGCGACGCCCGTCTGCGCGGTGTGGCGGCCTACTTCCCGGTCACGGATGTGGCGCGCTGGAAGACGACGACCGCCAACGCCGACATCCCCGGCTACATCACGTCGACGTGCGAACCCGGCGGCACGGCGCCGCGTTCGCCGCTCGTGCGCGCGGGTGACATCACCGCGCCGGTGCTGCTCGTGCACGGTGACGCCGATGTGCGGGTACCGACCGAACAGAGCCGTCTGCTGTACGACGCGCTCATCGCGGCCGGCCGCCGTGCCTCGCTCGAGCTGATTGCCGGCGCACAGCACGGCTTCACCGCTACTGAAGAGGCGGTGGCCGGTCCGCTCGTGGAACGGTTCCTCGCGTCCGTGCTCGACTGACGGAGCGGCTCGGCCACCGGCGCCGCGCGTCGCCGGAGCGCCGACGGCCGACGTTATAATCCGGCTCGCCCTCCGTGCCTATCGGCCCAGACGACGTCACCCGCCTCAGCCAGGCCGGCCCGCCCGACGGCCCTGACGCACGCATCGGCGCCTACCGCCTCGTGCGCGAGCTCGGCCAGGGCGGCATGGGCGCGGTTTATCTCGCGATGCGCGACGACGACGCGTTCCACAAACGTGTCGCGCTCAAGATCCTGAAACGCGGGATGGACACCGAGTCGATCGTGCGGCGCTTCCGCACCGAGCGGCAGATCCTCGCCGGGCTCGACCATCCGCACATCTCGCGCCTGCTCGATGGCGGCTCCACCGCCGACGGCCTCCCCTACCTCGTCATGGAATACGTGGAAGGGGTGCCGCTCGGCGAGTATGCCGAGCTGCGGCAGCTCAACACGTCGGAGCGCCTGCAGCTCTTCCTGCTGCTCTGCGGGGCGGTGCAGTACGCCCACCAGAGCCTGGTCATCCATCGCGACATCAAGCCGGCCAACGTGCTCGTGACGCAGGACGGCGTGCCGAAGCTGCTCGACTTCGGCATCGCGAAGCTGCTGAACGCGGAACTCACCGGGCAGTCGCTCACCGCCGTGACGGCGCCCGGCCTGCAGCTCATGACGCCGGAGTACGCGAGCCCGGAGCAGGTGCGCGGCGATGCCGTGACGACGGCAACCGACGTCTACTCGCTCGGCATCCTGCTCTACGAGCTGCTGACGGGACGCCGTCCCTATCGCCTGACGAGCCGCGCGGTCCCGGAAATCGTCCGCGTGGTGTGCGAGTCGGAGCCGCTGCGGCCGAGCGTGGCGGTGACACGTCCGCTCGAGGCGGACGACACCGAACCGGCTGCGGCCCCGTCCACCACGACCGAGACCAGAGCGCGACTCCACCGGCACGTCGACACGCACCGGCTGCGCCGGCGGCTCGAAGGCGACCTCGACAACATCGTCATGAAGGCGATCAGCAAGGAACCGGGGCGGCGTTATGCCTCGGTGGACCAGTTCGCCGAAGACGTCCGCCGGCATCTCGCGGGCCTGCCGGTGCTGGCGCGGCACGACACGCTCGGCTATCGCACCGGCAAGTTCGTGCGCCGTCATCGCGGCGCCGTCACCGCCGCCGCGGCCGTGTTCATGGCGCTCGTCGCCGGCATCATCGGCATCGCCTGGCAGGCGCGCGTGGCGCGCGCCGAACGGCTCCGCGCCGAACAACGCTTCAACGACGTCCGCGCGCTGGCGAACGCGTTCCTCTTCGACGTCCACGACGCGGTGAAGGATCTGGCGGGATCGACGCCGGCGCGCCAGCTGATGGTGCAGAAGGGCATCGAGTACCTCGACAAGCTGGCCGCCGATGCCGGCGACCGCGCCGACCTGCGGCGGGAGCTCGCCGCCGGCTACGTGCGCGTAGGCGACGTGCAGGGACGTCCGCTCAATCCGAACCTCGGCGACACGGCCGGCGCGCTGACGAGTTACCGCAAAGCCGTCGCGCTGTACGCGTCGCTTGGTGTCACCGCGGCGAGCGCGGTCGAGCTGCGGCGCGAGGCATCCGCCGCACAACTGCGGCTGAGCGAGGTGCTCGCGGCCTCCGGCGACAGCAAGGCGGCGATGGCGGCCGCGCGCGCCGGCCTCGATCTGGTGCGCGACACGGCCACCGACGCCGCGGCATCACCGGCGACGCGTCGCGACCTGGCCGTGAGCTACAGCCGCTACGGCGACATGCTGGCGGCCACCGGCTCCACCTCCGAAGCGCTCGAGTACCACCGGCTGGCGCTCGGGCTGATGGAGGCGCTCAGTCAGGCGGCGCCCGATGACTTCAACAACCTCCGGCAGCTCGGCGTGGCGCACCACAAGGTGGGCAACGTGCTCGGCAATCCGAACTACCCGAACATCGGCGACCACGCCGGGGCGCTGGTCCACATGCAGGCGTCGGCGGCCGTTTTCGAGCGGGCGTCGGCGCGCTATCCCGACAGCGCACTCTTCAAGCGCAATCTCGCCGTGGCGCGCAGCAATACGGCCGACATCCTGACCGCGCTCGGCCGCCGCGCGGAGGCGTTCGAGGCAGAGCGCAAGGCGCTTGCCACCTACGAAGCGCAGGTGCGCGAAGACCCCACCAACGCGGCGGCGAGGAACGATCTCGCGATCGCGTATTACAAGCAGGCCGAGATGCTCGACGCCGACGGCCGCACGCGCGAGGCGCTCGCGCCCCTCGAGCGGGCGATGACGATTCAGGATCAGCTGGCGGCGGCCGATCCCGACAACTCGCGGGCGCGGGCGGAGACGGCGACCAATCACGGCATGCGCGGACGCCTGCTCGCACGACTTGGCCAGCGCGACCAGGCGTTCGTGAGCCTCGACCGCGCGGTCGACATCTGCCGCGCGCTCGCCACCGGCAATCCCGACAACGTGGAACTGCGCGTGGCCGTGGCGCTCGCCCTCATCGAGCGCGCCGACGCCCGGGTGGCGCTGAGCCGCCAGACGGTGGCACGTCCCGACGATCGGACGGCGGCGGAGCGCGACTACTCAGACGCGGCGTCGATCCT
>CADEFD010000108.1:7826-17216 GCA_902826515.1 uncultured Acidobacteriota bacterium
AGCGTGCCGGCCGGATCGTCTTCCTGGATGTTGTGCCCGGCGTTCATCGGCTTGCCGGTCACACTCATGCCGCGCTCCTTCCAGATGGCGAGCACGTCGTAGAGCCGGCCCATCGGGCCCTTCGTGCCCCAGAGCGTCACGAGCGGGCACTGGATCCTCCTCGCGAGGTCCGCGGCGTCGTGCTGCAGATCGATGGACGCGCTGGCGCGGTAGTCCTCGCACATCCCGTGGATGTTCGCCGGGTCGCTCTGCGCGCGCAGATACTCGAGGCGCACGTCGTCACCGGCGGCCTTCGCGCGGGCCGCCGCGTACTGCGCCGCCAGTTCGTTCTCGGGCCCCGGCGCCGCCCGCACGTAGTTGAACCAGTGGAAGTAGGCCTGGATGAACTCGAGCGTGACGTGCGTGTAGAGGTAGTGGGTCGGTACGATGTCGAGCACCATCAGGCGCGTGACGGCGTTCGGATGATCGAGCGCGAGGCGATGCCCGACACGTCCGCCGCGATCGTGGCCGATGACCGGGAAGCGCTCGAACCCGTAGTGGCGCATCACCTCCACCTGGTCGAGCGCCATCGCGCGCTTCGAGTAGTTGGCGTGCATCTCGCCGTCGGGCGGTTTGCTGCTGTCGCCGTAACCGCGCAGGTCGGGCACGATGACGGTGTGGGTCTTCGCGAGCTCCGGCGCCACCTTGCGCCACGAGATGTGCGTCTGCGGCGCGCCGTGCAGCAGCAGCACGGGCGGACCCGAGCCGCCCTTGAGCACGTAGATCTCGGCGCCCGACGTCTTCACCGTCTCTGCGGTGAAGCCGGGGAAGAAACGGAGCGTCGTGCCGGGGGCAGGCGTCACCGCGGGCGCGGATGTGACCTGCGCGGGAGCCGCGTGCGCGGCCCGGGCGAGCCGCGCGGTGGTAGCCAGGCCGGCCAGCGCCAGCGACTGCGTGAGCAGATCCCGTCGGGCAATCGGTGTCATGCGGCGCATTGTAGACCCGCGCGCCGCCGGGTGCCCGACGGCGTGGGGTGGACGTGACCATCCGGTCGCCGTACACACGTCGGGCCCGGCGGAGGTCATCCGCCAGGCCCGCGTCGTGCCGTTCGAACGATCCCGGACTTGCTAGAAGCGCGACGAGCGGATCCACGTATCCGAACGCGCCCAGGCCTTTTCGAGCTGCGCCGCCACGTCGGTGCTGGGCTTGCCCTGCGCGTCGAGCGCCTGCTGCAGGCCGAGCAGCGACCAGCCGTTGTGCGGATGTTCCTCGAGCTCCTTGCGGTAGGTGGCTTCCGCTTCGGCGTTCATGCCCATCTCGAGCTGCATCGCGCCGAGCCAGTGGCGGGCGTCGAAGGGCAGCGGCTCGGGCTCGTCGTATTCGATCGAGTCGTCGTGCTTCACGGCGTCCTCGAACTTCGCGAGCGCGCCCTTCTTGTCGCCGATGTAGCGCAGGATCTCGCCGTCGAGGATGTTGCCCACCACGCCGAGCAGCTTCGCGGCTTCGTGGGCGCGGAAGTTCTGCTTCGAGGTGGCGGCCGCCTTCTGCACCTTCGTCAGATACAGACGCGCGAAGTCCACGTCGCCGGCGCGCAGCTTGGCGTAGCCCTGCGCGAAGTCCCACATGCCGGCGGGCACGTCGCGCTCGGGACGGCTGGTCACCGCGGGGATCTCATCGAAGCGGCCGAAGCGCACGAGCGTGAGCACCTGATACATCGTGTCGCCGGTGCTCTTCGCGTAGTCCTTGCCGGCCTGGGTGGCCACGGCGCCCTGGCTGTCGTTCGACGCGGCGAAGAGCAGCATGTGCAGGTTGTGGTCGGGATAGATGGCGAAGCCCTCGCCGATGCCGGCCTTCATGTCGGAATGCCATGCCTTGATGTTGGCGCGCACGCCGTCGTTCCAGCGGCCGATCTCGTTCCAGGTGTGCGAGGGCATGTGGTTCATGTGGCTGGCGCCGGGCACGACATCGCCGAGGAACTCGGCGCACGCCGAGGCGCGGCCGGGATCCACGGTGGATTCGGTGGCGTGCACGTAGAGGTGGCAGGCGCCGGGGTGTTTGATGTCCTTCGCGAGCACGCTCTCGAGCACGCCGTGCAGACGCTTGATGTTGGGGCTGTTGATGTCGCGGGTGCCGCGGCGCGGCTCGAGCAGGAAGAGCGCGTCGCCGTAGAGCGTCACGGCGTCGAGGTCGTCGGGCAGCGCCTCGGCCACCTTCTGCATCGCGGCGGCGTAGGCGCGCTCCTGGTCCATGCGCTTCGCGGGTTCGAACTTCTCGACGTAGCGCGACTGGATGGCGTCGATGAAGGCCGCTTCCCACGGCAGCTTCGCGTTGGCCTTGAGGGCCAGCGCCTTCTTCGCGGCGGCGTAGGCGAACGGCGAGTGCTCGGCGAGGATCGGCCCGTTCAGATACGAGCCCCACGCCCACGCTTCGCCCCAGTAGCAGATGGCGCACTCCGGATCGCGCTGCCAGGCGGCGCGGAACGAGCGCACCGCGTCGAGCTTGGCGAAGGAGTACATCATCTGCATGCCCTGCGTGAAGAGGGCCTGCGCTTCGGGATTTCGGGTGGTGATGGTCTTCGTGAAGGGCCCGAGGCCCACGGTGTAGATCGGAATCGGATCGGCGACGTATTTCGGCAACTCCGGCGTCACACCGGGCTTCGTCACCCCGGATTCGCCGCCCATCGGCATGTCGTGCTGGGCCAGCGCCGGCACGGCCGACATCCACGCCAGGCTCGTCGCGAGCATGGCCATTCGAACGCTTCTACACCCCATTGGCTGCCTCCCGGTCCTGATGCGCGCGGACCGCCCGCGATCATAGCGGAAAGGCATGCAATGGATGCGCCCCCTACGCGTCACGCCCTGTCCCATTTGGCACGATTGGTGCGCGGATTCCGTGCCACACGGGACAGGGGCGTTACAATCGCCGACCGATGACGCGGCGCGAATGGCTGACGGCGCTCGGCGGCGTTTCCGCGTTGATCGCGGGGGACGCACTGTCTGCGACGGCCGCGCAGGGACCGGGCGGCATATCCGCCGACCTGACCGCGCTTGGCATGGCTGAGCTGGCGAAGGCCTACGCCGCTGGCTCCGTGACGCCGCTCGAGGTCACGGCCGCCTATCTCGCGCGCATCGACCGCGAGAATCCGGGCCTCGGCGCCTTCGTGACCGTGTCGCGCGATCGCGCGGTGGACGAGACGCGGCGGCTCCTCGTGGGCGGACAGGGCACGGCAGCACGCTCCGCGCTCATGGGCGTGCCGGTCGCGCACAAGGACCTCTTCCGGACGCGCGGCGTGCGCACGGCCGGCGGATCACGGCTCTACGAACACGACGTGCCGGAGGCGGATGCCGATACGGTGGCGCGCATCGCGATGGCCGGCGCCGTGATGCTCGGCAAGACCAACACGCACGAGCTCGGAGGCGGCGTCACCACCATCAACCCGTTCTTCGGCACGACCCGCAACCCGCGCGACGTCACCCGCATCCCCGGCGGATCGAGCGGCGGCTCGGCGGCGGCCGTGGCCGCGCACCTGGCGCTCGTGGCCACCGGCAGCGACACCGGCGGCAGCGTGCGGATTCCCGCCGCGCTCTGCGGCTGCGTGGGCCTGAAGCCGACGTTCGACCTGCTGCCCACGACCGGCCTGCTCGGCGCGTGTCCCACCTTCGATCACGTGGGCCTGCTCACACGCACTTCGGAAGACGCCGCGCTCATGCTCGCCACGATCGTCCCGGCGGTGGACGGGCGTGGCCTGGCCGGAGCAACATTCCTCGAGGCCTATCGCGCCGCCGTGACGCGCGGCGTGCGTGGCCTGCGCGTTGGTGTGGCGCGTGGTGACTTCTTCGACAGGCTCGAACCGGGTGTGCTCCGCGCCGTGGAAGCCACGATCGAACGCCTGCGCGTCGCCGGTGCCCGGGTCCGAGACGTCTCGACCCCGGCCAACGCCAGGCTCTACGGCGACATGTTCGGGCCCATCGCCGTGAGCGAGATTCGCGCCACCTACGGCCGCGCGTTCCGCGCGAGGCCGGATGCCTTCTCGAAAGACTTCGCCGCGGTCTTCGACGGCCCCGGTCCCACGGCTGCCGCTGTGGCGATCGCGCGCGAGGCCCGCGACGCGGTGCAGCGGTCGATCGAGGCGACGCTCGAGGATGTCGACGTGATCCTGGCACCCACCGTGCCGATGGTGGCGCCGCTCATTGCGGGCCCGATCGACGGCATGCGGATCCTGCAGAACACGTGGGTGTTCAATGCCGCGCGCGTGCCAGCCGTGTCGGTGCCGTGCGGCACGGGCGCACACGGACTGCCGGTGGGTCTGCAGCTCGTGGGCCGGCCCTTCCGCGAGCCCGCGCTGCTGGCCGCCGCCACCCTCGTGGAACACCTCGTCCGCGCCTGAGACGGCGGCGCGCGGGCTACAATCATCCGCGATGTGTTCCACTCTTTCCGGGTCCGCGCGCGCGTGACACGATCCACGCCGCTCTACGCCGGCCTCGGCCTGACGATGCTCGCGACGCTGCTGCTCGAGATCGTCGACAGCCGTCTGCTCTCGGTCGTCACCTGGTATCACCTGTCGTTCGTCGCCATCTCGGTGGCCATGCTCGGCGCGGCCGCCGGCGCCGTGGCGGTGTTCGTCTCGCCCGCCCGTTTTCCGCTCGACGACGGCCCCCGTCAGCTCGCCACCTGGGCCGCGCGGTTCGCGATGGTGGTGCCGGTCTCGCACCTGCTGTCGCTCGTCATCCCGATGCCCGACGGCCAGCAGTGGGCGTCGATGGACCTCGTGGTGCTGGCGCTTTCGCTCGGCATCATCGCCACGCCGTTCGCACTCGGCGGCATCGTCACGACCCTCGCCCTCACGCGCACGCACGCGCCGGTGGGTCGGTTGTACGCCGCGGATCTTCTGGGCGCGGCCATCGGCTGCCTCGCCGCCGTGGTCCTGCTCGATACCACGAACCTGAGCGCCGCCGCGTTTGCCGCCACCGCCGTGGCGGCCCTGGGTGCGTTGGCCTTCCGGCGCGCGGCCGGACTGTCCCTCGGCCTCGCCGTGCCGGTCACGCTCGTGCTGGCGCTGGTCGCCATGGGCGGGAACGTGCGTGGCGAAGCCGTGCGGGTGATGTATCCGAAGAACCGTCTTGCGTGGAACAAGCCGGTGCTGCGCAGCCTGTGGAACAGCCACGCGCACATCCTGGCGTTCCTCCCCGAGGTGGGTCCGGCGTTCTACTGGGGCGGCGGCGACGGCGCCGCGCAGTTCACCAACACCCAGGCGTTCGTCGTGGTGGACGGTGAAGCCGGCACGCCGATGACGGAGTGGGACGGCAATCCCGCCTCGCTCGACTGGGTGTCGTACGACGTCACGGCGCTGCCGTACCAACTCCGCAAGGCCGGGCGCGTGGGCATCGTGGGCGTGGGCGGCGGACGCGACATCCTCGCGGCCATCTGGAGCCGCAGCCCGTCGATCACGGCGGTCGAGATCAACAGCAACGTCGTGGCGCTGCTCACCGAACACGCGCGCCGCTTCACGAAGATCGCCGATCATCCGGGTGTGACGCTCGTCCACGACGAGGGGCGCGCGTACCTGACGCGTTCGCGCGAGCAGTTCGACGTGCTGCAGATGTCGCTCGTGGATACGTGGGCGGCCACCGGCGCCGGCGCCTTCACGCTCAGCGAGAACGGCCTCTACACGCGCGAGGCGTGGAAAATCTTCCTCGACCGCCTCACGCCCACCGGCATCATCAGCGTGTCGCGCTGGTTCTCACAGGGGCAGGCGTCGGAGACGAGCCGCCTCATCGCGCTCGCCGTGGGCGCGCTCATCGACCGTGGCGCCCAGGCGCCCCAACAGCATCTGGCGCTCGTCGCCCGCGGCAACGTAGCCACGCTGATGGTCTCGCCCACGCCGCTCTCGCCCGCGGACCTCGATACGCTCGACGCCGCCTGCGCCGCCCGCGGCTTCACCGTGCTGGCCTCGTCGCGCGTGCCGGCGGCGGATGCGCGGCTGGCCGCGATTCTTGCCGCCTCGACGAGCGACGCGCTCACAATCGCCGCGACGGATACGACGTTCGACTACCAGCCGCCCACCGACGCGCGGCCGTTCTTCTTCAACATGCTGAAGCCGCGCGCGTGGCTCGCCGGCATGGTCTCGACCGATGGCGGCGTCATCGCCGGCAACCTGCGCGCCACCGGCACCCTCGTGGCGATTCTCGCCGTGTCGCTCGTGTTCGTCGCCGGCGCCATCGTGCTGCCGCTCGTCGTGCGCGGACGTCCGGCGCTGCCGGCCGGCAGTCTCGCCGCCGGACTCGCCTACTTCACGCTCATCGGCACGGCGTTCATGTGTGCGCAGGTGGCCTTCCTGCAGCGTTTCTCCGTGCTGCTCGGACATCCCACCTACGCGCTGGTCGTCGTGCTGTTCTCGATGATCCTGTTCGCCGGCCTCGGCAGCTTCGTGTCAGACCGCGTCGTGGGTGCGCGCGGTGAACGGTTCGCGCTCTTCACGTGGATCCTCGCCGCCGGCCTCGCGGTCACGGCCATGGCGATTGCCGCGATCTGCGCCAGTGCGGTGGCGTGGTCCACGACGGCACGCATCGCGACGGTGCTCGCGATCGTGGCGCCGCTCTCGCTGCTCATGGGCTTCTGCTTCCCGCACGGCGCCCGGCTCGTGCAGTCACGCGATGAATCGGCGCTCGCGTGGATGTGGGGGGCGAATGGCGCGGCCGGCGTCGTGGCGTCGATTGCGGCGGTGATGATCTCGATGACGCTCGGCATCGAAGCGAATCTGTGGGTGGCCGTCGTCTGCTACGCCGTGCTGCCGCTCGTTGCCGCAGGTGTGGCCACGCTGCGGCCGGCCGTGGAGGCTGCGGACGACGCGCGCGCGGCCGGTGCCGGCGTCGGGCCCGCGGTCCACCACGGCCCCCACACGCCGGGGGCGACGCGGGCGTGACGCGGATCGCCGGCTGGGCGCTCGTGGCCGTGGCCGCGCGTCTGGCCGTGTCGTGGGCCAGCGCCGAGAGCGGCGTCTTCGCCGACATGGCGCAGTATCACGAACGCGCCGTTCATCTCGCCACCACCGGCACGCTCTTTCCCGACGCGCTGCGCGGCCCCGGATATCCGGCACTGCTCGCACTCGTCTATCGCCTGGGCGGCGTGTCGTTCTGGGGGGCGCGGGTGGCGAATGCGCTCGTCGGCGGCGCGCTGGCGGGCGTGACCGGACTGCTCGCGAGGCGCGCGGGCGCCGGCGAACGCGCGTGGATCGCGAGCGCCGTCGTGGCGCTGTATCCCGGGCTCGTGCTGTCGTCCGTGTATCTCATGCCCGAGGGGCTCTACACGCTGCTCGCCATGCTGGCGCTGCTGCTCGTTCGGCATCGGTCGGTGCCGCTGGCTGGCGCCGCGGGTGTGGTGACCGGGGTCGCGATCCTCACGCGGTCCGTGGGCGTCACGCTGCTCGTCGTCTGCGTGTCGGTCGCCGCGTGGATGTGGCGGACCGGCGCGGCAGCCACGAGGACTGCGCTGGCGCGAGTGGTGGTGTTCACCGGCGCGTTCCTGCTCGTGCTCGCGCCGTGGCTCGCCTTCACCACGCGCGTGGCCGGCGGTCCGCTGCTGGATGCCACGAGCGGAATGAACGTGCTGCTCGGGAACCATGACGCGGCGAGCGGGCGGCTCAACATGGCCGACGATGCGCCGCTCAGGCAGCAGCACGTCGTTGGCGCGACGAGCGAGGCGGATGCGAACGCGCGCGCACTTCGGGCCGGCGTCGCGTGGGCGGCGACACACCCCGGCGCGTGGCTGCGGCTCGCCGGCGTGAAAGTCGGCTGGCTGCTGGGCCTCGAAGGACGCGAGCACGCGTGGGTCTACTCCGTGGGCTACTTCGGCGCGCGGCGTCCGCTGACGGTGACGCTCTGGGGCGTCCTGCTGCTGGCCGCGTTCCCGCTGCTCGTCGGCGCGGCGGCGCTGGGTCTCGTCCGCGCGCGCGGACGCCTCGACGCGGCGCACATCGCGCTCGCGACGTTCGTGGTCGCGACCATCGCGCTGCACGTGGCGAGCTTCGGCGAGAGCCGCTTCCACCTGCCGCTCGTGCCGGCGTTCGCCGTGGCGGCCAGCCTCCGGGCGACGCCACTCGCCACGGCCTCCCGCGCGCGGCTGCTGTTGGCGGGTGCCGCCCTGGTCGCGCTGGTGTTCGTGTGGGCCGGCCAGACGCCCGAGCTTCTCGACGCACTCACCGCCCTCCGCGCCCCGCACGGCGCCTCCACCCCGCGCCCGTACTAAGGGTCAGACCCCTTACGAAAGCGTAAGGGGTCTGACCCCACAGCCGGTACTGAGCCCGGGGGACAGTTGTAACGCCCCTGTCCCCAATGGCACGGCGCGTGCGCCGATCTCGTGCCAAACGGGACAGGGCACGCCGGATGTCGGGGCCCGCCCAGACTGGGGTCTGACCCCAGTGCAGTGGCTGCACGGGTCGTGCTGTTGCGGGAAATGCATGGGTGGCGGTTTCTGCCACACTAGGAGCCTGATTTCGAGGTCCTGTCCCATGCGTACCCGTCTCCGCCGTTCCGTTCTCGTCACGACGTCCGCCGCTCTTGCACTCGCGGCCGCCGTCACGCTCTTCGGCCAGCCCGCCCGCGTCGCCGCGCCGAAGGTCACGCCGCCGGAGAAATTCTTCGGCCACCAGATCGGCGCCGACTACGTCCTTCCGAACTACACGAAGTTCACGGAGTACGTCCGCCTGCTCGACAAGGAATCCGACCGGATGGTGGTGCAGTCGATCGGCAAGACCGCCGAGGGCCGCGAGCAGCTCATGGCGATCATCACGGCGCCGGAGAACTTCAAGAAGCTCGATCGGTACCGCGACATCGCCCGCCAGCTGGCCCGCGCCGAGGGCCTCACGGACGACACCGCCCGCGCCCTCGCGAAGGAAGGCAAAGCGGTCATCTGGATCGACGGCGGCCTGCACGCCACCGAGGTGCTCGGCGCGCAGCAGCTCCTCGAGACGATCTGGCAGTTCACGAGCAAGTCCGACGAAGAGACGCTGCGCATCCTGCGCGACACGATCATCCTCGCGGCGCACGCCAATCCCGACGGCATGGAGCTCGTCTCCGACTGGTACATGCGCAAGCCGGTGCCCACCGAACGCAGCACGGGCCAGCTGCCGCGGCTCTACCAGAAGTACGTCGGCCACGACAACAACCGCGACTTCTACTCGATGAACCAGCCGGAGAGCACGAACATCAACCGTGTGCTCTACCGCGAGTGGTATCCGCAGATCGTCTACAACCACCACCAGACGGGCCCGACCGGCACGGTGATGTTCTCGCCGCCCTTCCGCGATCCGTTCAACTACGTCTACGACCCGCTCGTCGTGAACACGCTCGACCAGGTGGGCGCGGCGATGCACGCGCGCTTCGACGCCGAAGGCAAGCCGGGCGTGACGACGCG
>CADEFD010000109.1 GCA_902826515.1 uncultured Acidobacteriota bacterium
GGCGTCGGCTATCTCACGCTCGGCCGCAGCGCCGCGACGCTCTCGGGCGGGGAAGCGCAGCGCATCCGCCTGGCCACCCAGATCGGCTCGAATCTCACCGGCGTGCTCTACGTGCTCGACGAGCCGTCGATCGGCCTGCATCAGCGCGACAACCGGCGGCTGCTCGCCACCCTCGCCCGGCTGCGCGATCTGGGCAACACCGTCATCGTGGTCGAACACGACGAAGAGACCATCCGCATGGCCGATTACGTCGTGGACCTCGGCCCCGGCGCCGGTGAACACGGCGGGCAGGTGATGTTCCAGGGCAAGCCGGCGCAGCTCATCGAGGCCGCCGACTCGCTCACCGGCCAGTTCCTGAGCGGCAAACGATCGATCGCCACGCCGGTTGTGCGGCGCCAGCCCGGGAAGGGCGAGATCGTCGTGCGCGGCGCGCGCGCCAACAACCTGCGCGACATCGACGTGCGGCTTCCGCTCGGCCTGTTCGTGGCGGTTACCGGCGTGAGCGGCTCGGGCAAGAGCACGCTCGTCAACGACATCCTCTACAAGGCGCTGGCCAAGCAGATCTACCGCTCCACCGAGGAACCCGGCCCGCACAAGGTGGTCGAAGGCGTGCACCAGGTGGACAAGGTCATCGAGATCGACCAGTCGCCGATCGGCCGCACGCCGCGCTCGAATCCGGCCACCTACACCGGGCTCTTCTCGTTCATCCGCGATCTGTTCGCGATGGTGCCGGAAGCCAAGGCGCGCGGCTACAAGCCGGGGCGCTTCTCGTTCAACGTGAAGGGCGGACGCTGCGAGGCGTGCCAGGGCGACGGCGTCATCGCCATCGAGATGCACTTCCTGCCCGACGTGTTCGTGACCTGCGAGCAGTGCAAGGGCCGGCGCTACAACCGCGAGACGCTCGACGTGAAGTACCGCGGCAAGTCGATTGCCGAAGTGCTCGACCTCACGGTGAGCCAGGCGCTGCCGCTGCTCGAGAACTTCCCGCTCATCGCCAACAAGCTGCGCACGCTCGAAAGTGTCGGCCTCGGCTATGTCACGCTCGGCCAGTCGGCGACCACGCTCTCCGGCGGCGAGGCGCAGCGCGTGAAGCTCTCGAAGGAACTCTCGAAGCGCGGCACGGGGAAGACGCTGTACATCCTCGACGAGCCCACGACCGGGCTGCACTTCGAAGACGTCCACAAGCTGCTCGACGTGCTCAACCGGCTGGTGGACCAGGGCAACACGGTGCTCGTCATCGAACACAACCTCGACGTCATCCGCTCGGCCGACTGGATCGTGGACCTGGGCCCCGAAGGCGGGGCGGCCGGCGGCCGGCTGGTGGCGCAGGGCCCCCCCGAGACGGTGGCCAGGGTGAAGGCCAGCCACACCGGCCAGTTCCTGGCTGAGGCGTTCCGGGCGGCGGCACCGAGTGTGTCAAAACGACCACAGGTGTAGTCGTTACCACTGTGGTCGGAGAACCACACCCGTGCGGACCCGACGGTGCGCTGCAACTGTTAAGTTATTGATAAAACGTGACTTAGGTGCTTCACCAGACATGTGAAAAGTCGGGCATCGCGTTTGCTAGAAGAACTACCGGTAGCCAGTTGTGAACATTGCCTTCCAGCAGACGCTCAGGCGTCAGGTATCGTGCGCGGGGATCGGCCTGCATTCGGGGTCGAAGGTCAGCCTCACGCTGAAGCCGGCCGCGGCTGACACCGGCGTGGTGTTCCGGCGGGCCGACCTCGGCATCGACATCCCCGCCAACATCGACCACGTCACCGCCATCAACTACGCGACGGTGCTCGGCAAGGACGGCGCCACGGTGGAAACCGTGGAGCACCTGCTGGCGGCGCTCATCAGCGCCGGCGTCGACAACGTCATCATCGAGCTGACACAGCGCGAAGTGCCGATCATGGACGGCAGCTCGGCGCCGTTCCTCTTCCTCATCCAGGAAGCCGGCCTCAAGAAGCAGTCGGCGGCGCGCGGCTACCTCAAGGTGCTGCGGCCGATCAGCGTGGCGAGCGGCGACAAGCACATCGCCATCTACCCCTCCGATCACTTCAAGGTCAGCTACACCATCAGCTTCGACCATCCGATGCTGCGCCACCAGTCGCGCACGATGCGGATCACGGAGCAGACCTTCAACGACGAGATCGCCTCGGCGCGCACCTTCGGCTTCCTGAAGGAAGTGGAGTGGATGCGTCAGCAGGGCCTGGCCCTCGGCGGCTCGCTCGACAACGCCATCGTCATCGGCGACACCGGCCCGCTGAACGCCCTGCGCTTCGACGACGAGTTCGTGCGCCACAAGATCCTCGACGCGGTCGGCGATCTGGCGCTGCTCGGCCGTCCGGTGCTCGGGCACGTCGTGGCGCACCGTGCCGGGCACGCCCTGCACACGCAGCTCGCGAAACAGCTCCTCTCGGAAGCGGATGCCTGCACCGTGGTCGACAGCGTCGCCGTCGCGGCGGCGGGTTCGGATGCCGTGCCGGTGGCCGCGCGCGCTCGCTAACGTCTGGTCATCTCACCTCCGTGTCCACGGCCGCGGCCATCCCCGCGGCCGTTTCTTTGTACCGCGCGGCCGGCGGGCGGGCCGACCCGCCGCAGACGATCCGCGATAGCATGCCCCTCACGCCGAGGAGCCGCCTGAGAATGTCCCCGAACGACGCGTTCGACCGCCGTGAGTTCCTGAAGCTGGGCACTGCCGCCGTCGCGGCCGGATCGGCCGCTCTCGGACGCGCCGCCGCGGCGCAGCCCGCCTCCGGCTTTCTCGCCGCACCGCCCATTCCGCTCGTGCGCATCGGCATGGTGGGCATCGGCCTGCAGGGCGGCTCGCACCTCGAGAACTTCCTCAAGATCGACGGCTGCCGCATCACCGCGGTATGCGACATCCGGGAGGAGCGCACGACCTGGGCCGCGCAGCAGATCACGGCGGCCGGGCATCCCGCGCCGGCCGTCTACACCCGCGGTCCGCGCGACTTCGAGCGGCTCTGCGAGACCGAAGACCTCGATCTCGTCTTCACCGCCACGCCGTGGGAATGGCACGTGCCGGTGATGCTCGCGGCGATGAAAGCGGGCAAACACGCCGCCACCGAAGTGCCGGCCGCGATGACCGTGGACGACTGCTGGGCCCTGGTCGAAAGCGCCGAAAGACACCGCCGGCACGCGGTGATGATGGAGAACTGCAACTACGACCGCGCCGAGATGATGGCGTACCACATGGTGCGGCAGGGCGTGTTCGGCGACGTGCTGCACGCCGAGGGCGGCTACCTGCACGATCTGCGCGCCATCAAGTTCGAAAAGCAGGACGAAGGCCTGTGGCGCCGCGCCTGGTCGACGAAGATCGACGGCAACCCGTATCCGACGCACGGCCTGGGCCCCATTGCCAACTGTCTCGACATCAACCGCGGCGATCGCTTCGACTACCTCGTTTCGATGAGCGGCCCGTCGCGCGGCCTCTACGACTGGGCGAAGGATCACTTTCCGGCCGACGCGCCCGAGCGGAAGGAGCGCTACGCGCTCGGCGACGTCAACACGAGCCTCATCAAGACGGCGCGTGGCAGAACGGTCATGGTGCAGCACTGCACCAACCTGCCGCGGCCCTACAGCCGCATCAATCTCGTGCAGGGCTCGAAGGGGATGTTCCAGGGCTATCCGAACCGCGTCTACATCGAAGGCCGCGGGAAGGAACACCAGTGGATCGACTGGACGGAGCTGCGCGCCGAGTTCGAACATCCGCTGTGGAAGGAACTCGAGGCCCGCGCCGCCGGCGCCGGCCACGGCGGGATGGACTTCATCGAAGACTACCGCCTCATCGCCTGCCTGCGCGCCGGCACACCGACCGACATGAACGTGTACGACGCGGCCGCGCTCAGCGCCGTCGTCGAGCTCAGCATGCAATCCACCGGGAAGCGCGCCCGCACGATGGACGTCCCCGACTTCACCCGCGGCGCGTGGAAGACCAACCCGCCGCTGCCGATCGTGACCGTGTAACGTATGCAGCTCACCTCGCTCGACTGGATCATCGTGGCGGCCTCGCTGACGCTGTCGTTCGCGCCGGCGGTGTGGCTGGCGCGCCGCGCCGGTTCGAGCACGGCGGAGTTCTTCACGTCGGGCCGCTCGGCGCCGTGGTGGCTCATCGGCGTGTCGATGGTGGCCACGACCTTCAGCACCGACACCCCCAACCTGGTCACGGATCTCGTGCGCCAGGGCGGCGTGGCCGCCAACTGGGCGTGGTGGGCGTTCCTCCTCACCGGCATGACGACGGTGTTCTTCTACGCGCGGCTGTGGCGGCGCATCGGCGTGCTCACCGACCTCGAGTTCTACGAGCTGCGCTACTCGGGCCCGGCCGCCACCTGGGTGCGCGGCTTCCGCGCGGTGTATCTCGGCGTCGTCTTCAACGTCGTCATCATGGCGTCGGTCAACCTGGCCGCCGCCAAGATCGCGAACGTGCTGCTCGGCTGGCCAATCGGCCAGACGCTGCTCGTCTGCGGCGTCATCAACATCGCCTTCGCGGCCACATCGGGCCTCTGGGGCGTCATGGTGACGGACCTCCTCCAGTTCGGCGTGGCCATGGCTGGGTCGCTCGCCGCCGCCTACTACGCCCTGCAGCATCCCGCCGTCGGCGGGCTCGACGGACTCTTCGCGAAGATCGATCCGACGACGCTGATGCTCGTGCCCGACCTCACCGACTGGTCGGTGTCGCTGCCGATCTTCATCGTGCCGCTCACCGTGCAGTGGTGGTCCACGTGGTATCCGGGCGCCGAGCCAGGGGGCGGCAGCTACATCGCCCAGCGGATGCTGGCGGCGAAGTCGGAACGGGATGCCATGGCCGGCACCCTCTTCTTCAACGTGGCGCACTACGCGCTCCGGCCGTGGCCGTGGGTGATCGTGGCGCTCGCGTCGATGCTCGTGTTTCCGGAGATCGCCGACATCCGCGCGGCACTGCCGCATGTCGACCCGGCGCTCGTCGGTCACGACATGGCCTACCCGGCGATGCTCACGTTCCTGCCGGCGGGCGTGCTCGGCCTGATGGTGGCCGGCTTGCTCGCGGCCTACGTCTCCACGATTTCAACGCACCTCAACTGGGGCACGTCGTACCTCGTGCACGACCTCTACCGCCGCTTCCTGCGCCCCGAGGCGAGCGAAGCGCACTATGTCATGGTGGGCCGCATCGTGACCGCCGTGCTCATGATCGCGGCCGGACTGCTCACGCTCGTGCTCGAGTCGGCGCGCACCACCTTTGATCTGCTGCTCTCGATCGGAGCCGGCACGGGACTGCTCTACCTGCTGCGCTGGTTCTGGTGGCGCATCAACGCCTGGAGCGAGATCGCCGCGATGGTGACCTCGTTCGTGCTGGCGGTGGGGCTGCTCGTGCTGCGGCAGAACGGCGTCGCGATCCCGTCGCACCTCTCGCTCATCGGCACCGTGATCCTCACGACGATCGTCTGGCTGGCAGCGACCTGGCTGAGCCCGCCCACCGACGACCAGACGCTGCGCCGCTTCTACACGCTGGCGCGGCCGGCCGGGCCCGGCTGGGCCGCCGTGCGTCGCGCGTGCGGGGATCTCGCGGCCACCGACGACCTGAGCGCGGCCGTTGTCGGCAGTCTTGCGAGCTGCGCCTTCATCTACGCGGCCCTCTTCGGCAGCGGCTTCCTGCTGATGGGCCGCACGACCGGGGCCGCCATCGCGGGCGTCGTGCTCGTCGTGAGCGGCGCCGTCACGGCCCGTTCGGTGTCGCGGCTCTGGCACCGATGACGGCCATCGTGCTGGCGGGAGGACGCGGGCGCCGGTTGCAGGCGAGTGACCCTTCCGCGCTCGCAGGCGATGCCGAGCGGCGGGCGGCGGCCCGCGGGCTCAAGGTGCTGATGCCCGTGGGGCCCGGCCGCCTCCTCGTGGATGTCGTGCTCGCGCGTCTCACCGAGGCCGGCGTGACCGACGTCGTGCTCGTCGTGCCGCCCGACCACGCGGACCTCGCGGCGCATCTCGCCGCGCACCCCGCGGGCGGACTGCGGACACGTCTTGCCGTGCAGCCCGTGGCCAATGGCACGGCCGGCGCCGTGGCCGCCGCCGCGCCGCACGTGAGCGCGGCGGCCTGCCTGGTCGTGAACGGCGACAACGTCTATCCCGTGGACGCCCTTGCGGCGCTCGTAGCCTTCGACGGGTGCGCGATGGCCGGCTTCACGCGTGCGTCGCTCGAACACGAGAGCGGCTTCGCGCCCGAACGGGTGGCGGCATTCGCCATCGTCGAACACGATGCCGGCGGCTGGCTCACGGGCATCCGCGAGAAGCCGCCGGTCGAGGCGATTGCCGCGACGACGCGGGTCAGCATGAACCTGTGGCGCATGGATCAGGTGATGCTCGCCGCCTGCGCGGACGTGGCGCCTTCGCCGCGGGGCGAACTCGAACTGCCGGACGCCGTGATGCTGGCGGTGTCGCGCGGCACGCGGGTAAAAGTGGTGCCCGCGGCGGGCGCCGTGCTCGATCTGACGACCGCGGCCGATGTGGCCGTCGTCACCCGCGCCCTCGCACCGCAGGAGACCGGCGCATGAGTCTGGCCGACCACTTCGTCCACCTCGGTTTCGGCGTGGACGATGCGGCCAGTCGGGCCGCCCTCGTCGCGTCGGTGTCCGAGGGCTTCCGCGCGTTCACGGGCGTGCCGCCCGCGTGGCGCTGGTTCGTGCCCGGCCGGCTCGAAGTGCTCGGCAAACACACCGACTACGCCGGCGGCCATGTGCTGGCCGGCGCGGTGCCGCGCGGCTTTGCGATGGTGGCCGGGCCCCGCCGCGATCGCCGCGTGCGCGTGGTGGATGTCGCCAACAAGGTGCAGCTCGAACTCGGTATCGACGACGACGGGCCGGCGCGGACCGGGTGGGCCTCCTACATCCAGGTGACGATGCGCCGGCTCGCCGCCAACTTCCCCGGTGCGCCGCTCGGCCTCGATCTGGCCTTCTCGAGCGATCTGCCGAGGGCCGCCGGCGTCTCGAGTTCGAGCGCCATCATCGTGGGCACGACCAACGCGTTCGTCACCCGGGGCGGGCTGCGCGCGCGCGAGGAGTGGGCACGAGCCGTCGTGACGCCGGAAGATCTCGCCACCTACTGCGGCTGCATCGAAAGCGGCCACCACTTCGGCGGCCTCGTGGGCAATGCCGGTGTCGGCACACACGGCGGCAGCGAAGACCACACGGCCATCCTCATGAGCCGTGCCGGGCACCTCGGGCACTACCGCTTCGTGCCCACGACCCGCGTCGGCGTGATGCCGTGCCCGCCCGGCTGGACCTTCGTCGTGGGCGTGAGCGGCGTGCACGCCGACAAGGCCGGAGCCGTGCGCGACCGCTATAACCGCGCCGCTTTTGCCGCCGGCGCGCTGCTCGAATTGTGGAACGACGCGGCCGTGTCACCCGCGCCGTCCCTGTCGGTGGCCCTCGAGGCGCCGGGCGCCGAGGCCGAGCTGCGCCGACTCGTCGGCGCGGCGTCGGCGCACCCGATCGGCCCGTCGGCGCTGCTGCGCCGCCTGGATCACTTCCTGGCCGAAGACGCCATCGTAGGTGAAGCGGCCGCGGCCTGCGCGCGCGGAGATGCCGCCGCGCTCGGCGCGCTGGCAGAAGCGTCGCAGCGCCACGCCGAAGCGTGGCTCGGCAACCAGGTGCCCGAAACCGCCACCCTCGCGGCGCTCGCCCGCGCTTGCGGCGCGCACGGGGCGACGAGCTTCGGGGCCGGCTTCGGCGGCAGCGTGTGGGCGCTCGTGGACCACAGCGACGTCGCGGCCTTCGCCCGCGAGTGGATCGGCGCGTATTCGGCCCGCCATCCCGGCATGCCGAACGTGGCCTGGTTCGCCGCGCGTCCCGGACCGGGTCTCGTCGAGGTGCCGGCCGAGGGCGCCTAGCGCTCCCGGCCCTCGTCGGCATGGCTCAGCCAGTGTAGGATCACCACGTCCCGCCGCATGCATCAGGACCTGCAGGAAGCGCTCGACTTCCATCACGCCGTGCTCACCGAAGGCGCCCGCGCCCTCGTCGGCTACGAACTCGCCAAGACGATCGCCAACATCGTCCTGCTGTCGGAAATCCCGACCACCTACGACAAACGCTCCGAGCGCCAGGTGAATGCCGGCAACCTGCTGCTGCGCGGCGTGCCCGGTGTGGGCAAGACGTTCTTCGGCGTGATCCTCGCCGCCATCAGCGACGCGAAGTTCGCCCGCATCCAGGGGCGCGCCGACCTGCAACCGACCGAAGTGGTCGGCTTCCAGATGATCAATCCGTCCACGGGACAGCTCGTGACCGAGTTCGGGCCGATGGCGTCGGCCGAGATCATCCTGCTCGACGAAATCAACCGCATCCCACTGAAGTCGCAGAGTGCCTTTCTCGAAGGCCTGCAGGACCGCACCATCACGGTGGGCAAGGACACCTACGATCTGCCGGCCTTCAGCTTCGCCATCGCCACGATGAACCCGGTCGAGCTCGGCCAGGGCACCTTCCCGCTCTCGGAAGCCGCCACCGACCGCTTCGCCGCGATGGTGCAGATCGGCTACCTGCCGAAGGACGAGGAAGAGAAGCTCGTGGACTTCGACTTCAAGCGGATGACGCTCCGGCCGCTGCTGTCGAAGGAACGTATCATCCAGCTGCGTGGCGTCATCAGCGACCGCGTGTTCCTGCACAAGCACCTCGGCCGCTACGTGCAGCGGCTCGTCGGCGCCACCCGCCCGATGGACCCCGACACCGACTGGCACGAGCGGTCGCCGTCGGATCTGGTCGAACGCGGCGTGGACCTGGGCGCTTCGCCGCGCGCCATCATCTGCTGGAGCCGGCTCGCCAAGGCGTGGGCACTTCTCGTGGGCGGCCGCGACGAGGTCTATCCCGAGGACATCCAGGCGCTTGCGCCCTACGTGCTCGGCCACCGCATCTGGCTCGGACCGCACGCGGCGGCGCACGGCCTCACGACCGAGGCGGTCATCGCGGACGTCATCGCCGAGGTGCCCATCCCATGATGCTGCACGCGCCGGCGGCGACGTCGTACGTCGACCTGAACCTCATCACGAAGATCGAACTGCTCATTCTGAAGCGGCTGGCCGGCGGCACGACCGGCGACCACCGCAGCCGGGCCGACGGCACCGGCTTCGACTTCGTCGGGCTGCGCGACTGGCAGGCCGGCGACCGCTTTTCGGCCATCGACTGGCCGCAGTCGTCGCTCACGAACTTCGCGCCGATGGTCGTGCGCGAGTTCGATCAGCCGAGCGCCGCCACCGTGCTCGCGGTGGCCGATGCGTCGCTGTCGACGCGCTGCGGCGTGGACGGCACGCCCCTGGCGGCGGTCGTGGCGCGCGCCCTTGCCACCATCGGCCTGTCGGCCGCGTTCTTCCAGGACCGCTTCGGCCTGCTCACCTTCGATCGCGGCTTCAGCCGCATGGCCGGCATCCCGCCGCGCACGGGCCGCGGGCACGTCGTGCACTGCCTGGAAGCCTACGAAGCACGGAGCGGCCTCGAACCCGTGACCATCGCCGGCGGCCTCGGCGCGGCGCTGAACGGCAGCCTGCGCGCCGCCTCGCTCGTGCCGGTCATCTCCGACTTCCTCTTCGATGAGGCGCCGGCGGTCGTGCGCGAACTGGCGCGCGTGAACGTCGTGCACGACGTGTTCCTCGTGGTCGTCGACAGCCGCTTCGCCTTCGACACCACCCCGATGTCGGCTGGCTGGATTACGGTGCGCGATGTGGAAGGCGGCAGCCCGCGTGTCATCACACGCGGGGAATACGCGCGCCTGGCCGCCCGCGCCGCCGAGTGGCAGGCCGCGGTGACGCGCCTCGCCCGGGCCGCGGACCTCGACGTGGTCGTGCTCGGCGGCGATGAGTCGCAGGGGGAGATCGCGCTGGCCGAGTTCGTGGCCGAACGCCGCTTGCGGAAGGTGGCGCGATGACGCCGCGGGCGATCCTGATCGCCCTGGCACTCGGCGCCGCGCCGGCGGTGCTCGCGGCTCAGCACGTGCATCCCGCGGCGGCACCGGCGAGTGCGCCGGCTGCCGCGCGCGCTCAGGACGCGCCCGCCGAGCCCCTGACGCCCGCTGGCATCACCGGCGCGCCGCCGCTCTCTGCCGACACACCGGTGCAGTGCTGGTGGCGAAGTTCGAGTGGCGCCATCCGCCTCGGCGAGGTCGTGGACGTGGCGCTCACCTGCGCGGTGCTCGAGAGCGCGACGGTCACCGCGGTGCCCGACGAGTCGCGCCTGACCGTCGCCTCGGTACAGCTCAGCCCGTTCGAGATCGTGGACGGCGTCCATCCGCCGGACGTGCACCAGGGCGAGCGCCGGTTCTTCCAGTACCGCTACCGTCTGCGGATCATCAATCCCGACGCCATCGGCCGCGACGTGAAGACGCCGCCGCTCGCCATTCCCTACCGCCTGCAGAGCCGCATGGGGGGGACGTCCACGCTGGCCGGCCGCGACCTCGCGCACATGATGCCGCAGCTCGTGTTCCGCGTGGTCTCGCAGGTGCCGGCCGATGCCGACGACATCCGCGACAGCGCCGATGCGAGCTTCGCGGAGATCGAGGCGCTGCGTTTCCGCGCCAATGCCTTCAACGTCGCGGCGATGGTGCTGACGGCGCTCGGCGTCGTGGCCGCGCTCAGCCTGCTGGCGCCGGTGGCCGGGCTGCTGCGCAGGAAGCGCCGCACGCTCGCGCATCGGATGTCGGACCGCCTGGTGCTCTCGCACGCCGCGGGTGTGCTCGGCGACCGGCTCGATGGCGCGCGCGCGGCCGGCTGGACGCCCGAGGCGCTCGCCGAGGCCCACACGGCCGCTCGTGTCGTGGCCGCCATGGCCGCCGGCATCGGCGCCCGCGAACTCTCGCTCGGCGCCGCGGCGGTGGTCCCCGAGGGCCGGCTGCTGGTACGGCGCCGCTTCAGCCGGCAGGCGGCCGCGGTCACGGCCCACGTGACCACCGACATACTCTCGAAGGTGCTTGCCGCGCTCCCGGCCGGCACCTCGGCGGCGGCGCACAGCCGCCTCGAACGCCTGCGCGACGCACTCGCCGCGCTGACTCGCGCGCGATACGGCGCCGAAGGCGCCTTCGAGGCCGTGTCGGTCGACGAGGCGGTGACAGCCGCGCGCGACATCGGCGCGGCGATGGCGCGCGAGAAACTGACCTCGCCGCGCGAGTGGTTCCGGAAGCCGGTGGCGCCGGCCACGCCCGCGCCGGAGTTCTGATGACGGGTGACGGCCTGCGGGAGTTCGCGACGGGCCTCGTCGCCGACTGGCGGGCGCTGACCGCCGACGGCGTGCAGTTCGCCTATCGTGACGATCCGGCGCTCATCGCCGCCGGGCTCGTCGGTCTCACCCTCGTCGTGCTGGCCGTGCGCCTGCTCATCGGCCGCCGCCTCACCCGCGAGGCCGTCACCGTGCCCGCGCTCTTCGGCGCCGTCCGCACCTCGCCGCTCGCCTGGCTGCGTCACACGCCGCGCGTGCTGGCCGGGCTCGGCGTGCCGCTGGCGCTCCTCGCGCTCGCGGACCCGTTCACCGCGCTCATCTCGCAGACGGTGTCGTATCCCGGGCGCCGCATCGCCCTCATGATCGACGCCTCCGACAGCATGTCCACGGCGTTCAAGGCCGGCTCACTCAACGAACGCGCGGAAACCGAGGCCGCGTTCTTCACGACGGTGGCCGCCGCCAAACGGTTCGTCGAACTGCGCCGCGAGGGCAAGTACAAGGACCTGATGGCGCTCATCGAGTTCGGCGATCGCGCCTACGTCATCACGCCGTTCACGAGCGACTACGACAACCTGCTGCTCAGCATCGCGCTCATCGGTGATCCGATCGAGTTCTCGATGTTCCCCGATCCGGGCACCGTCATCGCCAGCGCCCTCGAACAGAGTATCGAGGTGTTCAAGGCCTTCGACTTCCTCGAGGCCTCGGGCAACCTGATGGTCATCTTCACGGACGGGGAAGACACGACCTCGCTCGTGCACGGCCGCAGCCTCGACGACATTCTCAAGAGTGCGGTCGACAACGCCATTCCGCTGTACTTCGTGCGCACCAACTACGGCAAGGCGTTCGGCGACGGCATCCCCGACGCGCAGTGGCAGGCGGCCGTCGAACGCACCGGCGGCCGCTACTACATCGCGCGCGACGAACAGAGCCTGCTGAACGCCGTGCACGACATCGACCAGGCGGCGGTAGGCGCGATCCAGACGCGGCAATACACCAGCCGCGAGCCGCGTTTTGCGGTGTTCGCGCTCGGCGCCGCCGCCTGCTGGCTCGGCGCGGCGCTGCTCTCACTCGCCGTGCCGCAGTTCTCGACGTTCCCCTGAGGTCTCATGACGCACCTGATTGGACGCGCCCTGCTCGCCGCCGTGCTGCTGACCGCCGCCTGGATCTCTGCCGCCGAGTCCACGCGGCTCGACGGGGTGGCCGGCGCCTGGCAGGAACTGGCCACACTCGGCCGCGACGTGCCGTCGCCCGCACCGCCGTCGCGCCTGGCGCGCTGGCTGCCGGCGTCGTTGCGCCCGGTCGGCGACGTGGCGGCGCGGCAGCGCGCCACCGCCGACTACTGGGTGGCCACGTGGGACGATCTGGTGCGCACGCGCGGCGGCGATCCGGATCCCGCCGTGATGCACACGGCCGCCAACGCCGCCTACCGCCTCGCGCGGCTCCGGGGCGACGTGGGTACGGCCGCCGCCGAGCGGCTCGACCCCGTGCTCGAGGCCTACGCCAACGTGCTCAAGGCCGACCCGGCGCACGCCGACGCGGCCTGGAACTACGAGTTCGTCTCGCGCACGCGCGACGTGCTGGCAAGCGCGCGGCTCGCGGGGCCGCGCCGCACGCCGGCGAACACGCCCGGCCTGGCGCCGCCGCCCCCGGGCGCCACGGTGCATGGCGCGGCCGGCGCGCCGCCGCCGGCGATCAAGAGCGAACAATTCGAGACCATCGCGCCGATGGACTTCGGCGATCGCGAAGCGCAGCCCGAGCCGACCCCCGGCACGTATCTGAAGCGCAAGGGATGAGACGGCGATGACCTTCGGTGCGCCCGGCGCGCTCTGGCTCCTCGCCCTGCCGGCGGCGCTCGCGCTGCTGTGGGTGTGGCGGCTGGCCCGGCGCTGGACGGACATCCGCGTGCTGCGGCAGCGCCGCGTGCTGCCCGAGCGGGAGCGGCACGGAATCTTCGGCGCCCTGCCGGCGTGGCTCTGCCTGCTCGCCGCCGCCGCGTGCCTGCTGCTCGCCGTGGCCCGGCCGCGCGGCACGGCCTTCACCGCCGGACGCCCCGGCGTGGACCTCGTGGTGCTGCAGGACGCCTCGGCGTCGATGCACGTGAAGGATGTGGCCGGCAACCGCTGGCAACGCTCGATGACGTTCCTGCGCCGCCTCGGCGACGCGCTCAGCTGGCAGGACGATCGCGTCGCGCTCGCGGTGTTCGCGCACATCGCCACGCCGCAGATCCGCCTGACCCGCGACCCCAACACGGTCTTCTTCTTCCTCGATCACCTGAGCGCGCGGCCGCCGTTCCGTCTGCAGGACGACACGACCTGGAACACGAACCTCGAACAGGCCGTCGTGTGGGGGCTGCGCATTCTCGACAAGGACGAGGAACTGCACGGGCCGTCGCCGAACGCGCGCGTGTTCCTGATGCTGTCGGACGGCGAGGCGTGGAGCGGGGAAGTGGCGCGCGCGCTCGACCGGGCGCGCGACGCGAAGGTGCCGATCTTCGTCGTCGGCGTCGGCACGCTGGCCGGCGACTGGCTGCCGGAGGTGGAGGTGGCGCCCACCGAGGAGCCGGCGCCGCATGCCATCTCGCGGCTGAACCGCGGCTCCCTGCAGCGCATCGCCGAACGCGCCGGCGGACAGTACTTCGAGATCGATCGCGATGCCGATCGCGACATCGCCAATGCCATCGTCGATGCCGGGCGGCGTCTCGCGCCGCCGCGCGAGGCGGCGCCCACGGTCATCGAGTACTACCCGCGCCTGCTGATGGCGGCCGTGGCGTTCGCCGCGCTGGCGCTGCTCTTCGTCCGCACCCGCAGCGAGGCCTGGCTCCAGGCCGGGCTCGCCGCCGCCGGACTGGCCCTCGTGGCGCGCGTGCTCGCATAACCGCGCCGCCCATGGAACATTCCGCCGAGGTGCTGCGCCTGCTCGACCAGTGGCGCGCGGGCGACGAGGCCGCCTACGACCGCCTGATCCCGCTCGTCTACGCCGAACTGCGGCGCCTGGCGCACGCGCAGCTGCGGCGCGAGTCGCCGGGCCACTCCCTGCAGCCCACGCTGCTCGTGCACGAGGCCTACCTGCGCCTGGCCGATGCCGACATCGCCTGGCAGAACCGCACACACTTCATGAGCGTCGCGGCGCGCGTGATGCGCCGCATCCTCGTGGACTGGGCGCGGGCGCGGCGGGCCGAGAAGCGCGGCGGCGACGGCGTGCGCGTGACGCTCACCGACGCCGTGTCGGCCCGGCAGTCGGATCCGGTCGACATGCTCGCCCTCGACGGCGCGCTCGAGCGCCTGCAGGCCCTCGACCCGCGCCAGGCACAGGTGGTCGAGCTCGCCTACTTCGCCGGGCTCACGTATCCGGAGATCGGCCGGCTGCTCGACATCTCGGAAGCGACCGTGGACCGCGACCTGCGCCACGCCCGGGCCTGGCTGAAGCGCGAACTCGCCGTCCGGTGATCTGTTCTGACCAGAACGACATACCGAGAATGTAATTGCACGATTTATTGAGGGGGTGGGGCGGTCTGGTTCGCATACCCTCATGAGTCGTGATTCCGGACCCGTGTCCGGAAGGTCTCGAATCGTGGAGTCACCCCCTATGCCTGCTGCTCAGCCCCGTCGTTCGACCGCGCGTCGTTTTGCCCTCGGGCTCACGGCTGCCGTTGCCCTGTGGTCGGGCGTCAGCCTCCTCGCGCAGATTCCCGGACGCAACATCAACATGGTGGCCGGCACCGACTGGCCCGGCGGCGATCCGTTCCTGCAGCGTCAGAACGAGCCGTCGATGGCGGCCTCGACGCGCAATCCGCTGCATCTCGTGGCCGGCAGCAACGACTACCGCTCGGTGGACGTGCCCGGACTGCCCGACGGCGTCGAGACCGGGGATGCCTGGATCAGCGTCTACAAGTCGTTCGACGGCGGGCAGCGCTGGTCGAGCACCCTGATGCCGGGCTACCCGCAGGACACCTCCCCGGAAGGCATGACCTCGCCGCTCAAGGGCTACCAGGCGGGCGCCGATCCGGTCGTGCGGGCCGGCACGCACGGCCTCATCTACTACAACGGCCTGGTCTTCGACCGCGGCGACAACGGCCGGAGCGGCATCTTCCTCGCGCGTTTCATCGATCGCAACAACAAGGAAAACGGCGACCCGGTCGCCTACCTCGGCACGAGCATGGTGGCCACCTCCGATGGCACCACCTTCCTCGACAAGCCGTGGATGGTCGTGGACGTGCCGCGCGGCAACGCCGGATTCTGCCGCGTGGGCCTCGACCCGACGGCCGCCGACGACGATGATGACGACGACGACCACGGACGCGGCGGCAAGGTGAAGCGCAACGGCCATCGCCGCCGCGGGCGCGACGACGACCGCCGCCGACGCCGCAACGAACCGCCGGACGACGGCTACCAGTACGTGCCGGCCGGCGCGATCTACGTCGCCTACACCGCCATCACCGGCGACGGGCCCAGCCTGCAGGCGCAGATCTTCGTGAAGCGGTCGCTCGACTGCGGCGTCACGTGGAGCGCGCCGATGCGCGTCAGCAGTCCTGCCGACGCGATCAATCAGGGCGCCACGCTGGCCATCGCACCGTCGACCGGCGACCTCTTCGTGGCCTGGCGCCGTTTCTCGACGCCGACGGTGACCGACCTCGACGCCGTGATGGTGTCGCGCCTGCGCATCAACGGCGGATCGTTCGATGCGCCCGGCAAGGCGCGCGGCCTGCGCCGTTCGCAGAGCGACGATGCCCTCGAACGGATCTTCGAGCACCGGAAGAAGCGCGCCAACCCGACCGTGGCGGCCTCGGTGCAGCAGATCGACCAGGGCACCGGGCCGTTCCGATTCCGCACCAACGCCTATCCCGCGATGGCGGTGGATGGCGCCGGCCGCGCCTACGTCGCCTGGTCGGAGCGCGGCTTCGCCACGCTGCGGCCCGACCCGGTGGACGGCGACGCGCGCATCCTCGTGGCCTCCACCACTGACGGCCGCACGTTCTCGGCGCCGGTCGTGGCCGACGACGACGCGCAGCCCGGGCACCAGCTCATGCCGTCCCTGGCCTTCGCCGGCGGCAAGCTGATGCTCGTCTACTACGACCTGCGCGAGACCGCGGCGCAGCTCTACGGCCGCTTCATCGACGACGCACTCTCGACCAACGGCAAGCGCCACACGATCGACATCCGCGCCGCGCTCGGCACGCCCGGCGCCGCCCCGGCCTTCGCGCCGTCGGTGCGCGTGTCCGACTACCTGATGGGGTATCGCGATGGCACCGCGCAGCTCGAGAAGCTGCAGGTGAATCCGCCCAACCTGCCGATGTTCAAGCTCGGCACGGTGCCCTTCATCGGCGACTACATCGACGTCACGCCGGCGCCGGCCTTCGTGCCGGCAGCAAACGGCGAGTGGGTCTACAACACCGCGCCGTCCGGCCAGCTGCCGATGTTCCATGCCGTCTGGACCGACAACCGCGACGTGCGGCCGCCGCTCGACGGCAACTGGTCCAACTACACGCCGCCCACCATCAACGGCCAGTTCCCGGCGACCAGCATCTTCGACCCCACGAAACAGGTGGCGATCTGCCAGGCCGGCAATGCCGGTTCGCGCAACCAGAACATCTATACGGCGCGCATCAGCGGCGGGCTGCTCGTGGGCTCGCCCTCGAACGCCAAGCCGCTCTCGCCGACGGTGCAGCGCGGGTTCGTCGTGTTCGCGCAGAACCAGACGAGCGTCACGAAGACCTTCCGCATGCGGGTACTCGCGCAGCCGACCGGCGGCCGCGCCTCGTTCGAGCAGTTCCCCCTGCCGCCCTACACCGTGAACTCGCCGCCGCCCCTCACCACGATCGACGTGCGGGTGCCGCCGCGTTCGATGGCGTCGCGCACGGTGTATGCGACGGGGACCGATCCGAAGGCGTCGATCGCGGTGGACGTGACCGAAGTGGCCGCCGTGAACGGCGCCACCGTGCCCGGCGGCCTCGCCGGCCGCACCGTGCTCAATCCCGACATCGAGAACCCGGACATCGAGAATCCCGACATCGAGAACCCGGACATCGAGA
>CADEFD010000110.1 GCA_902826515.1 uncultured Acidobacteriota bacterium
GGGGTGACGTCGAGCAGCAGCAGGTCCTTCACGTCGCCGGCCAGCACGCCGCCCTGGAGGGCCGCGCCGATGGCCACGACTTCATCGGGATTGACGCCCTTGTGGGGCTCCTTCCCGAAGTACTCCTTGACCGCCTGCTGCACGCGCGGCATGCGCGTCGAGCCGCCGACGAGCACCACTTCGTCGATGTCGGAGGGCTTGACGCCGGCATCGGCCAGCGCCTGCTTCACCGGGCCCATCGTGCGCTGCACGAGATCCTCGACGAGCGACTCGAGCTTGGCGCGCGTGAGCTTCAGGTTGAGATGTTTGGGACCGGTGGCATCGCCGCTGATGAACGGCAGCGAGACCTCGGTTTCCATCGCCGACGAGAGTTCGATCTTGGCCTTTTCCGCCGCTTCCTTCAGGCGCTGCAGGGCCATCCGATCCTTCGACAGATCGATGCCTTCGGCCTTCTTGAACTCGTCGGTCAGCCAGTCGATGATCTTGTGGTCGAAGTCGTCGCCGCCGAGATGGGTGTCGCCGTTGGTGGACTTCACTTCCACCACGCCCTCGCCCACTTCGAGCACCGAGATGTCGAAGGTGCCGCCGCCGAGGTCGTACACGGCGATGGTTTCGTCCTTCTTCTTGTCGAGGCCGTAGGCGAGCGCCGCGGCCGTGGGCTCGTTGACGATGCGCAGCACGTTCAGGCCGGCGATCGTGCCGGCGTCCTTCGTGGCCTGGCGCTGGGCGTCGTTGAAGTAGGCGGGCACGGTGATGACCGCGTCGGTCACCGTCTCGCCCAGGTGGTCTTCGGCGGCCTTCTTCAGCTTGCCGAGGATCATCGCGGAGATTTCGGGCGGCGAGTACTGCTTGCCGCGCACGTCGACCCAGGCATCGCCGTTGGCGTTCTGGCCGACCTTGTACGGCACGCGCCGCGATTCACTTTCGACTTCGCTGAACTTGCGGCCCATGAAGCGCTTCACCGAGAACACGGTGTTCTCCGGGTTCGTCACGGCCTGGCGCTTGGCGACCTGGCCGACGAGACGGTCGCCATCCTTGGCCACGGCCACAACCGAGGGCGTCGTGCGGGCGCCTTCCTGGTTGACCACGACCACTGCCTCACCGCTCTCCATCACTGCGACCACCGAGTTGGTGGTGCCGAGGTCGATGCCGATCACTTTGCCCTTAGCCATGACGCGTCTCCTTGTTCCTGAACCTGAGACGAGGATACCACGTGATTAGTTTCACGCCAGCATATTATCTGCTAACAACACACTCATATAATGACCAGCATACGACCATCGGGGAGCTGGACCACGATCCCTGTTGACCCACGACCACAGGGACACGTAAAGTGAGTGAACGCTCACTTTTATGCAGGAACGAACGAAGAACACCGTCAAGCGCATCGAACAGGTGGCCGTCGGCCTCTTTGCCTCGAAGGGCGTCGCGGAAACCACCGTCAAGGACATCGCCCGCGGCGCCGGCCTCAGCGAGGGTGCCCTCTACCGCCATTACGCCAGCAAGGACGACCTCGTCTGGCGCACGTTCCAGCACCACTACGTGGCGCTCGCCGCGCGGCTCTGCTCGGCGGCCGGCCGCGAGACCTCGACCCGCCACAAACTCGCCGTGATGATCCGGGAGATCTGCCAGGCCCACGACGACGATCCGGCGCTCTTCCACTTCCTGGTCTTCGTGCAGCACGGCCAACTGAACCGCCTCGAGCCGGGCACGCCCACGCCAGTCACCGTGTTCCGCGACGTCATCGGCGCCGCGATCGCCCACGGCGAACTGCCAGGGCAGGATGCCGACCTCGCCACCGCGCTCGTGCTCGGCCTCGTGCTCCAGCCGATGACCTTTCTCGCCTACGGACGCCTGGCCGGTCCGCAGGCCGCGTACGCCGACCGTATCGTTGCCGCCGCCTGGGCGACGCTGACCTCGGCGCCACCCGCTGCCCCCGCGTCCGAGGAGCCCCGCTCATGATCGTCGCCGCCGCCGTATCCGTCGTCGTGCTCGCCGTGCTCGCGGCCCTCGCGTGGCCGTGGCGGGTGCCTCTCACGAAGGTGGTGCTGCGCGCCGTGCTGCGGCTGCTCTACCGCGTGGAGGTCCAGGGCCTCGAACACGCCCACGCCGTGATGCCGCGCGCCGTCATCGCCGCCAACCACGCATCGTTCCTCGACGGCCTCCTGCTCGGCGCGTTCCTGCCGGGCCGCCCGGTGTTCGCCGTGGACACGCAGATTGCGAAGCAGTGGTGGGCGCGGCCGTTCCTCGCGCTCGTCGATGCCCTGCCCGTCGACCCGACCAACCCGCTCTCAATCCGCACGATGATCAAGGCGGTGGAGGGCGGCGCCGCCTGCATCATCTTTCCGGAAGGCCGCCTCACCACGACCGGCTCGCTGATGAAGGTGTACGAAGGACCGGCCCTCATCGCCGAGCGCACGAAGGCGGCGCTGCTGCCCGTGCGGATCGAGGGCGTCGAGTACACGCCGTTCTCGCGTCTGCTCGGCAAGATGCCGCGCCGCTGGTTTCCGCGCATCCGTCTGCGCATTCTGCCAGGCCGCCAGCTCACGAGCCCGCCGGGCGTCACCGGCCGGGCCCGCCGCGTGGCGCTGCGCCGCGTGCTCGCCGACGAGATGATCCAGGCGTCGTTCACGACCTCGCCCATAGACACGACCCTCTTCGATACGTTGCTCGAAGCCACGCGGCAGCACGGCCGCGGCCACGTCATCGCCGACGACATCACCCAGTCGCCCATCAGCTACGGCCGGCTCGTGGCCGGTGCCTTCGCCCTCGGCCGCGTGTTCGCGGCGCGCACCCGGCCCGCGGAGCGCGTGGGCGTACTGCTCCCCACGTCGAAGGCCGCGGTCGTCACCTTCTTCGCGCTGCATGCCGAAGGCCGCGTGCCGGCGATGCTCAACTTCTCGAGCGGCGCGGCCGCCGTCACCGCGGCCTGCACGGCGGCGGAAGTGCGGCTGGTCGTGACGTCGCGGCGCTTCGTCGAGAAGGCGAAGCTCGAGGCGCTGGTCGCGGCGCTGACGCCGGCATGCACCGTGCTCTATCTGGAAGACGTGCAGGCGACGCTCGGGCCGGCCGCGCGGCTCGCCGCCCTCGTCCGCTCCTGGACGGCGCGCCCGGCGCACGACGCCGCCCGCGCGCACGAGCCGGCTGTCGTGCTCTTCACGTCGGGCTCCGAAGGCACGCCGAAAGGGGTGGTGCTCAGCCACCGGAACCTGCTCGCCAACCGCTATCAGCTGGCGTCGGTGGTCGACATCTCGCGCGAGGACCTCGTGCTGAACGCGCTGCCCGTCTTCCACAGCTTCGGCCTCACCGGCGGGCTGCTGCTGCCGCTGCTTGCCGGCGTGCGCGTGTTCCTCTATCCATCGCCGCTGCACTACCGCGTCGTACCGGAGCTCGCCTACGGCCTCAACGCCACGATTCTCTTCGGCACCGACACGTTCCTGCAGGGCTACGCGCGCGTGGCCGACAACTACGACTTCTACAACGTGCGCTACGTGTTCGCCGGCGCCGAACGTGTGAAGCCCGAGACGCGGCGCGCGTGGTTCGACAAGTTCGGCATCCGGATCCTCGAGGGCTACGGCGCCACCGAGACCGCGCCGGCCCTCGCCGTGAACACGCCGCGCCACTTCCGCGCCGGCACGGTGGGCCGGCTGCTGCCCGGCATCGACCATCGGCTCGAAGCGGTCCCCGGCATCAGCGACGGCGCGCGCCTGCACGTGCGCGGCCCGAACGTGATGCTCGGCTACCTGCGCGCGGAGCGTCCCGGCGTGCTCGAGCCGCCGCCCGGCGGCTGGTACGACACGGGCGACATCGTCGACATCGACGCGGAAGGGTTCGTGACGATCAAGGGCCGCGCGAAACGCTTCGCGAAGGTCGCCGGCGAGATGGTGCCGCTCGGCGCCGTGGAAGACCTCGCGGCGAAGACCTGGCCCGCCGCGGCACACGCGGTCGTCGCGGTGCCGGATGCCAGGAAGGGCGAACAGCTCGTGCTGCTCACGACCGATCGCTCGCTCACGCGGCAGGGCTTCGCGGCGGCGGCCCGCGAGGCCGGGCTTCCGGAACTCTTCGTGCCGCGGACCGTCACGGTGGTGCGGGAGATTCCCGTGCTCGGCACCGGCAAGACCGACTACGTCGGCGTGGCGGCGCTCGCGGCCGAGGCCGCCGGCTAGCCCCTGCGCGCGGCGGACGTCGCGGTACAATGGCGGCAGGTTCCGAGTCCGCGTATGCGTCCACTGACCCGCCTCCCCATCTCCACCGACGTCGGCGACGTTTCGGCCGACGTGCGCCGTCTCTTCGAGGATCTGCTGAAGCAGCGCCCCGAACGGCGGCACCAGATCACCGGCGAGTGCCTGCCGCTGCTCGACGTCTTCGAGACCCACGACGCGCTCGACCTGCTGCTCGACCTGCCGGGCGTCTCGGCGGCGAGCATCCGCGTGCTGGTCAAGGCCGGCGTCGTCATCATCGCCGGCGAGAAAGACCGCCCCGAACAGGGCGCCCGCGGCACGGCCAGCTATCACCTGGTCGAACGCGACTTCGGCCGCTTCGCCCGCGCCGTCCGCGTGCACGTCGCCATCGACGCGGCGCGGGCCACCGCCACCCTCGCCCACGGCGAGCTGCGCGTGCGGCTGCCGAAAATCGAGGAACGCCGCGGCCAGGGCCTGCTCGTGCCGATCACGACGGACGCCGTCCGATGAAGCTCCTCTTCATCGGCGACATCGTCGGCAAGCCGGGCCGCGAGCTCGTGCGGCGCGGCGTCGGGCCGATCGTCGCCGCGCACGACATCGACTTCGTGATCGCCAACGGCGAGAACTCCGCCGCCGGCTTCGGCATCACGCGCGAAATCGGCGACCAGCTGCTCGCCTACGGGTGCGAGGTGCTGACGTCGGGCAACCACATCTGGGACAAGAAGGAAGCGCTCGACTACATCGTGCGCGAGCCGCGCCTGCTGCGGCCGGCCAACTACCCGGCCGGCGCCCCCGGCGCCGGCACGTATCTGGCCACGGCGAAGAACGGCGTGAAGGTCGGCGTCGTGAACGTGATGGGCCGCGTCTTCCTCGCCAACATCGACGACCCGTTCACGACGGCGATGCGCGAGGTCACCGCCCTCAAAGCCGCCGGCGCGCAGCTGGTCTTCGTGGACGTGCACGCGGAGGTCACGTCCGAGAAGACCGCGATGGGCTGGTACCTCGACGGCCACGCCACCGCCGTCGTCGGCACCCACACGCACGTGCAGACCGCCGATAACCGCGTGCTGCCGAACGGCACCGCGTATCTCACCGACGCCGGCATGACCGGGCCGCACGATGGCGTCATCGGCGTCGAGAAGGACGCCGTCATCGGCAAGTTCCTCAACGCGCTGCCGACGCGGTTCGAGACGGCCAGCGGCGACCCGCGCCTGAACGGCGTCATCGTCACCGCCGATCCGGCCACCGGCAAGGCCAGCGCGATCGAGCGCGTGAGTCTCTCGGCCGCCGACATCGACCGTCTCGCCGCCGACGTGGCCGCCACCACGGACGCCCGCGCGTGAGCCCGACCCGCCTGCCGTTCGACGACCCCGCGCCGCCGCCGCCACCGGCGCCCCGGCGGCGCGTGCTGAGCGTCGGCGAGCTCACCGCGGCGCTGCGCGGCCTGGTCGAGTCGGAGTTCCCGGAAGTGTGGGTCGAAGGGGAGCTCTCGGGCGCCCGCGTCTGGAACACCGGGCACCTCTACTTCACGCTGAAGGACGCCCACGCGCAGATCAAGGGCGTGATGTTCCGCACGTCGCTGCGGCTGCTCAAGTTCAAGCCGGAAGACGGCGCCCACGTCATCGCCCGCGGCCGCCTGAGCGTCTACGACCCGCGCGGCGAGTATCAGCTCATCTGCGAGCACATGGAGCCGAAAGGCCTCGGCGCGCTGCAGCTCGCCTACGAGCAGCTGCGCAAGCGGCTCGCCGCCGAAGGCCTGTTCGAGGCGGCGCGGAAACGTCCGCTGCCGGCCCTGCCCCGCCGCATCGGCATCGTCACCTCGCGCGACGGCGCGGCGCTGCGCGACATCATCCGCGTGCTGCGCCGCCGCTACCCGAACGCCCACCTCGTCATCGCGCCGACGCGCGTGCAGGGCGACGGCTCGGCCGACGAGATCGCGCGCGCGATCCACCGCATCGGCACGGTGGCCGGCGTGGACGTCGTGATCGCCGGCCGCGGCGGCGGGTCGATCGAAGACCTCTGGGCGTTCAACGAAGAAGTCGTGGCCCGCGCGATCGCCGCCTGTCCTGTGCCGGTGATTTCGGCCGTGGGCCACGAGACCGACGTCACCATCGCCGACTTCGTGGCCGATCTGCGCGCCCCCACGCCCTCGGCCGCGGCCGAGATCGTCGTTGGCCGCAAGGACGAGTTCGTGCATCAGATCGACGCCATCGGCGGCCGCGCCCGCGCCGCCATGCGCTCGCGGGTGCAGCGGCTCGACGCGCGGTTCCACCAGATCGCGGGACGGCCCGCCTTCGCCGGCCTGCCCGGACGCATCGCGCTCCGCCAGCGTCACGTTTCGGAACTCGCCTCGGCGCTGCGCGCCACGGCCGTCGCCGGCCTGGCCGCCCGGCAGCGCCGCCTGGCCACGATCGGCCGCGCGCTCGACACGTTCCGGCCGCAGGAACGGCTGGCCCGCGTGCGCGCCGCGCTCGTCGGCCACCGCGGCCGGCTCGAGGCGGCGATGCGCGCCACGCAGCATCGCGCGCAGAGCCGGGCCCGCGAATCGGCGGCCCGCCTGCATGCGCTCAGCCCGCTCGCCGTGCTCGGCCGCGGCTACGCCGTATGCTGGACCGGCGATCGCACGACCCTCGTCCGCCGCGCCGACCAGCTCACGCCGGGCGATCGCGTGCGGGTCACCCTCGGCCAGGGCGAAGTGGGCTGCGAAGTGCGAGAGGTGTTCGGCGAACGCCCCGAACGAGGACCCGCATGATGGACGAGACGATCAAGGACTTCGAGGCCGCGCTGGCGGAACTGGCGGGCATCGTGAAGAAGCTGGAGGAGGGCGACCTCGCCCTCGAGACGTCGCTCGCGCTCTACGAGCGCGGCGTGCAGCTCCAGCGCTACTGCCACGAACGACTCGAAGCCGCCGAGCGGCGCATCGACATCCTCAACGACCGCGGCGAGCTGGTGGCAGCGCCGCGCGACCTGACCGAGGTCGGCCAGGACGAGGATCGGTAGCGTGGTGCCGTTCGAGGAGTTCGCCCGCGAGTGCCGCGCCGCCATCGAGCAGACGCTCGATCGGGTGCTGCCGCGGGCGCCGCACTGCCCGCCCGTCGTGGCCGAGGCGATGCGCTACAGCGTCATGGCCGGCGGCAAACGCCTGCGCCCGATTCTCGTGCTCGCCGCCGCGGATGCGGTGGCCACCGCCCGCCGCGACGATCCGGCGCTCGCTCGCACCCGCGCGCTGCCGGCCGCCTGCGCCCTCGAGCTCATCCACACCTATTCGCTCATCCACGACGATCTGCCGGCCATGGACGACGACGACCTGCGCCGCGGCCGGCCCACCCTGCACACCGTGGTTGGCGAGGGCCAGGCGATCCTGGCCGGCGACGGCCTGCAGGCCGAAGCCTTCCATCTCATCGTGCGCGAGCCGCACACCGACGACCCGGCCCTCATCACCCGCAAGCTCCGGGTGCTCGACGTCGTGACGCGCGCCGCCGGCCCGGCCGGCATGGTGGGGGGCCAGGCCATCGACCTGCAGGCGGCGGGCAAAGGCGCCGGCGCGGCCACCATCCTCGACGGCCCGTCGCTTGCCGACATGCATGCGCGCAAGACCGGTGCGCTCATCCGCGCCTCGGCCGCCGCCGGCGCGATCATGGCCGGCGCCGACGAGCCCCAGCTCGCACATCTCGACCGCTGGGCCGCGGAAGTGGGCCTCGCGTTCCAGATCGTGGACGACGTGCTCGACGTCGAAGGTGCCTCCGACGCCCTCGGCAAGACCTCGGGCAAAGACGCCGCCGACGGCAAACCCTCCTTCCCCGCGCTCTACGGCCTGGACGCCTCGAAGCAGATGGCCGCCGACGCCACGGCGCGTGCCGGCGCGGCACTGACCGACGGCGGCCTGCGCCCCTCCCACCTCGACGCCATCGCCCAGTGGATCGTCCACCGCCGCTCGTAGCGGCCCAGCCGCCGATGAAGCTCCGCCTCGATCAGCTCCTCGTGCGGCGCGGCCTCGTCGAGTCGCGCGAACGCGCGCAGGCGCTCATCATGGCCGGCCAGGTCGATCTCGACGGGCGGGCCGCGGCGAAGGCCGGGACGATGGTGTCGGAACACGCCGAGGTGAAGGTCATCGGCCCGGATCATCCGTGGGTCAGCCGCGGCGGCGTGAAGCTCGCGCACGCGCTCGACACCTTCGGCCTCGACGTCACCGGCCGCCTCGGCCTCGACATCGGCGCCTCGACCGGCGGCTTCACCGACGTCATGCTCGCGCGCGGCGCCACCCGCGTCATCGCCGTGGACGTCGGTCACAGCCAGCTGCACTGGCGCCTGCGCACCGATCCGCGCGTCACCGTCATCGAGGGGCTGAACGCGCGTCACCTCGCGCCGGCCCACCTGCCCGACCTCGGCGACGGCGCCGGGATCGTCACGGTGGACGTCTCGTTCATCTCGCTCGCCCTCATCCTGCCGCCGCTCCTCGCCGTGGTGCGCCCGGGCGCCGATCTCATCGCGCTCGTGAAGCCGCAGTTCGAGGCCGGACGGCGTGATGCGCCCAAGGGCGTCGTGCGCGATCCCGACGTGCACGCCCGCGTGCAGGCCGAGGTCACCGCGAAGGCGGCTGCGATAGGATGGACCCGCCTGGCGGTCACGCCCTCGCCGATTGTCGGCGCGAAAGGCAATCGGGAGTTCCTGATGCACTTCACGCCCAGCCCGCGGCCCTGACATGCGCATCGGCATCGTCGCCAAACCCGACCTCGTGGACGCCCGCGAGACCATGAGCCAGCTGCGCGCGTGGCTCGCGGGGCGCGGCGCGCCGGCCTGCTGGTCGCCCGAGGCGGCAGCGCTGCTGCCCGATGCGCCCGACGCCGTCGTGGCGCGCGACGACATGCCGGAGGCCGCCGACCTCATCGTGGTGCTCGGCGGCGACGGCACGCTGCTCGCGATGGCCGACCGCATCGCCCGCGGGCCGCGCGACGTACCGATCCTCGGGGTGAACTTCGGCAGCCTCGGCTTCCTCACCGAGATCACGCGCCCGGAACTCTTCACCGCGCTCGCCGACGTGCTCGAGGGCCGCGCCTCGCTCGACGAACGCATGATGCTGCACGCGCACGTGCAGCGCGTGGACGGCACGACCGACGACACGATCGTGCTGAACGACGTGGTCTTCACGCGCACGGCGCTGTCGCGCATCATCGACCTTTCCGTGTCGGTCGGCGATCAGTTCGTGACCAACGTCAAGGCCGACGGCCTCATCGTCGCGAGCCCCACCGGCTCGACCGCCTACAACCTCGCGGCCGGCGGCCCGATCGTGCATCCGGCGATGGACGCCTTCATCCTCACGCCGATTGCGCCGCACACACTCAGCAACCGGCCGATCGTGGTGCCGGCGCACCGCGACGTCCGCGTCGCCGTCAGCACCGACAACGGCGGCGAGGTCTACGTGACCTTCGACGGCCAGACCGGCAGCCCGCTCAGAACCGGCGACGCGGTGGTCATCCGCCGCGCCGCGCGCCACGTGAAGCTCGTGCGGGCGACCACGCGCACGTATTTCGAGGTGCTGCGGCAGAAGCTCAAGTGGGGCGAACGCTGATCCGCCGCTGAGGCCCGACGCGAGACGCCCCGCGCCCGCGCACCACAAGGAGACGACCGATGGCACTGCAGGATGAATTGCTCGAGCTGGCGGCCCACATGGAATGGGCCGACGCGCTCGTGTGGAGCACGACCCTGCAGTCAGGCCCGGCGCGCGCCGACGAGCGCATCCGCGGCTGGCTGCATCACCTCCACACCGTGCAGCGCGCCTTCACGGCCATCTGGACCGGCGCCGCGCCCGACCTCGTGAACGTCGCCTCGTTCGCCGACGCGCCGGCACTCGCCGCCTGGGGCCGCGGCGCCCACGCTGGCGTGCAGGCCTATCTGCGCGCCGCCGATGCCGAGGCGCTCGGTCGCACCATCGTGCTGCCGTGGGCGGGTCGCGCCATCGAGCGCCACGAAGCCGTGGGCCATCCCACGATGGCCGAGACGGCGCGGCAGGTGGCGATGCACAGCATGCACCACCGCGGCCAGGTCAACGCGCGGCTGCGCGAACTCGGCGCCGAGCCGCCGCTCGTGGACTACATCGCGTGGATCTGGCGGGGCCGCCCGGAGCCGGCATGGCCGCGCAACGTCGCCGCGCCCACCCAGGGGTGAATTTCAGGGCTGGCGCGCCGCCGCCCGCTCGCGGGCGCGGCGGTCGCGGAAGAACTTCACCTGCCACTCGAACACGTTGCGGTTGTGTTCCGCGAGTGTCGTCGCGAACACGTGCGTGCCGTCGTTGCGGCTGACGAAGTAGAGATAGTCCACCTTCGCCGGTGACACCACCGCCTCGAGGGCGCGCCGGCCGGGCGCCGCAATCGGCCCCGGCGGCAGGCCGCCATAACGGTAGGTGTTGTAGGGCGAGTCGAACTGCAGATCGTCGCGCGACAGGTTGCCGTCCCACTTCCCCGCCCGCTGCAGCGCGAAGATCACGGTGGGGTCGGCCTGCATGCCCATGCCGATCGTGTGGCGGTTGCGGTAGACGGCGGCGACGATCGGCCGCTCGGCATCCTGCGCGGTTTCCTTCTCGACGAGCGCGGCGAGCGTGACCACCTGGCGCACGGTCAGGCCATCGGCCGCGGCGCGGGCGATGAGGTCGGGCGTGAGCGCGGCGCGGAAGCCGCGGACCATCTGCGCCACGAGCGTCGCGGCCGGCGTCTGCCGCGGCACCGGATACGTGTCGGGAAAGAGGTAGCCCTCGAGGTCGGTGGCCGCCGGATCCAGATCGCGGATGAGCGACGCGTCGCGCGCCGCCTCGACGAACGCGTCCCGCGCCCCGAGGCCGCTCGCCGCATACACATCCGCCATCTCGCCGATCGTGAGGCCTTCGCGGAAGGTGACCGGCCGCGTGTAGATGGCGCCGTCGGCGAGGGTCGTCACGACCTCGACCGCACTCTTCGCGCCGTCGAACCGGTACTCGCCGGCCTTCAGATCGCGGGCCCGGCCGGTGAGCCAGAGCGCCACGCGGAACGTGAGGTCGTCGCGCACGACGCCGGCCGCCACGAGCCTGGCGCCGATTGAGCGCGGACCGGTGCCGGGCGGCACGTCCACGAACACCGCCTCGCCGTCGAAGGCGCGGAAGGGCGTGGTCGCCTGCCCGCGCAGCCACCACGCGGCGCCGCCGGCGGCCGCGGCGAGCAGCAGCAACAGCACCGCGAGGCGTCCGATCCACTTACCCACGCGGCCTCGCATCGAGGTAATCCTGGAGCACGATGGCGGCGGCCGCCGCGTCGAGCTTCAGCTTGCGTTTCTTCCAGTCGCGTTCGCCGGTGGCGAGGCGCTCGTCGGCTTCGTGTGAGGTCAGGCGTTCGTCCTGCAGCACGACCGGCACGGTGAGCGCGGCGCCAAGCGCCCGGGCGAACGTCTCGACGATGGGCGTCTGGTCGTTCGGCGAGCCGTCGAGCCGGCGCGGCCAGCCGACGACCACGGCGGCGAGGCCGTCGTCTTCCGCAGCCAGGCGCGCCACTTCGGCGCGCACCAGTTTCAGGGTGTCGCGTTCGCTCTTCGGGCGCATCAGCACGCCGAGGGGCGAAGCCAGCGTGCCCGAGGCGTCACTGAGCGCGAGGCCGATGCGGCGGAGGCCGTAGTCGATGCCGAGGGCGCGCACGTCGGAAAGTATAGCGGTGGAAAAACGGCCGGGCTTACGCGCCGGCGCCGGGCAGGGTGCCCGCGACCAGAGCCAGCAGCGCCTCGCGCACGTAGTACGCAAGCATCGCCGCCGAGGCCACGAACGCCAGCATGCGGACGACGGCCTTCTGCGGGCCGATGGCGCGCTGGGTCAGCCGCTGAATCGGCTGCCACGCCATGAAGAAGAACACGTACGACACGGCGAGGCCGGCCGCCGGGCCGAGACGCGGCGCGAGCAGCACCGGCAGCAGGGCCAGCAGGCACGCCCCGCCCAGCCACGCGCCGGCCGTGAGCCAGAAGAGTTCGGCGGGGGTCACGGCGACGACGGCCGCCGGAGCAGGCGCGGATTCGGGCATCGGCAAAGTGTATCCTTCGGAGAGATGCCGAGGGAACGCCGACTCCGCCCGTCCGCCCGCGCCGTGTGCATGGCGGCGTGTGCCGGGCTGCTCACCGCCGGCCTGCCGGCCGCGCGCGCGCAGGTGTCGCCCCCGCTGCCGACCTCGCAGGAGCGTCCCGCCGCGCCGGGCGAGGTGCCTACGCCCACGCCGGCGCCCCTCACGCGCGACGACGCCACGGCGCTCGCCGCCCGCGCGGCCGATCGCATCAAGGCGCTCCAGCGCGAGTCGGACGCCCTCGCCGCGCAGCAGCGCTCCGTGCTCACGCAGCTGCGCCAGCTCGAAGTCACGCGGGCGCTGCGCGCCGAGGAACTCGCCGCGGTGACCGCGCGCCTCGACGCGGTCACCGCCAGGGTCACGGCGTCGGAAACGCGCGTCGCGGAACTCGAGAAGCAGCGCGTGGCCCGCACGCCGGCACTCGAGGGACGCCTCGAAGCCCTCTACAAACGCGGCGGCACCGATGGCTACGTGCGTCTGCTGCTGGCCACCGCCGAAGGCCGCGACCTCGCGCGCGCCAGCCGCGGCGTGGTGGCGCTGGCCCGTGTCGAGGAACTTCGCATCGCGGCGCACCGCAAACTCCTGGCCGAAGAACGCACCGCGCGCGATCAGCTCGCCTCCGAGCAGCGGCAGGTCGTGCGCCTGCGCGCCGAGGCCGCCGCGCTCGACCAGGCCGCGAAACGCGCCGTGGCGGATCGCACGCGTCTGCTCGACGAACTCGACACGCGGCGTGAACTCGCCGCGCAGTACGTGGGCGAACTCGAGCAGGCCCGCACGCGCCTCCAGGCGACGATGGCCGGCCTGGCCACGACGACCACGACCGACCTCCCGCTCAAGCCCTTCCAGGGTGACCTGGCCTGGCCGGTCGCCGGCCCGCTGTTGTCGCGGTTCGGACGGGCAGCGAGCAGCTACGGCACGGCCATCCAGAAGAACGGCATCGAAATAGGCACCGCCGTCGGCACGCCGGTGCACGCCGTCCACGGCGGCACGGTGGCCTACGCGGCGCCGTTCACCGGGTTCGGGGTGCTCGTCATCCTCGACCACGGCGACAACACCTTCACCGTCTACGGCCATCTGGCCGGCACGGCGCTCAGGCCCGGGGCCACGGTGGCCCGCGGCCAGGCCGTCGGCGCCTCCGGCGCCAACCCGACCGGACAGCCCGCCGCCTACTTCGAGGTCCGCGTCGACGGCCGTCCGGTCAATCCCGTACAATGGCTGAAACCCACGCCATGACCAACCGCGTCCGCGCCGCCGTTCTCGCTGTCTCGCTGCCGGTGCTGGCCTTTGCGGTCATCGGCGGGTTCCTCGGTCGCGACGCCGCCGCGCAGGGCGGCAGCTACCAGCACCTCAAGATCTTCGAGGACGTCGTCACCCTCATCCTCAACAACTACGTCGAGGAAGTGGACGTGGACAAGGTGATGCACGGGGCGATGCACGGCCTCGCCGATGGCCTCGATCCTGATTCCGCCTACCTCGACGCCCGGCAGATGAAGACGGTGGACGCCCCGGCCACCGGCCTGGCCGACCCCGGCCTCGAACTCACCCGCCAGTACTACCTGCGCGTGATTGCGGCGCGCGACGGCTCGCCCGCCGCGAAGGCCGGCCTCCGGCCAGGCGACTACGTGCGCTCGATCGACGGCCAGTCCACCCGCGACACGACGGTATTCGAAGGGATGCGCCTCTTGCGCGGCAAGGCCGGCACGAAGGTGAAGCTGGCCATCCTGCGCGGCAATGCGGCCGAACCCCACGAGGTCGAACTCGTGCGCGAAACGCCGCAGGCGCTCGCGCCGAAGAGCCGCGCGCTCGCCGCCGGCACCGGCTACCTGCGCGTGCCGGAGTTCTCGAAGGCCACGGCCGGCCAGATCCGCGGTGAAGTCGCCACGCTCGCGAAGGGCGGCGCCGCGCGGCTCGTCATCGACCTGCGCGGCACGGCCACCGGCGACCTCGACTTCGGCTACGAGGCCGCGAAGCTCTTCGTGCCGAACGGCGTGCTCGGATATCGTCAGGCCCGCGGCCAGGAGAAGCAGCCGGTCTCGGCGGGCGCCGGCGACGGCGCGATTACGCTGCCGGTCGCGGTGCTGACCGACAACGGCACGTCGGGCGCCGCGGAGGTCTTCGCCGCGGCCCTCGGCGGCAACAAGCGTGCGAGTGTCGTCGGCGAACGCACGATCGGCCGCGCCGGGCGCCAGAAGGTCGTGAAGCTGCCCGACGGCGCCGGCCTGCTGCTGACCCACCTGCTCTACCTCACGCCCGGCGGCGCGTCGCTCCACGAGCGCGGGGTCGTGCCCGACGTGGCGGTCGATGTCCCCACGGTGGACTTCGGCGTCGAGCCCACGCCCGGCGATCCGGTGCTCGACAAAGCGGTCGAGACCCTGACCGCGGTGAAGAAAGCCGCCTGAAACACCCCGCCACGGCTGTAGCAGTGTTATACTGCGTGTTCCCGTGAGGCCGGGCGAACGCACGATAGGCGCGTAGCTCAGCTGGTTAGAGCGCCTGCTTGACACGCAGGAGGTCGGCAGTTCGAGTCTGCCCGTGCCTACCAATCCCACTCGGTCCCGGTCCGCGGAATCCCACCCTCATGATTACGGTCACGCTTCCCGACGGCACGAGCCGGCAGGTGGCGGCCGGCACGCCTGCCGCCGCCATCGCGGCCGATATCTCGCCCCGCCTCGCCCAGGCCGCGCTCGCCGCGGTCGTGGATGACCAGCTCGTCGATCTCGACTTTCCGCTCACGCAGGACGCCCGCGTCCGCATCGTGACCGACAAGAGTCCGGAGGCGCTGGCCCTCTGCCGCCATTCCACCGCTCACCTCATGGCGGCGGCGGTGACGGCGCTCTTCCCCGGCGCGCAGTGCGGCATCGGCCCGGCGATTGACGAGGGCTACTTCTACGACTTCGTCGTGCCGCAGCCCTTCGTACCGGAAGACCTCGAGAAGATCGAGGCGAAGATGCGCGAGCTGGCGGCGCAGGATCTGGTCTACGAGCGGCAGATGTGGCCGCGCGACGAAGCGCTGGCGTTCTTCGCCCAGCGTGGCGAACCGCTCAAGGTGCAGCTCATCGAAGAGAAGACGGCCGGCCAGAGCCACGTCTCCTGCTACACCATCAAGGACCGCGATACGTTCGTGGACTTCTGCGTCGGCCCGCACGTGCCGAGCACGAGCCGCCTCAAGGCCTTCAAGCTGACCTCGACGTCGAACGCCTACTGGAAGGGCGACGCCAAGGGCCAGCCGATGCAGCGGCTGTACGGCACGGCGTTCCTCTCGCAGAAGGAACTCGACGCGCACCTGGCGCGCATCGAAGAGGCGAAGAAGCGCGACCACCGCAAGGTGGGCAAGGAGCTCGGCCTCTTCACCTGGCACCACTGGGCGCCGGGCGCCACCTTCTGGCTCGCCAAGGGCGCCACGCTGTACAACACGCTCGCCGACTACATGCGCTCGCGGCTCTTCCCCGCCGGGTACGTCGAGGTGAAGACGCCGATCGTCTTCAACAAGGGCCTGTGGGAAACCTCGGGGCACTGGTCGCACTACCGCGAGAACATGTTCCTCGTCGACTCGAAGGACGGCGAGGAGATGGGCCTCAAGGCGATGAACTGCCCGGGCCACATGCTCGTCTTCGCCAGCGAGATGCGCAGCTACAAGGACCTGCCGCTGCGCCTCCACGAGCAGACGCCGCTGCACCGCAACGAAGCCTCGGGTGTGCTCTCGGGCCTGACGCGCGTGCGGCAGTTCTCGCAGGACGACGCCCACTGCTTCGTGACCGACGACCAGATCGGTGCGGAAGTCGAGGCGCTGCTGCGCCTCGTGCAGCGCATCTACGGCGACTTCGGTCTCGAATACACCGCCAAGCTGGCGACGCGCCCCGAGAAGTTCCTGGGCGAGGTCGCCACGTGGGACCACGCCGAGGCGTCGCTGCGCCAGGCGCTCGAACGGGCCGGGCAGGCCTACGTGCTCGAAGCCGGCGAAGGCGCCTTCTACGGTCCGAAGATCGACTTCGACATCACCGACGCCCTCGGGCGGAAGTGGCAGTGCGGCACGATCCAGCTCGACTATCAGATGCCGGCGCGCTTCGAACTGCGCTACACCGGCGCCGACAACGCCGAACACACGCCGGTCGTCATCCACCGTGCAATCTTCGGCAGTTTCGAGCGCTTCATCGGCATCCTCATCGAACACTTCGCCGGCGCCTTCCCGCTGTGGATGTCGCCGGTGCAGGCCGTGGTGCTGCCGATTGCCGACCGCCACAGCGCCTACGCTCACGAAGTGCAGGCAAAACTGGCCGCCGCCGGGCTCCGCACCTACGTGGACGGGCGCCAGGAGAAGGTGAACTACAAGATCCGCGAAGCCCAGCTGCAGAAGGTGCCTTACATGCTGGTCGTGGGCGACAAGGAGGCCGAAGCCGGCCTGGTTGCCGTCCGCCACCGCACCCGGGGCGACCTGGGCGCGTCGCCGTTCGACCGCTTTCTGACCGAAGCCCTTGCCGAGGTCAGTGAGAAGCGGCTATCCTAAATTCTTTCCGTCTGGAGGCTGAGTATCGCATTCGATCGCAACCGCGCCGGTCGTCGTGACGACCGGGTCCGCACCAACGAACGCATCCGGGTCCGCGAGATCCGGGTCATCGATGAAACGGGCCAGCAATTGGGCATCATGCCGCCTCCGCAGGCGCTCACGATCGCCCGGTCCAAGGGACTCGACCTCGTGGAGATCTCCCCCACCGCCGTGCCGCCGGTCTGCCGGATCATGGACTACGGGAAGTATCAGTACCAGGAGGCCAAGCGGGCACGCGAAGCGAAGAAGCACCAGAAGGTGATCGAGGTCAAGGAAATCAAGTTCCGTCCGAAGGTGGACGAACACGATTACCAGTTCAAGAAGAAGCACATCGAGCGCTTCCTCGAGGACGGCGACAAGGTGAAGGC
>CADEFD010000111.1 GCA_902826515.1 uncultured Acidobacteriota bacterium
GCATCGCCTCCGGCGTCTCGATCGGCATCCAGGACTCGCTCGACCAGCTCGTGGCGAAGGTCGAGAAGGAACTCGCCGCCGGCTACAAGCGCATCAAGATCAAGATCAAGCGCGGCTGGGACGTGAACGCGGTCGAGGCCGTGCGCGCGAAGTTCCCCGACATCCTGCTGATGGTCGACGCCAACGCCGCCTACTCGGCAGCCGACGGCGCCCACCTGGCCAGGCTCGACGGCTTCAAGCTGATGATGATCGAGCAGCCGCTCGAGTACGACGACGTGATGGACCACGTGCAGCTGCAGAAGGAGATCGCCACACCGATCTGCCTCGACGAGTCCATCCACACGGTGCGGATCGCCCGCGACGCCATCGAGGCGAAGGCCTGCAAGATCATCAACGTGAAGCCCGGCCGCGTCGGCGGGCACGGCGAGTCGATCCGGCTGCACGACCTCTGCCAGGCGCACGGCATCCCGGTGTGGCACGGCGGCATGCTCGAGTCGGGCATCGGCCGCGCGCACAACATCCACCTGGCGAGTCTGCCCAACTTCACGCTGCCCGGCGACATCGCCGCCAGCAAGCGTTACTTCGTGCCCGATCTCATCGAGCCGGGTATTGAAGTAGCCCCCGACGGCACCATCCCCGTGCCGACCGGGCCCGGCATCGGCGTGAACATCGTCGAGGCACGGGTGCAGGCCGCCACCGAGCGGCAGATCTCGCTCGACGTCACGAACATCAAATCGCACTGAGGGGGACGATGCGCGGAGCACGGCTGGCCGACACGGTGACCACGGGCGGCACGCGGTGGTTGCCGCGTCGCGCGTCCGTCCGCGGCCTGGCCGCGGGACTCCTCGCCCTTGCGGCCGCCTCGTGCGCCACGGCGCCGCCGCCGGTGGTGGCGCCGCCGCCGCCCACCTTCGACCAGAAAATGGCGGCGATCCTCCTGCTCGAAGACCGCCGCGCGCTCACGGATGCGACGATCACGCCGCCGGCCGTCGGCGCGTTGCCCACGCTCCTGGCCGACGGCGAGGGCCGCGTACGCCGCCGTGCCGCGCTCGCCATCGGGCGGGCCGGGGGCAGCGACGGCATCGTCCCGCTCACCGCCGCGCTCGCGAAGGATGCCGAGCCCGAAGTGCGCGCGATGGCCGCGTTTGCGCTCGGGCTCATCGGCGACGCCTCCGCGGCTCCGGCGCTGCTGCCGGCGCTCGGCGACGCCGACCCGCGCGTGCAGGGCCGGGCCGCTGAAGCCCTCGGCCTCATCAACCACGCGGCTGCCGCCGGGTCGATTGCCGGCATGGCGGCTGCCCACGTGAAGGCCGGCGCGCTCGCCGGCATCACGAGCGACGACGAAACCTATCCGCTGGCGCTCCCGGTCGAGGCCGTGCGTCTCGGCCTGTTCGCGCTGGCGCGCCTCGGCGCCGTGGACGAGCTGCGCGCCGTGGTGCTCGGCGCCGACGGCAACCCCGTGAGCGACTGGTGGCCGCTGGCGTATGCGATGCAGCGCGTCAACAAACCCGCGGCGCTGCCCGCGCTGCGGCTCTGGCTCACCCGCGGCGGCTCGACCACACGGGCGTTTGCCGCGCGCGGCCTCGGCACGCTCAAGGACGCCGACTCGCGCGTCACTCTCGAAGCGCTGGTGAAGGACGATCGACAGGCGGCGGGCGTGCGCGTGCAGGCGATGCGCGCGCTGGCCGCCATCGGTGATCGCCGCTCCGCCGCCGTGCTGTCGCCGCTGGCCCAGAAGGCGCCGACGCCGGCGCTGCGGCTCGAGGCCGTGGCGGCGCTCGGCGCGGTGGCCGATCCGGCCGCCGCCGAGGTGCTCGTGGACTACCTCGAAGCCGAGGGCGCGTCGCTCCGCGCGGCCGCGCAGGCGGCGCTCGCGAAGGCCGATCCCGACACCTTCATGACCGTCCTGTCCGGCCTCGACGTGGACAAGGACTGGAGCGTGCGCGCGTCGCTCGCCACCACGCTCGCCGGCCTGCCGCCCGATATCGCCGCGCTGCGCCTTGATCAGCTCGCCCGCGACAGCGACCCCAAGGTGCGCGCGGCGGCGTTGTCGTCGCTCGCCGCCCTGAAGGTGCCGGGCACGGACGCGCGGCTCCTGGGGGAACTCGCGCATGCGGATCCCGCGGTGCGTATGGCGGCGGCGCGCGGCCTCGCCGCGCTGAAGCCCGCCGGCGCCGCGGCGGCGCTCGCGCGTGCCTACGAGGCGTCGGCCGCTGACACCACGTATGTGGCGCGGGCGGCCATCCTCGCGGCCCTCGCCGCGGTCGATCCGGCCGCGGCGGGTCCGGTGCTGCAGGCGGCACTCGCCTACAAGGAATGGGCGCTGCGCGTGCGCGCGGCGGCGCTGCTGCGCGAGCTCGACGCCGCGTCGAAGGTGGTGGCCTCGCGTCCGGCGCCGGCGCCGGCGGAAGCCGCGCTCGACGACACCGCGTCGATGGTCGCGCCGGCCTTTTCGCCCCAGGCCTACGTGCAGACGAGCCGCGGCGAGTTCCGGATCGAGCTGGCGGTCATCGACGCGCCGCGCACGGTGGCGAACTTCGTGGCGCTCGCCGGCCGCGGCTTCTTCGACGGCATCGCCTGGCACCGCATCGTGCCAGACTTCGTCGCCCAGGTCGGCGATCCGCGCGGCGACGGGGAAGGCGGTCCGGGTTACACGATCCGCGACGAGCTCAACCAGCGTCCGTACCTGCGCGGCGCCGTGGGCATGGCGCTCGACTGGCGCGACACCGGCGGCAGCCAGTTCTTCATCACGCTCTCGCCGCAGCCGCACCTCGACGCGCGCTACACGGTGTTCGGACACGTCGTCGCCGGCATGGACGTGGTCGATCGGCTGGAGCCGTGGGACCGCATCACGTCCGTGCGCGTGTGGGACGGCGTGCGCTGGATCGGCGCCGGCGCCGCCCGCTAGCTCTCAAGCCCCCGCCGCCGCGTCGGGCCGCGTCTCCGTACAAGAAAAAAGGGGGCACCCGGTGCCCCCTGGATATTGCAGTCGCGAAGAACGCGACTTACCGCTTCTTGGCGGTCTTCTTGGCGGCCTTCTTCGCGGCCTTCTTTGCCTTCTTAGCCATGTGTTATCCCCCCCTTCAAGGTGGATTTGAGAATTTTGCGGTGCTGAGGAGAGACGGGGCAGTTCGTGAGAACCGCCCCGAAGGCCACCGACGGCCTACTTCTTCTTCGCGGTCTTCTTGGCCGCCTTCTTGGCCGCCTTCTTTGCCTTCTTCGCCATTGATCCTCCTAAGGGACCTGACTCCGCCAAATGGCGGCCACTCACTTCGTTACTACCGGTGGCCTGAGTAGGTATCCCTCATACCAGATGTAGATTATGGATGAGAAAAACGCGATGTCAAGCACAAATCACAGCCGCGTGTCAAAAGGATCGTCCCCAGGAGGGCCTCTCACCCACGCCTGAACGCGCGCTGGTTGTCAACTCGTGGTCCGGCGCGCGTGCCGCGCACCGCGCGCGCGTCAGAACGCGCTCGTGCGCAGCTTCTGCTTTGCGGCGTGACGTTCGAGCGCGAGCGCGATCAGGCGATCGATGAGCGTGCCGTAGGCGACGCCGCTCGCTTCCCACAGCTTCGAGAACATGCTGATCGTCGTGAAGCCGGGAATCGTGTTGATCTCGTTGAGCACGAGCGCGCCGGTGGTGCGCGAGAGCAGGAAGTCCACGCGCGACATGCCGGCGCCGTCGATGGCGCGGAAGGCCTCGAGCGCCAGCTGCTGCACGCGCGCCACCGTGGCGGCGTCGAGATCGGCCGGGATGATCGTCTGCGAGCCGTGGTCGAGGTACTTCGCCTCGTAGTCGTAGAACTCGCGCGAGGAAATCACTTCACCGGGCACGGACGCCTCCGGCTCGTCATTGCCGAGCACGGCGCATTCGATCTCGCGCGGATCGGGCACGGCCGCTTCGACGACGGCCTTGCGGTCGAACTCGAAGGCCGTCTCGAGCGCGGCGGCGAGCCCCTCCGCGGTCTTCACCTTCGAGATCCCGACGCTCGAGCCGAGGTTGGCCGGCTTCACGAAGAGCGGCAGGCCGAGCGCCAGCAGGCGGGCCGAGGCGGCGGCCGGGTCGCGCTGCCATTCGAAGTGTGTCAGCACCTGGTAGGCGGGCTGCGGCAGGCCGCGCGCCGCGAAGAGCGCCTTCATGGCCGCCTTGTCCATGCCCGCGGCCGACGCCAGCACGCCCGAGCCCACGTAGGGCACGGCGCCCAGCTCCAGCAGGCCCTGCACCGTGCCGTCTTCGCCGAACGGGCCGTGCAGCACGGGGAACACGACGTCGAGGCCGAGGCCGGTCACCACCGCGCGATCGTCCTCGCGCTCGCTGTCGGCGCCGGGGCGGCGTTCGATCGTGACGAGCGTGTCTTCGCTCGGGTGCGCGACGAGCAGCGTGTCGCGGCCGGGCCGCGGCGCGCGGGCCGCCTGCAGCCGCTGCTGCTCGATGACCTCCGAGGCCGAGAGCGCCGTCGGCGCCTTGTCGGCGATCACCCAGCGGCCGTCCTTCTCGATGCGGATCGGCACGGCCTCGTAGCGGGTGCGGTCGAGGTGTTTGAAGATGGCGGCAGCCGAGGCGATCGACACTTCGTGTTCGCCCGAGCGGCCGCCGTAGATGACACCGACGCGCAGTTTCTTCACGCATGGATAATAGCAAGCAGCCGTCCATGTCCTTCAGCTTCTCCGTCAGCCATACCGACGGCGCCGCGCGCGCCGGCATCGTCACGACGCCCCATGGGGTCATCGAGACGCCGATGTTCATGCCGGTCGGCACGCAGGGTGCGGTGAAGGCGATGACGGTGCGGATGCTCGAGGACGCCGGCGCGGCCATCATCCTCGGCAACACCTACCACCTGTGGCTGCGGCCGGGCGCCGAACTCATCGCCCGCCGCGGCGGCCTGCACCGCTTCAACGGCTGGTCGCGCCCGATCCTGACCGACAGCGGCGGCTATCAGGTGTTCAGCCTCGCCGAGCGTCGCAAGCTCGACGAGCAGGGCGTCGAATTCCGCTCGCACCTCGACGGCAGCCGCCACGTGCTCACGCCCGAACGTGCGGTCGAGATCCAGGCGTGCCTCGGCTCCGACATCGCGATGGTGCTCGACGAATGCCCGCCGCATCCGTCGCCGCGCGAGGCCATCCAGACGTCGCTCGCGCTCACGACGCGGTGGGCTCGCCGCTGCCGCGCGCGGCTCGACGAGCTGCGTGACGGCGCGACCGTGGACGGTCTGCGGCCGACCAACCCCGGCCAGGTACAGTTCGGCATCGTGCAGGGCGGGGTCTACGCCGACCTGCGGCGTGAAAGCGCGGCGTCACTGGCCGACCTCGACTTTCCCGGCTACGCGATCGGCGGGCTGAGCGTGGGCGAGCCCAACGAGGTGATGTACGACATCGTGGGCGGCGTCGCGCCGCACCTGCCGGCGGAGAAGCCGCGCTACCTCATGGGCGTCGGCACGCCGGCCGACATCGTCGAGGCGGTGGACCGCGGCATCGACCTCTTCGACTGCGTCATGCCCACCCGCAACGCGCGCAACGGCCAGCTCTTCACGCGCCAGGGGCCCCTCAACATCAAGAACGCCCGCTTCGCCGAAGACGATCTGCCGCCGGACCCGGAGTGTGGCTGCTACACGTGCACACATTTCTCACGGGCGTACCTGCGGCACCTCTACGTCGCCGGCGAGATGACCGGCAGCATCCTGAACACCGTGCACAACGTCTCGTTCTACCTTGACACCATGCGGCGGATTCGTCAGGCTATCTCGCTCGGCACGTTTGCCGCCTTCAAGCACGACTTCCTGGGGCAACTGCGCCTGAAAGCCTTCACGTCATGAACGCGCTCCCGTATCTCCCGCCCGACATCGTCATCGCCATGTCGGCGCCGCCCGGGCAGGGCGCCAACCCGCTCGTGCAGTTCATTCCGTTCGCACTCGTGCTCGGGATCTTCTACTTCGTGATCCTGCTGCCGATGAAGCGCCGCCAGAAGAAGGTGGACGAGTTCCTGGGCGGCCTGAAGGTCGGCGACAAGGTGGTCACGACGGGCGGGCTCTTCGGCAGCGTCGCGCGGATCGAAGAGCAGTCGGTGCACCTGCAGGTCGCGCCGAACGTGCGTGTGGAAGTGGCCCGCAGCGCCATTGCCGGGTATCAGGGCCAGCCGCCCGTGGCCACCGAAGGCAACAGCTAGCGCCGGTGCCGGGCGACGGCCCGCTCCCGGGGCCGCCACGCGACGACACGCCCGCTCGTGTGATGGGACACTCCGCGATCCTCGACCTGACGCTCGCCCTCCTCGGCGGCGAGCTGACCGATGCCTCGGGCGCCGTGCTGACGCCGGCGAACCGCCCGATCACTGTCGTGGCCGCCGATGCGGCCGGCGCGACGAGCGCCGCCGCGGTGCTCGCTGCCGGCCGCCGCGCTCTCGTGCCGGTGCCGCTCGCCGCGCCCGGCGCCGTCGGCCGTCTGCGGGCGATCGGCTCGGCGCGTCCGGCCTGCCGGCGCGCCCGGCGCCTGCTCGCCGCGGCCGGGGCCACACGGATCCGCACGTTCGCCGTCGTGCCGGGTCGCGACGCCTTGTTCCTCGTCTACGAACTCGGGGAGCCCGTGCAGCCGTACGTGGAAGAGCGCGTCATGCTCGAGCCCCCGCGCGTTGCACCGCACGTGCGGCTCCTCAAGGGGCTGCTCGGAGCGGTGAGCGGCGTGCCCACCGGCGTGGACCTCGTCGTGGTCGTGGGGGAGCGCGCGTGATTCTCGAGATCGCCGACCTCGTCGCCCGCCATTGCCAGGTGCCGCCGGCCACCGCGCGCGGCCTGCGCGTCGCGTTCCTCAAGACGACCGAGCCGACGTTCCTCGTCTTCGCGCGCCATCAGGCGCATCCGCTCTTCGTCGTGAAGGTCGGTGATGCCGCGACGTTCGAGCGCCGCCTCGCGGTGTCGGCGCGGCTCTACGAACTGCTGCCCGACGCGATCGCGAAACCGTTCGGCGTGTTTCCGCTCGCCGGATCGCACGCGCTGCTCGTGCAGACCGGCCTGCCGGGCATTCCGTGGTTCCGTCTGGCCGATCATCTGCGCACCGCGGACGACTGGCGGCGGCTGGCCGGCCGCTGCCGCGCGCAGCTCGTGGCCTTCCAGTCGGCCGTGGCGCGGGAGCCGCGCTGGGTCGCAGGGGGAGCGCGTTACGACGTGGCGCTGCGCGCGCTGGCCGCCAGCCTCCACGATGTGCTGGCGCCGCTCGGTGCCCCGGTCGCCCTGATGCTCGCCGAGGCCGCCGATGTGCTCGCCACCGTGGCGCCGGCGCCGGTCGTCTGGCAGCATGGTGACTTCGTGCTGAACAACCTGCTCGTGGACGACGACCGGATCGGTGTCGTGGACCTCGACGACTTCGGGAAGTGGCAGGCGCCCTTCGTGGACGCCTTCGCGCTCGCCTGTTCGATTTCGCTCCAGGCCCGCACATACGTGCCGTGGCCGCATCTGGCCGAGGAGCTGGCGGCCTGCGCGGCCGTCGAACGCGGCGCTGCCGCCTACACACCCCGGCAGAGAACTGCGTTCTTCGCACACTTCCTGCTCTCTGCCGTGGCCGACACCCTACAGCGTCCGGCGCGAGCCACGATAAGATTGTCGTATCTTGGGTACTTGCGAGACCTCGCCGAAGACGGACCCCGCTATCTGCGTGCGTTCGAACCCCCGCCAGCGCCGGGGGATGCGTCATGAGCAGTGACTACCGCGAGTCACACCTCGACAAGGGGTCACGCTACGACGACGACATCTCCGACGGGTCGTTCAACTCGTACATGACGGTGCGCGAGCGGGTGCTCGTGCCGGCGATCATCCGCGACCTGTTCCCCTCGTCGGGGCCGAAATACCTCGACTTCGCCTGCGGCACCGGCCGCATCACCTCGATCGTCGAACCGCTGGCGCGCGACTCCCGCGGCGTGGACGTCTCGGCGTCGATGGTGGCCGAAGCGGCCAAGAAGTGCCCGCGCACGCGGTTCGTGCTGCGCGACATCACGACGCAGCTGCTCGACGAGACCGACTTCGACCTGGCCACGGCCTTCCGCTTCTTCGGCAACGCGCAGGACGACCTGCGGAGTGCCGTGTTCAAGGCGATTTCGCGGCACCTCGTGGTGGGGGGGTACTTCGTCTTCAACAACCACCGAAACCACGGCTCCGCCCGCGCCATCCTGCAGCGGATCACCGGCCGATTCGAAGACCACGCGGACCTCGACCTCGCGAAGATCCGGCGCCTCATGGCCCCCGCCGGCTTCGAAATCGAGCGCACGGTCGGTATTGGCTGGTGGCAGCTGGCTCATCGGTGGGACACCCCGGGTGCGTACAGCTCGGGCCTGGCCCGCTTCCTCGAACCCATCTCGACCCTGAACGCCGTCGCGCCGTATTGCCCCGCATATATAGTTGTGGCCCGGAAGGTCGCTGAGCCGACCGGCGCCTAGGTCATTTCCCAAAACAATCACGATTGCGCCGGTCGTAACTCGCGCACCACACGAGACGGCGCATAATGGATAATTCACCTCCGGCCAGAGCCGGGGGCCAGGCCTGACCGTGCGTCAAGCGGGCCGGGCGACCGCCGTTCCGCGGCTCCTCCGCGGCCGACGGCGCGCAAGACGGGCGACTACTCAACCATGTCGAAGAACCTGCGTTGGAAACTGCTGACGATCGTGGCGGTCGTCGGCCTAGCGATTCTGGCTTTCGTGCCTCCGGCCGAGAAAATTCGTCTCGGTCTCGACCTCAAGGGCGGCGTGCATCTCGTGATGCGCGTGCAGACCGACGACGCGCTGCGCGTCGAAACGGAAGGCTCGGCCGACCGGCTTCGCGAGGCCCTGCGCACGCAGGCGATCGGCGTGACCGGGGTGACCGTGGCGGCGCCCGGCGAGTTCCGCGTCACCGGCGTGCCGGCGGCGCAGGATGCCCAGTTCCGCCAGGCGCTCGTCGACATCGACCTGATGTACGACCGCTCGCAGTCGGTCAACGACTACACCTTCAGGCTGAAGCCGAACGTGGTCACGCAGCTGCGTGACGAGACCGTGAACCAGGCGCTGCAGACCATCGAACGCCGCGTCAACGAGCTGGGCGTCGCCGAGCCGATCGTCGCGCGGCACAGCGCCGCCGACCAGATTCTGGTGCAGCTGCCGGGCGTCTCCGACGTCAACCGCGCCAAGGAAATCATCCGCTCCACGGCGCTGCTCGAGCTGAAGCTGGTCGAGCAGGGGCCGTTCCCCGACGAGGCCTCGGCGCGCCAGGCGTTCGGCGGCAACGTGCCGCCCGACATGCAGCTGCTGCCCGGCGTGAGCGAAGTCACGGCCGGCGCCCCGGCCACCACCGTCTACTACGCCGTGCGCCGCGTGGCGGCGGTGACCGGCCGCGACCTGCGCAACGCGCGGCCGAGCCTCGACGAGAACAACCGCCCGGCGGTCAGCTTCTCGCTCAACAACGAGGGCGCCATCAAGTTCGGCAACTTCACGCAGGCGAACATCAACCGCCAGCTCGCCGTGGTGCTCGACGGGCGCGTGCAGACGGCGCCGAACATCCAGTCGCGCATCGACAGCGAAGGCCGCATCACCGGCAACTTCACCACGCAGGAAGCGCAGGACCTCGGCCTCAAGCTGCGCTCGGGCGCGCTGCCGGCGTCGCTCACCTACCTCGAGGAGCGCACGGTCGGCCCGTCGCTCGGCGCCGAATCGGTGCGCGCCGGCGTCTACGCCGCGGCCGGCGGCCTCGCGTTCGTGCTGCTCTTCATGCTGGTCTACTACAAGCTGGCCGGCTTCAACGCCTTCGTCTCGATCTCGGTCAATCTCGTCATGCTGCTCGGCCTGATGGCCTACGCGGGCGCCGTGATGACGCTGCCCGGCATCGCCGGCTTCATCCTGACGATCGGCATGGGCGTCGACTCGAACGTGCTCATCTTCGAGCGCATCAAGGAAGAGCTCGCCGCCGGCAAGAACGCCCGCGCGGCCGTGGCCGCCGGCTTCGACCGCGTGTTCTGGACCATCGTCGACACCCACGTGGCCTCGCTCATCGCCGCCGCCTTCCTCTTCCAGTTCGGCACCGGCCCGATTCGTGGGTTCGCCACCACGCTGACGATCGGCCTCCTCTCGAACGTGTTCACGGCCGTGTTCGTGTCGCGCGCGATGTTCGAAATGTTCCTCTCGCGCCGCGAACAGCCGGCGACCCTCAGCATCTAACGCCATGGCCATCTTCACGAATCCGAACTACGACTTCATCAAGTGGCGCTGGCATGCGCTGGCCGCCTCGACCCTCCTGGTCGTGGCCGGCATCGTCTTCATGTTCGCGCGCGGCGGCATGCCGCTCGGCATCGACTTCACCGGCGGCACCATCGTCGTGGCCAAGTTCTCGCAGGCCGTCGAGGCCGACCGGGTGCGCGTGGCCCTCGACTCCGTGCCCGGCGAGAAGGTCATCCAGAGCTACGGTGATCCGGCCGACAACGCCGTGCTCATCCGCCTGCCGCAGCTGGCGCAGGAAGACGGCACCAGCCTCGAGAAGGATGCCCTCGCCGTCGTCGGGGCGCTGAAGGCCGCCGGACTGCCGGCTTTCGAAATCCTGTCGCAGGAGATCGTCGGGCCGGTCATCGGCCGCGAACTGCAGCTGAAGGGCATCTACGCGACGCTGGCCTCGATTGTCGGCATCGCCATCTACATCGCTCTGCGCTTCCGGCCGGCCTTCGCCATCGGCGCCATCGTGGCGACGCTGCACGACGTGGCCGTCACGCTGGCGTTCCTGGCGTTCTTCGGCTACGACCTGTCGCTCAACATCGTCGCCGCGCTGCTCACGATCACCGGCTATTCGGTGAACGACACCATCGTCATCTTCGACCGCGTGCGCGAGAACATGCGCACGATGCGCCGCGACCCGCTCGAGAAGGTCGTCAACACCGCCGTCAACCAGACGCTGGGCCGCACCGTCATCACCGCCGGCACCACGTTCCTGTCGGTGCTCTCGCTCTTCGTCTTCGGCGGGGAAGTGCTGCATGGCTTCGCGTTCACCATGCTCGTCGGCATCGTGAGCGGCACCTACTCGACCGTGTTCATCGCCGCGGCGATCGCCATCATCCTGGGCAACCGCCAGGGGGCCGGCGCCGGTTCGGCCGTGGCCGCGGGCGCCGGGGTGAAGGTCAAGGCCGCGACGGCGCGCCGCTCGTAGCCGCCTCGTGAATCTGCTGTCCGCCGCGCTGCTCGGCGTCGTCCAGGGTCTGACCGAGTTCCTGCCGGTCTCCTCGACGGCCCATCTGCTGCTGGCGGAACGGTTCCTCGGGTTCGACGATCCGGGCGGCGTGTTCACCGTCATGATCCAGCTCGGCGCGATCCTCGCCGTGGTCTGGCTCTACCGCGAGAAGGTCTGGACGGTGGTCTCCGGACTGCCGCGCGACGCGTCGTCGCGGCGCTTCGCGCTGCTGGTGCTGGCCGGCGTCGTGCCCGCGCTGGTGGCCGGCGCGCTCTTCTCCGGCTACGTGAAACGTGTGCTCTACTACAGCCCGCTCGTCATCGGCACGGCCTTCGTGGCCGGCGGCGTCGTGATGCTGGCCCTGGAGCGCCTGCGGCCGGCCGCCACGGTCCGCGACATCGAGGCGATGCCGGTGAGCCGCGCCTTCGGCGTGGGCTGCTGCCAGGTGCTGGCGCTCATTCCCGGCGTCTCGCGTTCGGGCGCCACCATCGTCGGCGGCATGGCGATGGGGCTCGAGCGCACCACGGCCGCCGAGTTTTCCTTCTTCCTCTCCATGCCGACGATGACGGCCGCCTTCGCGCATGACCTGCTCGACGTGCGGCACGTGCTCTCGGCCGACCGTGCCCTCGAAATCGCGATCGGCTTCGTGATGTCCTTCGTGGCGGCCCTCGTCGTGGTGCGGCCGTTCCTCCGGTTCGTCGGCCGATCGGGCTTCGCCCCGTTCGCCTGGTACCGCATCGCCGCCGGCACGGCGCTGCTGACGGCGGCAGGCGCCGGCTGGCTGTGATGACCTGGATCCGGCGCAGCTTCATCACCGGCTTCTTCGTGACCGTGCCGCTCATCGTGAGCGTCGCGGCGCTCGTGTGGGCGTTCCGCGTCGTCGACGACTTTGCGACGCCGGTCGCCACGCGGGTCATCGGCCGCACCGTGCCCGGGCTCGGCGTGCTCATCATGGGCGCGCTCGTGCTCGGCGTCGGCGCGCTCGCCACCAACGTCATCGGCAAGCGGCTGCTCCAGCAGGCCGAGGGCTGGCTGCTCAGGGTACCGGTGTTCAAGACCGTCTACGCGCCGGTGCGCCAGCTGCTCGCCGCCTTCTCGCCCGACAACGACGCCGGCTTCAAGCGCGTGGTCCTCGTGGACGACCCGTCGCGGGGCATGATTCTCGGGTTCCTGACCCGTGAGTTCATGCTCGACCAAGGCAGGGGGCCGGAGGCCTTTGTGGCCGTCTACGTCCCGACCAATCACCTCTATCTGGGAGACATCGTCGCCTTTCCCAGCAGCCGCGTGCACTACCCGGACCTGTCGGTCGAAGACGGGATCCGGATCTTCCTGACCGGCGGCATGGCCTTGCCGCCTCAACTTCGCAGCGGACCCGGGCCCGGGCAAGTGTAGGATCATCCGCTGCAACAGCAAGTCGCGAGGAGCCGAGAGCACACGTTATGACGACAGCGATGCGAATCACGAGAAACGGACGATGGCAGGCCGCACTGGCGGCGCTGGCGCTGATCGTGGCCATGACAGGCCCGCTGGCGGGCGTCGCGCTCGCCGCCGCAGCGCAGGAGCCGGCTGCTGACGCCGCCCACGCCACGGAGCACCGCCCCGGCGGTGAAGTGAACATCCAGCTGCCCGACCTCAACACGGGCGATTTCCTCGGCATGACCGGCCACAACATCCTGCTGACAGGACTCGTGGTCTGCGTGCTCGGCCTGCTCTTCGGCGCCTGGACCTACAACGCCGTCAAGAACCTGCCGGTGCACAAGTCGATGGCCGACGTCTCCGAACTCATCTACGAGACGTGCAAGGCCTACCTGGTGCAGCAGGGCAAGTTCCTGCTCATCCTCGAGCTGTTCATCGGCGCGGTGATGGTGGCCTACTTCTCGCTGACGGGCCTCGAGCCCTCGCGCATCGCCATCGTCATCGTGTTCAGCCTCATCGGCATCGGCGGCAGCTACGGCGTGGCCTGGTACGGCATCCGCATCAACACGCTGGCCAACTCGCGCACCGCCTTCGCCAGCCTGCGCGGCCACGCCTTCCCGGTGTGCGACATCCCGCTGCGCTCGGGCATGAGCGTCGGCATGATGCTGATCTCGGTCGAGCTGCTGTTCATGCTCGCCATCCTGCTCTTCATTCCCGGTGAATACGCCGGCGTCTGCTTCCTCGGCTTCGCCATCGGCGAGTCGCTCGGCGCCGCGGCGCTGCGCATCGCCGGCGGCATCTTCACGAAGATCGCCGACATCGGCAGCGACCTCATGAAGGTCGTCTTCAAGATCAAGGAAGACGACGCCCGCAACCCCGGCGTCATCGCCGACTGCACCGGCGACAACGCCGGCGACTCGGTGGGCCCGACCGCCGACGGCTTCGAGACCTACGGCGTCACCGGCGTGGCGCTCATCTCGTTCATCATGCTGGCCGTGAAGGATCCGGTCGTGCAGGTCCAGCTGCTCGTGTGGATCTTCATGATGCGCGTGATGATGGTGCTGGCCTCGGCCGGCTCCTACCTCGTGAACAACGCCATCCAGAAGGCCAAGTACGCCGGCCTGGCGAAGATGGACTTCGAGGCGCCGCTCACCTGGCTGGTGTGGATGACCTCGATCGTGTCGGTCATCCTGACCTACGTGCTCTCCGCGATGCTCATCCCGAGCCTCGGCGGCAACACCGCCCTGTGGTGGCAGCTCTCGACCGTGATCACCTGCGGCACGCTGGCCGGCGCCATCATCCCCGAGTTCGTGAAGGTGTTCACCTCGGTGCACTCCGGCCACGTGCGCGAGGTCGTGACCTCGTCGCGTGAGGGCGGCGCCTCGCTGAACATCCTCTCGGGCCTCGTGGCCGGCAACTTCAGCGGCTACTGGCTGGGCCTCACGATCATGGGCCTCATGGCCATCGCCTACTACTTCTCGATGATGGGCCTCGGCGACCTGATGCTCGCCCCCGCCGTCTTCGCGTTCGGCCTCGTGGCCTTCGGCTTCCTCGGCATGGGCCCGGTGACCATCGCCGTCGACTCCTACGGTCCGGTGACCGACAACGCCCAGTCGGTCTACGAGCTCTCGCTCATCGAGGGCATCCCCGGCATCGAGAAGGAAATCGAGAAGAGCTACGGCTTCCCGGTGAACTTCACCGTGGCCAAGGAACTGCTCGAGGAGAACGACGGCGCCGGCAACACCTTCAAGGCCACGGCCAAGCCCGTGCTCATCGGCACGGCCGTCGTCGGCGCCACCACGATGATCTTCGCGATCATCATGGCGCTCACCCAGGGCCTGGCCGACCAGTCGGCCATCGCCAAGCTTTCGATCCTGCACCCGCCCTTCCTGCTCGGGCTCATCACCGGCGGCGCCGTGATCTACTGGTTCACCGGCGCGTCGATGCAGGCCGTCACGACCGGCGCCTACCGCGCGGTCGAGTTCATCAAGGCGAACATCAAGCTCGACGGGGCCGAGAAGGCATCGGTCGAAGACAGCAAGAAGGTCGTCGAGATCTGCACCCTCTACGCGCAGAAGGGCATGTTCAACATCTTCCTCGGCGTGTTCTTCTCGACGCTGGCCTTCGCGTTCGTGGAGCCGTTCTTCTTCATCGGCTACCTCATCTCGATCGCGCTCTTCGGCCTCTACCAGGCGATCTTCATGGCCAACGCCGGCGGCGCCTGGGACAACGCGAAGAAGATCGTCGAGACCGAGCTCAAGATGAAGGGCACGCCGCTCCACGACGCCTCGGTCGTGGGCGACACGGTGGGCGACCCCTTCAAGGACACCTCGTCGGTGGCCATGAACCCGGTCATCAAGTTCACGACCCTTTTCGGCCTCCTGGCTGTCGAGCTCGGCGTCTACCTCACGGCCCAGAACGGCGCCGGCCTCACGCAGGCGCTGGCCGCAGTGTTCTTCGTGGTGAGCATGTACTTCGTCCACCGCTCGTTCTACGGCATGCGCATCGAAGGCTGAGGCCTGACAGAAGTCTGCTCACGGCGCGACGAGCCGCGGGATTCCGCGGGCGTCGCGCCGTTTTTCGTTTCTCCGAATGTCTCGCGAAGAATTAACGTCGAAATCGCGCCGTTGTGCATTGACGGGGCATCGGGGCACGGCTAGAATGCCCCGGGTTTCGATGCTTCCCGGCCGTTCGGGTGGCTCGCGAAATACGGAACTTCGGGCGAGCCGCCAACCGTTGGTGCCACTTTCCCGGAACCGGTGTCAAAGCAGGGTACGGTGATTTTCAGCGGTGGTCCGCCAGCCTCTCTGGCCCGGCAGCTCATCGTTGACACGTCAAAAATCTCACCGATATAATCGGCGGCCTTGCGGCAAAGCGCTGCGGTGACGCAGCGCGCTAGGTCAGGAGGACAGTCAGTGCCACGCGACCTGTTTGGTGATGTGGTCGACCCATCGATCAAGATGGGCAATAAGTCGGGATACACCGTCGCTCTGACGATGATCGCGGAAGTCGCGCTGCTCGGAGCGATCGTGATCGTTCCACTCATGGCAGCGGACATCCTTCCGACGCCTCCGTCGATGATGGCGTTCGTGGCGGCACCACCCCCGCCGCCTCCGCCGCCTCCTCCGCCTCCGCCCCCCCAGGCGGCGGCTCCGCCCCCCGAGGTTGAAGTCAACCCGACGGCGGCACCCGTGGAGGCCCCGACGGAGATCAAGCCGGAGACCGGTATCGAAGCCGGCTTCGAAGGGCAGGTCGGCGGTGTCGACGGCGGTCTCGCCGGCGGCGTCGTTGGCGGTATCACCGGAGGCATTCCCGAGCCGCCTCCGCCGCCGCCGCCTCCTCCCACTCAGCCGGTTCGCGTGGGCGGCAACATCAAGCCCCCGCAGAAGGTCAAGCACGTCAATCCCGTGTATCCTCCGATCGCGCAGTCGGCGCGCGTTCAGGGCATCGTCATCATCGAGGCCACGATTGGCCCGAATGGCGCGGTGCAGGATGCGAAGACGCTGCGATCGATTCCGCTGCTGGATCAGGCGGCACTCGACGCGGTCCGTCAGTGGGTCTTCACGCCGACCTTGCTGAACGGCGTGCCAGTGCCGGTCATCATGACGGTCACGGTGCAGTTCACGCTGCAGTAGGTCAGGCGAATTTGTGATGAACTCGTATCAGGTTCTTTTCCGGAGGAATGCGATGAACGTTCGGAAGATTGGTCAGATTGCAGCGGTTGCCGTCGGCGCACTGCTCCTCAGCTCGCCCGCGTTCGCGCAGGAAGCCGGTGGCGGCATCGACTTCATCGAGATGTTCGAGCAGATGGGCTTCGTGGCCATGGCCATCGCCGTCGTGCTCTTCATCATGTCGTTCTGGTCGGTGGGTATCGCCATCGAGCGTATCTACACGTTCAGCCAGGCGAAGAAGCAGTCGAAGATGTTCGCGCCCCTCGTCGCCAAGCACCTCAAGGACGGCCGACTGAAGGAAGCCATCGCGCTGTCGTCCAACAAGGACTACCGCTACAGCCACCTGGCCAAGGTCGTGCTCGCCGGTCTTCAGGAATACCAGTTCCAGCAGGACAGCGCCGGCGGCGCCACGCTCAACCGTGACGACCTTCTGGACACCGTCCGCCGCTCGATTCAGCGCGCCACCGCGCTGACCTCGAACGACCTGAAGAAGGGCGTCTCGAGCCTCGCGACCATCGGCGCGACGGCCCCGTTCGTGGGTCTGCTCGGCACGGTCGTCGGCGTCATCAACGCGTTCGTCGGCATCGCGTCGACGGGCTCGGGCGGCATCGGCGCGGTCTCGGCCGGTATCGCTGAAGCGCTCGTCGAAACGGCCCTCGGCCTGTTCGTGGCCATCCCGGCGGTGTGGTTCTACAACTACCTGACCGGCCGCCTCGAGT
>CADEFD010000112.1 GCA_902826515.1 uncultured Acidobacteriota bacterium
CGCGCGCCGACGAGCTCCGCGCCGCGCTGGAAGATGCCGTAGGCACACCGGCCGATGTCTTCGGCCGCGATCCCCGCCATCGGCACATCGCCAATCGGCAGCGTGAACTGGAGCTGCCGGTCGGCGTCGCGTTTGGGCCCCGCGCCGAACCCCACCAGGTTGTCCCAGTAGAAGGACGCCAGCAGGAACGTCGTGGGCACGCCGGCGTCGGTGAAGAAGTGGTCGCTCTCGCCCTTGGCGTCGAAGTGCGGCACCTTGTACTTGCCCATCAGCGTGGGCATGCGGTTGTCGCCCTTGGGCATCCAGTGGCGGGTGTCTTCGAGCGTGGACCAGATGACGTGCTGCAGGCCGGCCGCCGTGGCCGCCGTGGCCATGTTCTGCGCGCTCTGCCCCTCCTTCTCCGGCGAGAAGTGGTTCCAGAAGAACGTGACGCAGTAGGCGCCGTAGGCGCCCTCGAAGGCGCGCGTGAGGCTCTCGAGGTCGTCCACGTCGCCGGCCACGACCTCGGCGCCGGCGGCCGCCAGTGCCTTCGCGGCGTCGGAGTTGGGATCGCGGGTGATGGCGCGGGCGGTGAAGCCACCCTGCGGATCGGCGAGGATGGCGCGGACGAGGCCGCCGCCCTGGGCGCCGGTCGCGCCGACGACGGCGATGATCTTCTTGTCTGACATGGGGCTCCTTGACTGTGTTCTGGCTTGGACGACTGCGATCGTACGGCCGTTTCATCCCGCCTGCCCCCACCATTTGTCCCGGGGATTCCCTGCCAGCCCGTCACAACGGGCTTGCCGCCGGCCTCCGCCGCGGCGAGGATGAGCGGATGCGCGCCTCCCTCATCGTCTTCGCCCTGTGTGCCGGACTTGCCGTCCAGCCCGGCCGCACGCAGCCTGGCGTGCCCGTGCGCGGCACCGTCGTGGTCGTGAATCAGCAGTCGGACTCGGTGACCCTCATCGATCTGGCGACCCTCGAGGCCTACCGCCATGTGCCCGTCGTGGGCGGGCCGCACGAAGCCGCCGTGTCGCCCGACGGAGGCCTGGTGCTCGTGACCAACTACAACAAGCAGGGCATCGGCCAGCAGAAGACGCTCAGCCTGATTGCGCTGCCGAGCGGCGATACCGTGAAGACCATCGACCTGGGCGAGTATCGCGCGCCGCACGACGTGCGCTGGGTGGACGCCTCGCGCGTGGTCGTCACCGTGGAAGGCAGCCAGGCCCTGCTGCTCGTGAACGTCACGACCGGCGCCGTCGAGCGCGTCTTCAAGACCGGGCTGGCCGTGTCGCACATGCTGGCGCTCTCAACCGATCGCACGCGGCTCTACTGCTCGAACATGCGCGATGGCAGCATCACCGCGTTCGACTTCGTCACCGGCGCCAGGATCAAGGACGTGCCGACCGGCAAGGAGGCCGAAGGGGTGGGCGTGACGCCCGACGGGCGATGGGTCTGGGCGGGTAACCGCGCCGAAGATTCAATCTCGATCATCGACACGCGCTCGCTCGAAGTGGTGAAGCGCATCGCCTCCCCCGGCTTCCCGTACCGCGTGCAGTTCACGCCCGACGGCACCCGCGCCCTCGTGCCGCACGCCAACGCGTCGTCGCTGGTCGTGGCCGACGTGGCCACGCAGACCCTCCTGAAGTCCATCCCGCTCGGAATGACGAAGGTGGACAAGCCGTCCACCGCGGGTGTCTTCGCGCATCCCGACAACCGCCACGCGTTCGTGACCGTGCGGAACGACAACTCGCTGCTGGTGCTCGACCTCGAAAGCGGCCGGACGCTCGCCCGCGTCGAGGTGCAGCAGAGTCCCGACGGCGTGAGCTGGTCACCGCGCCAGCGCTGAGCCGGCGCGCCCGCGCGCAAGGTTCCTGTTGACAGCGGCGCCGCTGACGCAGTATTAAACCACTAGGTTAATTAACTCACTGGTTCATTACATGACGTCCACGGATCCGCTCAGTCTCACCTTCGCCGCACTCGCCGACCCCACCAGGCGCGCCATCCTCGCCCGTCTGGCAGGTGGCGAGTGTTCCGTGACGGCACTCGCCGAGCCGTTCGACATGAGCCTGCCGGCCGTCTCGAAGCACCTGCGCGTGCTCGAACGGGCGGGGCTGGTGTCGCGGCGGGCCGATGCGCAGTGGCGGCACTGCAGCATCGAGGCCGGGCCGATCAAACACGTCGTGGACTGGGCCGCCCACTACCAGCACCTCTGGCAGGGACGCTTCAACCGTCTCGACGCCTACCTGCAGCGCCTGCAGGCCACCAAGGAGAAGAGCCATGCTCGCAAGCCCCGGCGTCAATAGCGCCACGTTCCAGGTCACGACCCCGTCCGACGAAGAGATCCGCATGACACGGCTCTTCGACGCGCCGCCGGCGCTCGTCTACGAAGCCATGACCCGTCCCGAACACATCCGCCAGTGGTGGGGCTGCCTGGGCGACGGCTACTCGGTGCCGGTCTGCGAAGTGGACCTGCGCGTCGGCGGCAAGTGGAAGTTCGTGAACCGCCACCCGAAGGGCGAGGCCACGTTCTACGGCGAATACCTGGAACTGGATCCGCCGCGGCGGGTCGTCTTCACCGAAATCTTCGCGGACTTCCCCGACAGCCCCTCCACCGTCACGAGCGAACTCGTGCCGGAGGGCGCGAAGACGCGGCTCATCGCCGTCGTGCGGTATCCGTCGAAGGACGTGCGCGACATGGTGATCGCCACCGGCATGTCGAACGGCGCCGGCATCAGCTACGACCGGCTCGACGATCTCGTGCGGCGGCTGCAGGCGTAAGCGCCCGGGGCGGGCGGACGGCCCGGGGCCGTTCGCCGCTCAGGCGTGCGCGGGTTCGCGCACGATGCCGGCCGCGGCGTAGATCTCGGCTTCGTCGAGGCTCTCGTGCGCCAGCAGCTCGGTCACGATCGCGTCGAGCTGCGCGCGGTGTTCGCGCACGAGGCGACGCGCATCGGCGTAACACTCCTCGGTGATGCGGCGCACTTCGTCGTCCACCGCGTTCAAGAGCGTCTCGGAGACGCCCGCCATCCGCGGATCCCCTTCGAGCGGCAGCACCGAGAGCGGCCCGATGCGATCCGACATGCCCCACCGCCCCACCATCGACCGGGCGACGCGGGTGACGTGTTCGAGGTCACTTTCGGCGCCGCTCGTGATGACGCCGAACACCTCCTGCTCCGCCGCCATGCCGCCGAGCGCGCCGACGATGCGGCCGCGCAGGTAGTTGGCGTCGTAGCCGTAGCGGTCCGCGTCGGGCGTCGAGAGCGTCACGCCGAGCGCCCGGCCGCGGGGCACGATCGACACCTTGCGCACCGGATCGGCGCCCGGCTGCAGCATCCCGAGCAGGGCGTGGCCGGCCTCGTGGTACGCGGTGCGGCGGCGTTCGGTCTGGGGAATGACCACACTGCGCGCGGTGCCGAGCTGCACCTTCTCGAGCGCGTCCGTGAGGTCGCGATGCGCCACCGTGTCCTGATTGCGGCGCGCGGCGAGCAGCGCCGCTTCGTTCACGAGATTGGCCAGGTCGGCGCCGGTCATGCCGGGCGTCGAGGCCGCCAGCTTCTCGAGATCCGCGTCGGTGCCGAGCGGCACCTTGCGGGTGTGCACCTTCAGGATGGCGAGGCGGCCCTTCTGGTCGGGCGCGTGCACCATGATCTGGCGGTCGAAGCGGCCGGGGCGCGTGAGCGCCGGGTCGAGCACGTCGGCGCGGTTGGTGGCGGCGAGTACCACCACACCCTCCTGCCCGGAGAACCCGTCCATCTCGGTCAGGATCTGATTGAGCGTCTGCTCGCGTTCGTCGTGGCCGCCGAAGGCCCGGGCGCCGCCGCGGGCGCGGCCGATGGTGTCGATCTCGTCGATGAAGATGATGGCCGGCGCCACCTTGCGCGCCTCGGTGAAGAGCTCGCGCACGCGGCTCGCACCGACGCCGACGATCATCTCGATGAACTCGGAGGCGCTGGCGCTGAAGAACGGCACGTTCGCCTCACCCGCCGTGGCCCGCGCCAGCAGCGTCTTGCCGGTGCCGGGCGCACCGGCCAGCAGCACGCCCTTCGGGGCGCGCGCGCCGAGCTTGCGGTACTTGCCGGGGTCTTTCAGGAAGTCGACGATCTCGTTGATCTCGTCTTCCACTTCGTCGATGCCGGCGACATCGTCGAACGTCACGCGGATCGTGTCCTTGTCGACCGGCTTCCGCGGCGTGCCGCCGAGCAGTCCGCCGCCCATCATGTTCTGCTGACGGCGGAACATCCACACGTAGAAGCCGATGAGCAGCAGGAACGGCGCCACCGAGATGAGCAGGTTCGTGAGGATGCCACGTTCCTGCACGAGCGGCGTCGCCCTGACCGCGGCGCCGCCATCGGTGAGTTCAGCCAGCAGATCGTCGCTGGCGAAGGTCGGGCGCTCTGTGGTGAACCGTTCGTAGGTGCGCGTCGTGTCGCCAGGCACCGGCACACCCTTCTTCAGCACGCCCTGGATCGAGTCGCCGCGCGCGAAGAGCTCCGACACGTTCTTGCCGCCGACCTGCTGCTTGAACTCCGTGTACGGCACGGGTTCCGGCGCCGCCAGGCGGTCCTGCACGGTGAGGATCGCGAACACCACCGCGTAGCCCGCCGCGAGCATGGCGAGGAGCGACCATTTCGGCCGGTTCGACTTGGCGGAGGGCGCCGGCGGCAGGCCCTCGGTGCGCCACGGTCGGGGCGGGTCGGGCGCCGGCTGCGGCGGACGCGGATCTGGCGGCGGCGTGGACTGCTGGGGCTCGCTCATCGACGTACTTGAAGCCATCATAGTGTTGGACGCCGATCGACGCGCGAATGTGCCATCAGGGCGGCGGCGTGGCCGCCGCGCGGCGCGCCGCGTATCATGGGCGATGGCCCGACCGCCCGTGCCCGCCGGTCCCATTCACGCGCTCGACGCGCTGGACCTCACCGAAACGCGTCTCGGCGAGCTGCTCGGCACCCTCTCGGCCCGCGACTGGGACATGCCCACGATCGTGCCCCGCTGGCGGGTGCGCCACGTGGCCGGCCACCTGCTCGACACGGCCCTTCGCCGGCTGTCGCTCACCCGCGACGGCCTCGCCTGCGAACGCCCGTCCGCCGACACGCCCGAGGCGCTGCGAGATGTCGTGGACCGGCTCAACGCCGAAGGCGTAGCCGTCTACGGACGGCTGAGCCCGGCGGTGCTGCGCAGCCTGATGCGTCCGGCCTCCGAAGCGCTGTGCACGTGGCTGGCGCAGCGCGATCCGGATCTGCCGGCCGACTTCGCCGTGAGCTGGGCCGGCGACACCGCGTCGCCGCACTGGTTCGACGTGGCGCGCGAACTCACGGAACGCTGGCATCATCAGCAGCAGATCCGGCTGGCGCTCGATCGCCCCGGCCTGATGGTGCGCGAGCTCTACCATCCGGTGCTCGACTGCTTCATGCGCGCGTTGCCGTGGCACTTCCGCGACGTGCCGTGGCCTGGCGGCGGCCATGTGGCAGTCACCGTCTCCGGCGAATGCGGCGATACGTGGCGGCTCTATCGGGACGGCGCCCGCTGGCAGCTCACGATGGACACGTTGCCCGATCCGGTGGCGCGCGTGACGATCGATGCGGACATCGCGTGGCGGATCTTCACGAAGGGTTTGCCGGCGGACGAGGCGCGGCGGCGCTGCCGGATCGAGGGCGACGAGACGCTGGCCATGCGCGTGCTCACGACGACGGCGATCGTCGGCTGAAACGCCGGCCGGCGCCTACGAGGCCGACGGCGCCGAGGCGGGCGCCGGACCGTAGCCGACGCGCCGGTGATACATCGCCTGCAGCGCCGAGCCGAAGGCCGGCACGAGGCGCTCGAGATCGTCGGCCGAAAGACCGGCGTCCACCAGCTCGCCGCTCTCGCCCACACGCGCCAGCGTCTGGCGCACGAGCGCCACACAGGCCACGCCGTCCACGGGCGGCGCCACCCTGGCCATCGCCTCGAGCTGATCGGCCAGCATCAGGATGGCCGTTTCGCGCGTCTGCGGACTCGGCCCGTGATAGCGGTAGGCCTCGCCGCGGGCATCCGCGGCCGCGGGGTGCGCCGCCAGCCCGGGCATGAGGCTCGTGCCGTGGTGCTCGCGGACGAAGCGCGCCAGCGGCCGCACCATCCCGTAATAACGCAGCAGCGACACGCCGTCGTCCACGTGCGCGCGCAGGATCGCGGCGCTCTCCCACGGCGGCAGGGCGGCGTGCGGATTGACGCCGTGCTGGTTCTCGCCGAAGTATTCAGGCGCCTTGAGCTTGCCGACGTCGTGGTAGAGCGCGCCGAGCCTCGCCACGAAGGCGTCGGCGCCGATGGCGCGGGCGCCGGCGTCGCAGAGCACGCTCACGCTCACCGAGTGCTGGAAGGTGCCGGGCGCGACCGACGCGAGCTCGCGCAGCAGCGGATGTTCGAAGTTGAGCCACTCGGCCATCGTGATGCGCGTCGTGTGGTCGAAGGCCCATTCGGCGAGCGGACCGACGGCGAGCGCCATCGGCGCGCCGAGCAGGCCGCCGGCGGCGGCGCCGGCGACCGCCGCCGCCGTCAGGTCCCAGCTCGCGATGCCGCGTTCGGCGAGCAGCCAGAGCAGCAGCAGCACCGCCGCGCTCGCCCCCGAGAGCAGGCCGGCCGGGATGATCGACTCACGGCTGGCGCGCGAGGCCAGCACCTCGCCGGCCACGGTCGCGGCCACGAACGCGGCGGCGATGATTTCCCAGTCGGCCCCGAGCACCACGAGCATGGCGGTGTTGAGCGCCACGTGGAGGCGCGCCATGCGCGGGCTCATCGCCAGGCGGCCGTGCACGGCGGCGGCCACCGCCGCCGCCACGACGAAAGCGGTCAGGCGCAGCGGTCCGCCGGCGCCCTCGACGTAGGCGGCCACCGTGGCGGCGGCGCTCGTCACGGCAAAGCCGCCGAGCCGCCACAACCGCCAGCCCACCACCGCCACCGCGTCGTGCCACACGAGCGGCGGCGCCTGGCGCGCGTCCAGGCGTCCGGCCGGCTCGGCCGACAGACGCGCGCTCACCGGCGTGCTCACTTCACGCGACCTGCCTGGATGTCGCGCGCCACCTTCTCCACGTCGGCCATGACGCGCAGCAGGTTGCCGCTCCACAGCTTGCCGATCTGTTCTTCGGTGTAGCCGCGCTTCACGAGTTCGAGCGTGACGTTGAAGGTCTCGTCGGCGCCGTTCCAGCCGGCCACGCCGCCGCCACCGTCGAAGTCGGACGAGATGCCCACGTGGTCGATGCCGATCTTCTTCACCAGGTAGTCGATGTGGTTCACGAAGTCGGCCACGGTGGCCATCGGCGGCGGTGGAAACTGCTTGTCGATGTCGTTCATGCGGGCCCGGAACTGCGATCGCGTGGCGTCGGTCTGGCTGGCCGGCCCGCCCTGCAGGCCCATCTCCACGCGCAGCTTCGCGATGGCGGCGGCGCGTTCGGCCGAATCGGGCGCCTTGATCTTGACGTAGCTGTCGAAGGCCACGGTCTGGATGACGCCGCCGTTCTTCTTCAGCGCCTCGAGCTGCTCGTCGTCCATGTTGCGGCTGTGGTCGGCAATCGCGCGGGCGGCCGAGTGCGAGGCGATGACCGGCGCCTTCGAGAGCGCGATCGCCTGCAGGTTCGCCTGCTTCGAGGGGTGCGAGACATCGACCATGATGCCCCACTTGTTCATCTCGGCGATGACCTGGCGGCCGAGGTCGTTCAGGCCGTTGTGCATCCACTTGCCGTCACGCTCGCCGGTGTTCGAATCGGCGAACTGGCTGTGCCCGTTGTGCGCGAGCGACATGTAGCGGCCGCCGCGATCGTGGAACTCCTTCACGCGGCCGAGGTTGGTGCCGAGCGAGTAGGCGTTCTCGATGCCGATGAGCGCCACCTTGCGGCCCGACCCGGCAATCGCCCGCACGTCGTCGGCGGTGAGCGCGAGGCCCATGCGCGTCGGCGCGATCTCCTTCGTGAAGCGGTGGATGGCGTCGAACTTCTCGACCGCCTGCGCGTAGGCGCGGTCGTACCCCTCCTGCGTGAGCGACCCCTGGCCCACGTAGACGATGAAGAACGCGGCATCGAGGCCGCCCTCCTCCATCTTCGGCAGGTTGACCTGGGTGTCGAGCCGCTGGGTGTAGTTGCGGGCCTTGGTGAAGTCGCGCGGGTTGATGTCGGCGTGGGTGTCGAGGGTGATGACGCGCTCGTGGATGGCCCGCGCCCGGGCCACGAGGGCCGGGTCGGGCGTCTGGGCGGCAGCAAGGGCCGGCACGAGCAGGGCGAGCAGGGCGAATCGGGACGACATGCGCACGATCCTACCGCCTTCGGGCGGGTCCGGAGTTACTTCCAGGTCACTTCCATCCCGAAGAAGTGGGCGAAGACGTCGCGGGCCGGACGGTTCTTCGGATTCGGCTTCGGGCTGCGGATGTAGAAGTCGATCTGCTGCGTGGCGGGGTTCACCTCGCCCCCGGCGAGCCGCTTGCCGGTCAGGGGGTACTGCACCTTGAGCGTCTTCCGGTCACGGATGCCCTGCGTGACCATGAAGTGGACCTCGTACTCGTCGTAGAGCGGCGCGCCGTCGAGCGTGGCCCGGCCGAAGCCCCAGCCGGCAAGATACACGAAGGTCTTCGGCCAGTTGTTGTCGCCGCACCCCGAGTCGCTGCCGTGTTCGTGGAGGCCGGCGACAATCCCGCCCTGCTGGCACGGGCTGAACTCGTGGAACCGGTCGATCGTGAGCACGAAGCGCCCCTCGGGCAGCGTCATATCGGCCCGGAACGTGCCGGTGTTGGTGAGGTCGTTGACGTCGATCTCGGCCGTGCCGCCCACCGGGTGCACCGTTGTTGCCGCGTTGTCGAGGTGGTCGAAGCCTTCGGGATCCTTCAGCCCGCCGACCATGTGGAGCCGGCCGGCCGAGAGCACGAAGTGCCCGTCGTACAGATCGTGCTGCTCCGGCGCGAAGACGGTCACCGTGGCGCCCGGCTGGCGGCGCGGATCCGGCGCCTGAGCCGCCCAGGTCAGTCCAGAGAGCGCGAGGGCGAGGAGGACGGCCGTTGTCGGTGTGCGCATGCCTACACCCTACACGACCGCGCCGGCCGTTGACGCGGACTCGCCCGTGTAAACTCGACCCTACCCGTGAGAGTCGAGACGCGCCTCCTGCCGGCCCTGGCCGTGCTGCTCGTGCTGTCGGCCGGCCCGGCCGCGGCGCATCCCGCCCCGTTCAGCTACCTCGACCTGCGCCTCGCGCCGTCGGGCGTGTCCGGCACGCTGACCGTGCACGACCTCGACGCTGCCTACGAACTGCGGCTGAACGACGCCGACGCCCTGCTCGACCCCACCGTGGCCCGCCGCCACGAAGCGGCGCTGGCGGCCGTGCTCACGGCCCGGCTGCACCTCGTGCTCGACGGCCGGCCTGTGGCCGTCACCCTGTCGGACATCACGCCGGTGCCAGACCGCCAGGGCCTGCGCTTCAGCGTCGCGGCGTCCACGGGCGGCGCGCCTGGGCGGGTGCGGGTCGAGACCACGCTGTTCCCCTATGACCCGAATCACCAGACGTTCGTGAACGTCTACGAGGGCGAGGCGCTGCGCCACCAGGCCATCCTCGACGCGCGACATCCGGCGTTCGATTACTACGCCGGCTCCTGGCAGGGCGTGAGCGCCGTGCTCGGCACGTTCATCCCGTCGGGCGTGCAGCACATCCTCATCGGGCCCGACCACATCCTGTTCCTCGTCGGCCTGCTGCTCGTCGGCGGCAGCGCCGGCCGGCTCGGCCTCATCGCCACCGCGTTCACGCTCGGGCACAGCGTCACGCTGTCGGTCGCGGCCCTCGACCTCTATGCGCCCCCGGCCTTCATCGTGGAACCCCTCATCGCCCTCAGCATCGTGCTCGTGGGCGTGGACAACCTGCTCGTCGGCGGCGAAGCCGCCTCGGGACGCGATCTGCGGCCGTGGATGGCCGGGCTCTTCGGGCTCGTGCACGGCTTCGGCTTCGCCTCGGTGCTGCGCGAGTTCGGGCTGCCGCGCGAAGCGCTCGGGTGGTCGCTCTTCGGCTTCAACGTGGGCGTCGAGCTGGGCCAGATCGCGATCGTCGTCCCCTGTGCCGCGGCGATGGGACTGCTGCGGCGGACGCGGCCCGTGGCGGCGGCGCGGGTGGCGATGATAGGCTCTGTCGTGGTCGTGCTGGCCGGCGCCTGGTGGTTCATCCAGCGCGTGTTCCTCCCGGAGGGAATCGCATGAAGCGCACTCGTGTGCTGTCGTCCATCGTTGCCGTCGCCCTCGTGGCGCTGGCCGGCCGTGGTCTCGTCGCGCAGCAGCCGGCCGCCGGCCCGAACGTGGCCGGCATCGAGAAGGTGAAGGACAACCTCTACATGGTGACGGGCGGCGGCGGCAACACCGCCGTCTTCGTCACGGCCAAGGGTGTCGTGCTCGTGGACACGAAGCTCGCCAACTGGGGCCAGGCGATCCTCGACAAGGTGAAGACGGTGACCGACACGCCGGTCACCCACATCATCAACACCCACACCCACGGCGACCATGTGGGCAGCAACGAGTTCTTCCCCGCCGCGGTCGAAGTCGTGGCCCACGCCAACGTCGCCGCGAGCATGGCGAAGATGCCGGCCTTCGCCGACGGCACGAAGAAACACGCCTTCCCGGACAAGACCTACACCACCACGATGACGGTGCTCGACGGCGCCGATGCCATCGACCTCCACTACTTCGGCGCCGCGCACACCAACGGCGATACGTTCGTCGTCTTCCGGAACCTGCGCGTGATGCACAGCGGCGACGCTTTCGCCTCGAAGGGGCTGCCGCTGCTCGACGTGAACAACGGCGGCTCGGGCGTGAGCTACCCCGACACGCTCGAGAAGGCGGCGCGCGGCATCCGCAACGTGGACACGGTGATTCCGGGCCACAGCACCGTCATGACGTGGCAGGACTTCGTGGACTACGGCGAGTTCAACCGCGCGGTGCTCACGGCGGTGCAGGCGGCGAAGAAGGCCGGCAGGACTCCCGACGACGCGGCCGCCACCCTGGCCCTGCCGGCGAAGTTCTCGTCCTATGTGATGACGCGGGCGAAGGACAACGTCGCCACCATCTACAAGCAACTCCCCTGACCGTGCGCCCGACGACCGTGTCCGTGTCCCGACTGCTCTCCTGCCTCGCCGTGCTGGCGCTCGCCGCCGGCTGCGCGAACGAACCGGCCGCGCCGGCCGCGACCGCCCCGGCGCCGGCCGCGACACCCGTCGATCCGCAGCATCAGGGCATGGTGGGCGCCCACGGCGATCACAGCCCGCACAAGGGCGGCATGGTGCTCATGAACGGCGACATCCACTACGAAGTGGTGTTCGCGCGCGACGGCGCCCATCGCATCTGGTTCACCGATCCGGTGCGCGCGGAGCTGCCGGCCTCGGTGGCCACGAACGTCACCATGGTGATCACGCGCCCGGGCGAGCCCGACGAAGTGCTGACGCTCGCCATCGACGACAGCGGCGAGTCGTGGATCGCACGTGGCCGTCCGGTCACCGGCGACGACGCCTACGTGAAGATCACCTACGCGATGCAGGGCGAGCCGCACGAAGTCGAGATCCCCTTCGTCATCCAGACGCCCGCGTCGCAGCCCTGATCCGGCAGGCCGCGGTCATTCCCAGCGAAAGACCCGCGAGGCCAGCGCCACGCTCAGCGCGAAGACCAGCGCCAGCACCGCCACGTCGCCAAGGTGGCTGCCCCAGGCCTCGCCGTGCCAGACGCCGCGCAGAAGCGACACCGCGGGCGTGAACGGCAGCACCTTCGCCACGATCCGCAGGGCCGGCGGCAGCAGCTCGATCGGCACGAACAGGCCCGACAGGCCCAGCATCGGGTAGAGCACGAGCGCGCCGAGCGGCTGGGCGAATCGCGCCGTGGGCACCACACTGGCAATCACGAAGCCGATCGACAGCACACAGGCCACCGTGAAGACGACCGCCAGGCCGAACGGCAGCCACGGCGCGCCTGCCCCGGCCGGCACGAATCGCCGCCCCGCCAGGGCCATGAGTGCCAGCGTGATCGTGGAAAAGAGCAGCTTCACGAGCACGTGCGCGGTGAGGATGGTGGCCGGACGGAGCGGCGTCGCCCGCAGGCGCTTCAGGATGCCGCCCTCGCGATAGATCGCCATGATGGCGACGAGCGACAGAATGGCGCTGACGGCGACGAGCATCGCCACGACCACCGGCAGGTCGCGGGTGACATCGGGCGCCGCCAGATCGGTGGCGCGCACCCGGCGGCCGAGCAGGCGCCCGAGGGCGAGAAAGAGAAGCACCGGCGCCACCACCGTGCCGAAGACGCCCAGCGGCTCGCGCAGGAAGATCCTGATCTCGAGCCACGTCAGCCGCCAGAGTCCGCGCAGCATCATCCCCTCAATCGCGCATCGCGCGGCCGGTGGTTTCGAGGAAGACGTCCTCGAGCGTCGGCAGTTCCGTGCGCACGTCGCGCACGTCGATGCGCCGGGCCGCCAGGCAGCGGATGACCTCGGTCACGAGACCGCCGGCCGCGCCGCGGATGGTGTGGGTGTCGCCGTCGTGCGCCACCGACGTCACGCCGGGAATCGCGGCGAATGCGGCCGCCGCCCCGGGCGCTTCCGTCACGATGACCACGGTGGCCGTGGGACAGTGGCGGCGCACGAGATCGGCCGGCGTCCCCAGGTCGACCAGCCGCCCGCGATCGATGATCGCGACGCGGTCGCACAGCCGTTCGGCCTCTTCCATCAGGTGGGTCGTGAGGAACACGGTCTTGCCGCGCGCGCGGATGCCCCGCACGAGTTCCCAGATGGTGCGCCGCGCCTGCGGATCGAGGCCGGTCGTGAGCTCGTCGAGGAACACAACCTCCGGATCGTTCACGAGCGCGAGCGCGATGAGCAGGCGCTGCTTCTGTCCGCCCGAGAGCGTCATGAACCACGCGTGCTGTTTCTCGCGCAGACCGAGCTGGTCGAGGAGCCGCCCGCCATCGACCGGCGCGCGATAGAGCGCCGCCCAGAGATCCACGGCTTCGCGGACGGTGATGCGCTTCTGGAGCTGCGCCTCCTGGAGCTGCACGCCGATCCGCTCCTGGAGCGCGCGCACGTCGCGCACCGGATCGAGGCCGAGCACGTCGATCGTGCCGCCGTCTGGCGCGCGCAGGCCCTCGACACATTCCATGGTCGTGGTCTTGCCGGCGCCATTCGGGCCGATGAGCCCGAAGATCTCGCCCCGCGCGACGTCGAAGCTCACGCCGTCCACCGCCACGGTGCGGCCGTACGTCTTGCGGAGGTCGCGCACGCGGATGACGGCGTCCATGCTCAGAGCGTCCGATGCATCACATGGAGGTCCACGTCGCCGTGCACGGGATGGCGGAACGCGCCCGGCACGGTGCCGACGATCTGGAAGCCGCAGCGCTGCCAGGCGCGGACGGCGCCGCGGTTGGTGCTGACGACCGCGTTGAACTGCATGGCGCGGAAGCCGAGCCCGCGCGCCGTGTCGAGCGAATGGCGGCACAGCGCGTCGCCCACGCCCTGGCCGCGCGCCGCGGGCGCCACCATGTAGCCGCAGTTGGCCACGTGATCACCCGGTCCCATCGCGTTGGCTTTGAGGAAATACGTGCCGACGATCCGGCCCTCGCGCTCCGCCACGAACGTGTGCCCGCCGGGCGGATGCAGCAGCGCCAGGCCCTGCTCCCGCGAGGGCGCCGTGGGCCACGCGTAGGTGTCGCCGGCCGCGAGCACGACGCGCAGGATGTCCCACTGCACGTCGGCATCAGCCGCGGTGGCCCGGCGGATGACAAGCGGCGGCGGTGGCATGGGCGTGGGGTCCACGGCGTCCATCATGCCTCAGCCGCCCGATGTGCCGCGCAACCGGCGCCAGCGTTCGCGCGACAGGCGGTAGACGAGCGTGTCGAAGCCGTGCATCTCGCACCGCTCGTGGAAGGCCATGCCGAGACGTTCCATCACCCGCACTGACGCCAGGTTGGGCGGGTCGGTGGCCGCCATCACGTGGGGATACCCGAGCGTCTCGAACAGGTACGCGAGCACCGCCTCCGCCGCCTCCGTCGCCAGGCCCCGTCCCCACCATGCGGGTGCGAGTCCGTACATCAGCTCCGGACCGCCGTCCGGCCACTCGCGGCAGCCGGCAAAGCCGGCGAAGGCGCCGGTCGCCGTGTCGTACACGCCCCACAGTCCGTAGCGACGGGCCGCGAAGTCGCGGCGGCCCGCGGCGATGACCTCGCGGACGCGATCGAGCGTGACCACTTCATCGTTCCAGAGGTAGCGGCGCACCTCTGGCTGGGTCCAGAGCGCGTGCGCGGCGGCGGCATCCTCGGCGGTCAGCGGACGCAACGTGAGGCGCGCGGTCGTGAGATCGAGGGACACGGCTGCCGGGACTCGCGAGGGACGGGGCTCACGGGGCATCCGGCACGTCGAGCCGCATCTTCATGCCGATGTGGGTGGCGGCGAAGCCGAGCCGTTCGTAGAACCGCCGGGCGTCGGCGCGGGAACTGTCGGTCGTGAGTTGCACCAGCGCGCAGCCGGCGCCCCTGGCACGGGCGATCGCGTGGCGCACGAGCGCCTCGCCCACGCCGCGTCCCCGCTGCGACGACGCCACCCGCACGCCCTCGATCTGCGCGCGCGAGGCGCCCTGCCGGCTGATGCCGGCGATCACCGTGAGCTGCAGGCACCCCGCCACCTCGCCGGCCACGGTGGCGACGACGAGGTCGTTGCCGGACTGCGCCTGCATCGCGGCGAACGCGGTGCGGTAGGCCTCGGGCAGCGGCTCGGCATACGCCTCGCGGGCGGCGCCGAGCACGTCGTCGGCCAGGAGCCGCACCACCGACGGGAGGTCGGCCTCGGTGGCCAGGCGAATGGCGAGCGTCGCGTCGGTGGTCATGGGGCGGCAGCTGGCGCGCTGCGCGGCGCGCGGCCGGCAGCAGCTAGTCGCGCCTGAGCGCGACGATCGGATCGAGCTTCGAGGCGCGGCGGGCCGGATAGTAGCCGAACGCCACGCCGATGAGCGCCGAGATGGCAAAGGCCAGTGCGATCGACTGCGGCGACACGTAGGCCGGCCACGACATGAGCGCCGTGAGCCCGCGCGCGGCGCCGATGCCGGCGGCGATGCCGACGATGCCGCCAATCAGACTGAGCACCACGGCCTCGACGAGGAACTGCACCAGCACGTCCTTGCGCCGGGCTCCCATCGCCAGGCGCAGGCCGATCTCCTTCGTGCGCTCGGTCACGGAGACCAGCATGATGTTCATGATGCCGATGCCGCCGACCACGAGCGAGATGGCGGCGATGCTGGCGAGCAGCGCCGTCATCGTGGTGCCGGCGCGGTTGAGCGTGCCAGACATCTCTTCCATCGTGGCCGAGTCGAGCTTCGGCATGTTGGCGAGCGCGAACGCCGCGACCTCGGTGTAGAGGCCCTTGGTCACCTGCGCCCCGGCCAGCGTCTTCACGACGAAGTCGTCGGCCGGGCCCATGCGGCCGCCGCTGCCGGGCGCCTGCAGGCCGCCGAGCCCGCCGGCCACGCGCGCCACCTGCTCCTTGATGTGGCTGGCGTGCCGCTCGCGCAGCAGCGCCGTGACCGCATCGGCAACCGCCGTGGCCACGCCCGCTTCGGTCACGCCGATCGTGACCGTCTGCAGCCAGGTCGTGCGGTCGGTGAGCGCGCCGAGCGTCGTCACGGGCACGAACGCGGCCTCGTCCTGGTCCGCGTCCACCGCGCGCATCAGCCCCACGACCTCGAAGGCGCGATCGTGGATCGTCACCGTCTTGCCCGTGGGATCGACGCCGTCGCCGAAGAGCCGCGCCGACGCGATACGCCCGAGCACCACTTTCGCCGCCGACGCCTCGACGTCGTCGGCCGTGAACCCTTCGCCGTCGAGCCACGTCCAGCCGTGGATGTCGCCGAGCGACTCTTCCGTGCCATGCACGAGCGTGAACACCCGCGACTCGGGTGACGCCGTGATGAAGGTGCGCGAGCGCAGCCCGGCCGCCACGTGCACCACGTTGGCGAGGCCGCGCATCGCGGCCGCGTCCTCACGGGTCAGCGTCGTGGCCGACCCCAGGCCGGCGGCGATGTTCATGCTCTCGCCGCCCTTCGTGAAGTTGCCGGCGCTGACCTGCACGATGCTCGTGCCGGCCGTCCTGAGCGTGCGCTCGACCGAGGCGCGGGCGCCGTTGCCGAGCGCCACCATGGCGATGACGGCGGCCACGCCGATGACGACGCCGAGCGTCGTGAGCCCGGAGCGCAGGCGGTTGCGGCCGAGCGCCTTCCAGGCGATCTGTCCGCTGACGGCGAGGAATCGCAGCACGTGGGAATCCGTCTATTCGTGACGCAGGGCGTCGATGGGGTCGAGTTCGGCGGCGCGGCGCGCCGGATACCAGCCGAAGAGCACGCCGACGGCAGCCGAGACGCCGAAGGCGATGAGCACCGACGCCGGCGAGACCACGGTGGCCCAGCGCAGCGTGGAGGAGATGAGATACGACGCCACGAGGCCCAGCACGACGCCCACGGCGCCGCCGGCCAGGCTGATGGCCACGGCTTCGGTGAGGAACTGCCGCGTGACGTCCTTGCCGCGCGCGCCCACCGCCATCCGCAGGCCGATTTCCTTCGTGCGCTCGGTCACCGAGAGCAGCGTGATGTTCATGATGCCGATGCCGCCGACGAGCA
>CADEFD010000113.1:0-1952 GCA_902826515.1 uncultured Acidobacteriota bacterium
GCGCGGCGATGCACGCGCGCTTCGACGCCGAAGGCAAGCCGGGCGTGACGACGCGTTCGGGCTCGAACTACTCCACGTGGTGGAACGGCGGCCTGCGCACGATGGTCTACTTCCACAACCAGGTGGGCCTGCTCACCGAGAGCATCGGCAATCCGACGCCCGAACAGATCGGCTTCGTGCCCGATCGCCTGATTCCGCGCGGCGACTACGCGGCGCCGATCGCGCCGCAGACCTGGCACTTCCGCCAGTCGATCGACTACTCGATGACGGCCAACTACGCGGTGCTCGACTTCGCGCAGCGCTACCGCGAGACACTGCTCTACAACATCTACGTGATGGGCCGGAACGCCATCCGCCGCGGCACGACCGACACGTGGACCGACTACCCGCGCCGCGTCGCCGAGGTAAAGGCCGAGATCGCGAAGGACATGAAGCTCGAAGCGGGCGATCCGCGCATGGTCGCCGGCGGCCGCGCGCAGACGGTGCCGGCCAAGTACTTCCAGCTGCTGCGGAAGCCCGAATGGCGCGACGCGCGTGCCTACGTACTGCCGGCCGATCAGGGCGATTTCCTGACGTCCACCAAGTTCGTGAACGCGCTCATCAAGGCCGGCGTGACCGTGCACCGCGCCACGGCGCCGTTCAGCGCCGGCGGCAAGCAGTATCCCGCGGGATCGTACGTGGTGAAGGCGGCGCAGGCGTTCCGCCCGCACGTGCTCGACATGTTCGAGCCGCAGGATCATCCGAACGACGTGCAGTATCCCGGCGGTCCGCCGATTCCGCCGTATGACAACGCCGGCTGGACGCTCGCGTTCCAGATGGGCGTCGCGTTCGACCGGCATCTCGCCGATGTCACGGGTCCGCTCGAGACGCTCACGGATCTCGCGACGCCCGCGCCGGGCACCGTGTCCACACCCGCGGGCACGACGGGCTATGCGATCGCGCACAAGCACAACGACGCGTTCATCGTCGTGAACCGGCTGCTCAAGGCCGGCGAGGAGGCGTATTTCGTCGGCAATCGCCGCTGGCAGAGCGGTGATGGCACGGGCGCGATCTACGTGCCGGCGAAGGCGTCCACGGCGGCAGTGCTGCAGAAGGCGGCGACGGATCTCGGCGTGAGCGCGGTGGGCGTGAGCGAACGTCCCTCCGGCGCGCTGATGAAGCTGCGCAAGCCGCGCATCGGCCTGTGGGATCAGTACGGCGGCTCGATGCCGTCAGGACACGTCCGCTGGCTGCTCGAGCAGTTCGAGTTCGACTTCGAGGTCGTGTTCCCGCAGACCCTCGACGCCGGCAATCTCAAGGCGAAGTACGACGTGCTGCTCTTCCCGGATGGCGGCATCCCCGAGAACGCGGGCGGCGGTGGCGGCGGCTTCTTCGGGCGGCAGCCGGCGGCGGCCGAGATCCCCGAGCAGTACCGCGCGCATCTCGGGTCCGTCACCATCGAGAAGACCGTGCCGCAGCTGAAGCAGTTCGCGGAGGCCGGCGGCGTCATCGTGGCGTTCGGCGGCTCGGCGGTGCTCGGGCATCACCTGGGCCTGCCGGTGAGCGACCATCTCGTGGAGGTCACGCCGGCCGGCGTCGAACGCGCGCTGCCGCGCGACAAGTACTACGTCCCGGGCTCGATTCTGCGCATGACGGTGGACAACACGTCGCCGCTCGCGTTCGGCTTCGGTACCGACGTCGACGTATTCTTCGAGAACAGCCCGGTGCTGGAACTGGCGCCGAACGCGACGCTCAAGGGCGTGCGTCCGGTGGCCTGGTTCGCAAGCAAGGCGCCGCTGCGTTCGGGCTGGGCGTGGGGACAGCACTACCTGGAAGGCGGCACCGCGGCGGTCGAGGCGTCCGTCGGCAAGGGCAAGGTCTTCCTCTTCGGCCCCGAGATCACGTTCCGCGCCCAACCGCACGGCACGTTCAAGTTCCTGTTCAACGGCATCTACTACGGCACCGCCGAGTAG
>CADEFD010000113.1:2052-11318 GCA_902826515.1 uncultured Acidobacteriota bacterium
CCGTTACAATTGGGGCATGACTTACTACTCAGGCAAAGAACTGGCGGGTGCGTTCCGCACCGTGCGCCAGAACACGCTCCAGGTCGCGCAGGACATTCCCGAGGCGCAGTACGGGTTCGCGGCCACCGACGGCTGCATGACGGTGGCCCAGGTGCTCGCCCATCTGGCGGCCAGCACCAACTTCCACTACAAGCTGCACGGCGTGGACAAGAAGTCCGCCCTCTCGATGGAGGACTTCGGCGGCTACATGGCGGAAGCGCAGCAGATCCAGTCGTCGCTCACGACCAAGGACGCGATCGTCGCGGCGCTCACCGCGCGCGGCGAAGAGTTCGCGAGCTTCCTCGAATCCCTCACCGACGCCCAGCTCGGCGAGTTCGTGACCTTCCCCGCCGGCCTGCAGCCGCCGAGCAAGAGCCGCTTCGAGATGCTGCTCGGCGCCAAGGAACACGAGATGCACCACCGCGGCCAGCTGATGGTCATCCAGCGCCTGCTCGGCATCACCCCGCACCTCACGCGCAACCGTCAGGCCGCCCAGGCGGCCCGCGCCGCCGCGGCCGCGAGCGCGCCGGCCAACTAGTTCGTCACGCGCGCCGCGTCACGGCTCGTCGCCGCGCGCGCGCCTCCGCCACACCGCCGCCTGTTCGCGATGGTCGTCCATCACGGCAGGCGGCAGCTTTTTGAGCGCCGCGAGCGGGACTGCCATCCGCACGTTCTTCGCGAAACGATCGCGATGGCGCTCGAGGAAGTCCCAGTAGAGATGATTGAGCGGACACGCGTCCGCCCCCCGCGTCTCACCCGGATCGTAGCGGCAGCCCGCGCACAGGCTCGGCCCCATCCGCTGGATGTATTTTCCCGACGAGATGTACGGCTTGCTGCCCACGATGCCGCCGTCAGCCCACGTCGCCATTCCCACCACGTTCGGCGTGACCACCCACTCGTAGGCGTCCACGTACGCTTCCCAGAACCAGCGGTTGAGCGCCTGGGGATCGACGCCGAGCAGCGTGGCGATGTTCGAGAGCACCATCAGTCGCGTGATGTGATGGCTGTAGCCGCGCGCGAGCACGTCCTCGACCGTGGTGTCGAGGCAATGCAGGCCCGACGGCGCGCCCCAGTACCACGCCGGCAGCGGCAGGTCCGCCGCCAGCGCATTGGCCGTGGCGTAGTGCGCGCGATGTTCTTCGTAGACGTGGCGCACGAACTCACGCCAGCCGAGCACCTGGCGGATGAATCCCTCCGCCGACGCCAGCGGCACCGCGCCCGCGAGGTACGCCGCCTCGACGCGACGACAGAGCGCGAGCGGATCGAGCAGTCCGAGGTTGAGCGGTGCCGAGAGGAGCGAGTGGAAGAGCTCCGGCGCGCCCACGGCCATCGCGTCCTCGAACGGACCGAACGACGCGAGACGCTCGTCGATGAACGCGTCCACGACGCGGGCGGCTTCATCCGCCGTGACCGGCCACGCGAACCCGTCCACGGACCCGAGTGACGCCGGGTAGTGCGTGGACACGAGCGTCATCACCTCGCGCGTGATCGCGTCCGGGGCGAACGTGATGGAACGCGGTGCCGGCGGATCGCCCTTCCAGACGCGCCGATTCTCCGCGTCGTAGTTCCACGCGCCGCCCACGGGCACCTTGCCGTCCATCAGCAGGCCGGTCGCCGTGCGCGCCGCGCGGTAGAACGTCTCGAGCCGTCGCCCTCCGCCCTTCGGGAACACGCGCCGGTAGAAGGCCGTGTCGGTCGCGAACAACGTGTTGGGATGGAGCGTGAGCCACGGCAGCGCGCGCAGCGGCTCGCGGACCTCCGCCTCGGCGGGTTCGAGCGCATGCACCTCGGTCAGTCCGTAGCGCCCGCGGGCTTCGGCGATGGCGCCGTCGTACCACGCGTCCGACACGTGGTACCGCACGGGATGCCCGGCCCGTCCGCGCGCCTCGGCGTCGTGGCGCATTGCGCTCAGCAGCAGCACGAGCTTCTGCGCGTGATAGCGGCGGCGGGCCGGCTTCGCCGTGGTCTCGATGTAGAGCACGCCGGTGTCGGCCGGCGCGCCCGTGAGCAGCGGATGGGCCGGGCGCAGCTGGTCGTAGAACACCACGACCCAGCGGCGCGGCCCCTGACCGGGCGCCGGCGCGAAACGTCGAATCGCGCGCAGGAAGGGCGTGGACGTCTCGCTCACGACGCGCGGGTCAGACTGACGAGGAACCACGCCGCAAGTCCGGCGCGCGCGGTCCACGCGATCGTGCGGATCCAGTTGGTGGCGACGAGGCTGTCGATGACCGCGGCATCGAAGCCGGCGGCGAGCAGGTTGTGCCGCGGCACGGACACCAAGAACGTCGCGCCCCACACCACCGCGAGGAGCGCTACGCCGAACCACGCCGGAGGCGACGGCCGCTCGAGGGCGATCCAGATGGCAGACGCCGCTTCGACGAGCATCAGCGGTCCGACGACGAGTGTCGTGAGCCGCGAATGCGCCGCGTGGTACGCCGCGAATCCCGACGCCCCCACCGCGCCCATGAGTGGGTAGTGCACGACCTGCACGAACCAGATGAGGCCCGTCATCGCCCACGTGGCGCAGGCATGAGCGATGAGCACGAGCGGCAACAGCGCAGACGGCACGCTGGTTGGACGCGGCTACGGGCGCGTACGATCCGCGCCGCACCGCACGCACGTTCCGGAACGCGCTGCGCGCCGGACGACGACGCCACCAGCGCTGCGAGCACGACGTCCGCTTCCGGGACGCGCCGTCCGCCACAGGGACACGGCGCAGGCGCGCAATTCCTGCCCTGGGGTCTGACCCCATTCTGGGTGGCGCGGGATTTCTGGTGGATTCTGCCTCCCGCGCGGGCAGGTTCTGCAGATACGCTCGTGCGGCACACGCCTTGCTGACGAGCTACCCATGAGCGACCTCTCCGCGGACCTCCGCCTCGCGCTTCGTCAGTGGCTCCGCCGGCCGCTGCTGCCGACGGCCGTGGTGCTCACGCTCACGGCCGGACTGGGCGCGGCCATCGCCGTGTTCGCGGTGGCGTGGGCCGTGGTGTGGCGGCCGCTGGACGTCCCCGCCCCCGAGCGGCTCGTGTGGATCGCGTCGGTCTCGGCCGGCGAGGCCGACGGCTCGTCGCCGGGCGCCGCGCTCACGTGGCAGGCCGACGCGCGCACGTTCGATGCCCTCGCCGCCGTGCGACACGTGGCGGGCGCCTTCGCCGACGGCACCGGCACGGACCGCCTGCCCGGTGCGCTCGTCACGGCCTCGCTCTTCGACGTGCTGGGCCTCGCCCCCGTGCAGGGCCGCGCCATCACCACCGCGGACGACACGCCCGGCGCCGCCCGCGTCGTGCTGCTCGCCCATCGCGCCTGGCAGACACGCTACGCCGCGGCCACGGACGTCATCGGCCGCGTGGTCACGCTCGACGGCCGCCCGGCTACCATCGTCGGCGTGCTCCCCGCGCACGCGGACACGCTCGTGCCGGACGCGGACTGGTGGGCACCGCTGGCGCTGGCGCCGTCCGAACGCGCGAACATCGGCCCGCGGTATCTCGACGTCATCGGCCGGCTCGCCGCCACGGCGTCTCCCGCCGCCGCCACGCAGGAACTCGACGCCATCGGCGCGCGCCTCGCCCTCAAGGCGGACGACGGCAGCGCGCTCGGTGTACGGGTGACGCCGCTCGCGGACCATCTCACCGCGCGCTACCGCGCCGGCCTCGTGCTGCTCCTCGCCGGCGTCGCCGCGCTCGTGCTCATCGCCTGCGCGAACGTGGCCACGCTGCTGCTCACGCGCGCGCAGGACCGCCAGGCGGAATTCGCCCTGCGCGCCTCGCTCGGCGCCACACCGGCGCGCCTGGCGCGGCAGCTGCTCGTGGAAGCGGGGCTGCTGGCCGCTCTCGCTTCCGCCGGCGGACTCCTCGCCGCGCTCTGGCTCGTGGACGTGCTGCGTGTCGTGCTGCCCGCGGACGTCCCGCGGCTGGCCGAGGCGCGCGTGGACGGCGTGGCCGCGGCCTTCGCGCTCGGCGCCGGCATCGTCGTGACGCTGCTCGCCGGCCTCACGCCGGCGCTGCGAGGCGCGCGCGTGGACCTTCAGTCTGTGCTCCGCATCGCCGCGAGCGGCGGCGCGAGCCACGAACGGCTGCGCCGCGCCTTCGTCATCTCGCAGGTGGCCGTGGCGGTCGTGCTCGCCTGCGCCGGCGTGCTGCTCACCCGCAGTGCGTCCGCGCTCGACGCCGCCCCCCGCGGCTACGAGTCGGCGGGCGTCGTCACCGCCAGCCTGACGCTGCCGGCCGCGACCTACCGCGACGCGCCAGCGATTGCCGCGGTGATCGATCGCATCGTCGGCGGCGCCACCGCGGTGCCGGGCGTGCAGGCCGCGGCCGCCGCCTCGCAGCTCCCCTTCGCGGGCGGCAGCGCGGGGTCGGACGTCGTGCTCGCCGGCGAGCCGATGACACCGGGTGTGAATCGTCAGGCCCGCGTGCGCCTCGTGAGCGCCGCGTATCTCAGCACGCTCGGCGTGGCGATGATGGACGGCCGCGAGATCGGCCGCGAAGACAGCACGACGAGCCGTCCAGTCGTGGTCGTGAACCAGACGCTCGCGCGCCGACTCTCGCCGGGGAGTTCACCGGTGGGCCGCGATGTCACGTTCGGCGTGCCCGTCTTCAATGGCGACGACGGCACGCGCGTGTGGCACGTGGTCGGCGTCGCGGCGGATACGTGGGACCGTGGTCCGCGGGAAGCCGTCGAACCAGAGGTCTTCCTTCCGATTGCGCAGACGCCGGCGGAGGTTTTCTTCTGGATCAGCCGCGAGCTGCAGCTCGCCGTGCGCGTGCAGGGTGGCCGAGCGCCGACGGCGATCGTACCGGCGCTCCGGCGAGCGGTAACCGCGGTGGACCCGGCGCTGCCGATGGGCGTCGCTCGCACGCTCGACGACCGCGTGGCGCAGTCGTTCGCGCGCGAGCGCCTGATGGCGCGGCTGCTGGCCGGGCTCGGCGTCGCTGGCGTGCTGCTGGCGCTGCTCGGGCTCGTCGCCATCATCCATCAGCAGGTGCAGCGGCGCCGCCGCGACATCGCCATTCGCCTGGCCATCGGCGCACACGCGCACGACGTCGTGCGCGGACTGGTGCGGGATGGCGCGCGGCTGGCGGTGACAGGAGCGGTCGCAGGAGCGGTCGGGAGCGTCGGCACGGGCGGTCTGCTCGCCTCGCTGCTCTTCGGTGTGGCGCCTGGTGATCCGCTGACGCTCGCGGGAGTCGTGGCCGGCGTGGTGTTGCTGGCGGCACTCGCCGCGTGGGTGCCGGCGCGCAGCGCCGCCGCCGTCGATCCGGCGGAAGCGCTGCGCAGCTAGCGGATGCAACCGTGCGGCGTGCGTCTAACGCACGGCCTGCACGATGAAGTCGAACGTGCCGCCGCTCACCGAGCCGATGGCGTAGACGAAGTAGCGCACGCCGGCGTTGAAGCTGAGCGTGGCGGTGGGCGTGATGGCGGTGCCGGCAAACGGCACCTGGAGCTGCAGCGGCAGGTTTACGCCCGCCGGCACTTCGAGATCGCCGAAGTAGGGATTGGTCAGCGCCAGCTTCGGCACGCCGCCCGCCGCCAGCTGCACGGCCGGCGCCTGCGCCGCGTGCCGCACGCTCACACGCGCGGCGCCCGGCAGGGGCGCCGAGTTGTCGTTCGTGTAGATGCTCGCCGTGGGTGCGCCGTGGCCGTCGAGGTGCGCGAGGATGCTGATCTCGCCGGGGCCGGGCACGCCCGCGCCGAGCACCGCAATCACCGGCATCGCCGACTGCGGATTGGCGCCGGCGGCGAAGATGCGGATGTCCACCGTGGCGGGCCCGACGGCCGGCAGATCCACGATCTGCTTCGGCTGGAAGTTGGCAATCGTCGGCGTGGCGGGAATCGGCGCACCGGCGAGCGTGGCATAGACGTCCACGTTCACGCCGGGAATGCCGTGGATGATGAAGACGCGCGCGGCTTCGGCGGCCGACGCGGAGACGACGAGCGCGAGGGTGAGAGCCAGGGTCGAGACGATACGCATGACAGAAGCCTCCAGTGAAAGTGCACGGAGCCCGCGCGCGGTGCTACCGTGCGCTGACGCGCGAGCTCGAATGTCGCGCCACATGACGTCGACGTCCGGATCGACGCGCCAGGGAATAGGGAGGTTGCCCGGGGGTTTTCGGGTCTGGCGCCCGTAGATGCTCGAAACGCTACCTCGACGGTAAGCAGCTGCCCATGACCACGCCATCCGTGCTCTCGCTGACGGCCCGTCGCGCGGCCGGCGTCATCGCCGCGATCGGCTGGCTGGCGCTGGCGATGCAGCTCGTCGTGACGCTCGGCATGATGACCGCCGACGGCCATTCGGTCGCGGCCGCGCTCTGGCGATACCTCGGCTACTTCACCATCCTCACGAACCTCCTCGTGGCAGTCACGATGACGCGTGTCGCCCGCCACCGCTGGCCCGGCGGACCCGCGCCCGAAGTGTCGGTCATCACCGGCGTGGTGCTGGCGATTGCGATCGTCGGCGTCGTCTACGAGGTGCTGCTCTCGGGACGTGTGCCGGCGATGGGGCCGCTCTGGTGGACGGCCGATCGCCTGCTGCACTACGCCGTGCCGGCGTTGTCCGTGGTGTGGTGGCTCGCCGCGGTGCCGAAATACACCCTCGGCGCCGGTGATCCGGTGCGCTGGCTTGCCTATCCGGTTGCCTACCTCGTCTACGCGCTGGCGCGCGGCGCCGCTGATCAGTGGTATCCGTACTTCTTCATCGACGTCGGCGCGATCGGTTACCGCCAGGCGCTCACGAACGCGTCGCTGCTGAGTCTGGGCATGCTCGCGGCGGGCTACGTCGTGGTCGGGCTCGTCGCCCTCACCCGTACGTCGCGACGATCGTGAGGACGAACGGCGCGCGCACGCGCGCGTCGTCCGTTACCATGAGGCGGATGTCTCTTCGCCGCTTCGCTGCTCCCGCGCTCCTCGCGCTCGCTCTCACCGCGGTCACCGCCGCCTCATTCGACTCGATGCGCCTGCACGCGCAGGCGCGGCCGACGGCGCCGCTGCCGGCCCAGCCCGCGCTCGTGCCCGATCCCCCACACGTCTGCGGCAGCTGCGCCGAGTGGAACGGACCGCGCCAGCCGTTCAAGCTCTACGGGAACACATACTTCGTGGGCCCGGCGGGCCTGTCGTCGCTGCTCATCACGTCGCCGCAGGGCCACATCCTCGTGGACACGGGCCTCGAGCAGAGTGCGGCGCTCATCGACGCGAACATCCGCGCGCTCGGCTTCAAGACCACCGACGTGAAGCTCATCCTGTCGTCGCACGGTCATTTCGATCATGTCGGCGGCGTGCACGCGCTCGCGCGCTACACGAAAGCCGAAGTCGTGGGCAGTCCGCAGACGGCACGAGCGCTCGCGATCGGCGCGCCGACACCCGACGACCCGCAGGCCCCGCCCACGCCGCCTCCCGGCGTGGACTACTTCCCGGCCTTCGAAGGCGTGCGCGGCGTGAAGGACGGCGAGACCGTGCGTGTCGGGCCACTCTCGGTGACGGCGCATCACGTGCCCGGCCACACCCCCGGCGCCACGACGTGGACGTGGCAGTCGTGCGAAGGCAGCCGCTGCCTCGACATGGTCTACGCCGACAGTCTGTCCACGGTTGCGAGCGAGGGCTTCCGCTTCACCGGCGGCAACGGCCGCCCGAACATCGTGGCCAACTTCCGCGCCAGCATCACGAAGTTCGGCGCCCTGCCGTGCGACATCATGGTCTCGACACATCCGGCGGCGTCGAACATGGACGAGAAGCTCAAGAAGCGCGCGGCGCTGAAGCCGGGCGATCCTGATCCGTTCATCGAGCCCGGCGCCTGCAAGGCGCTGGCGGCAGCGTCCATGAAAGGCCTCGAGGATCGCGTGAAGACCGAACAAGGGAAGAAGTAGGGCGCCGTCCGCCCGGAGTGTGTAAGGCCTTCCCTTCGCCGGCCGGCCCATCAGCTCGGCCAGTTGCCGTGGTCAGAGGCCAGAAGCCGATATTCCGCAATACGTTACGACGTGGCTGAGGCGTGGGCATGGGGCTTGCGACGAGGTGGACAGGAGGATCGCCTCATGACACCCCGCACCTCGCCGCTTCTGCTCCTGGCCGCCCTCGCCGCGGCGGCTCCCGCTTCGCACGCGGCGCTCGACGCCGCCCCGGCCGGCGTGAGCGCCGATCGCGAGGTCACGTTGCCCGTGGGCACGCGGCTGCGCCTCAGGCTCGACACGAGCCACACCTCCGAGACGGCGCGCGTCGAGGATCTCGTGCGCGCGCATCTTGCCGCCCCGGTCGTGCTGAACGGCCGTACGGTCGTGCGCGCGAACGCCGAAGTGACGGGGCATGTCGTCTCCGCGCGCCCTTCCGGGAAAGTGAAGGGGCGCGGGTATCTCGCGGTGCGCTTCTCGGAGCTGCGCGCTGACGGCGGCGACGAACGGTACGACATCGTCACCCGCACCTGGGCACGTGAGGCGCCGGGCACGAAGAAGAAGGACGCCGCCACGATCGGGGTGCCGGCCGGTGTCGGCGCGGTCGTGGGCGGCGTGATGGGCGGCAAGAAGGGAGCGGCCATCGGTGCGGGCGTGGGCGCCGGCGCCGGCACGGGCGTGGTGCTCAGCACGACTGGCCGCGAGGTGTCGCTGCCGCGCGGCGCCACGGTGATCGTGCGGCTCTCGGAGCCGCTGCGCGTGCGCATCGACAGCTAGAGCCGCTTCAGACCGCGGAGCACTAACGGGCCGCAGCGCGGGTGGGCGCCGGCGCCTTCACGGCGTCCCACGCCCGCTCGGCGGTGTAGGCCGCGGCCGCCTCGGCGGCCGCACCGTGCCGCACCACCTGACCGCCGATGGCGAGCATCGCCGCGCCGTGCACGGCGCCCCACACGAACACGGCGAGTTCGAGCGGCGGATCACGGCGCACGAGGCCTGCCTGCTGCAGTTCGACGAGCGCGTCCACGAGCACACGGAAGCCGGCGTCGGATTCCGCAGCAAGCTCGGCCCCGCAGTCGCCCTTCGCCACATAGCCGCCGAACATCACGCGATAGTGCGACGGGTTCTGCATCGCGAAGCGGATGTAGGCCCGCCCCTGGGCGAGGAACCCCTCGCGGCCCCGCCCCGCCCCCTCCCACGCCTCCGCCAGCTCTTTCCTGAAGACGCGAAACCCTTCCGTGGCCACGGCGACGAGCAGCGCCTGTTTGTCGGCGAAATGCCGGTAGAGCGCCGTGCGCGACACCCGCAGGTGCGCGCCGACGTCGCGCAGCGTGAGCGCCTCCACCCCATCCG
>CADEFD010000113.1:11418-16422 GCA_902826515.1 uncultured Acidobacteriota bacterium
CCTCCATCGTACCGCCAGGTGTTGACACGGTCAACATGGAACCTGTAGCCTCATGTTGACGTCGTTAACATCAAAGAACGCCCCCGGCACTTGTAACGGGGTCTGTCACGGTCACGCGATGTCTCCGGTGACAGACCCCGAAGACATGTGTGGCAAATACGGAGCATTGTGATGGCCATCCTGCGACGACCGCTCGAATTCGTGACCTGGCTGATGGCGGCGCTCGGCGTCGTCTTCGCCGCGCTGATGCTGGTGGACCCACGCGTGATCGAGGGCGCACCCGCCTGGCTCAAACCGCTGAAGTTCGCCGTGTCCACGGCGATCTACAGCGCCACGCTCGCCTGGGTGCTGCGGTTCCTGCCCGACTGGCCGCGGCTCGCCCGCCGCGCCGGGGCGGTCACGGCCTGGGTGTTCGTGGTGGAAGTGGCGCTCATCGTCGTGCAGGCGGCGCGCGGCACCACCAGTCATTTCAATACGAGCAGCCTCCTCGACGGCGCCATCTTCAGCGTGATGGGCGCGGGCATCGCCGCGCAGACCGTAGCGGCGGTGGCCGTCACCGTGGCCCTCTGGCGGCAGACGTTCGCGGATCGCGCGATGGGCTGGGCGCTGCGGCTCGGCATGGCGCTCGCCGTGGCTGGCGCCTCGGTGGGCGGCATGATGACGCAGCCCACGGCGGCGCAGCTCGCGCAGGCGCGTGACACGAAGCAGATGCCGCGTTCCGGCGCGCACACCGTGGGCGCGCCCGACGGCGGCGCCGGACTCCCCGGTACCGGCTGGAGCCTCGCCCACGGGGACCTCCGCGTGCCCCACTTCCTCGGCCTGCACGCCATGCAGGTGCTGCCGCTCGTGGCGTGGCTCGCCGCCCGCCGCCGCGGCACGCGTGAACGCGCGCGGGTCGGCGTGGTCACCGGCGCCGCGGTGAGCTACGCGGCCCTCTTCCTTCTGCTGCTCGTGCAGGCGATGTCGGGCCAGCCGCTCATCGCCCCGGCGGGCGCCGTGGCCACGGCGTTCACGGCGTGGGCCGTCGGCACGGCCGCGTTCGCCCTCGTCGCCTGGCGCGCGCTCGGCGCCCCGCTCTCTTCGCGCACCGCTCTGGAGGTTGCATGACGCCCGAATCCGTCTTCTCTGCCGCGAGCACCACGGCACTGGTCGCCTGGGCGCTGCTCATCGTGCGTCCGCGCGCCCGGTGGGTGCAGACCATCACCGGCACCATCGTGCCGGTCGCCTTCGCGGTGCTCTACGCGGTGGTCATCGCGCAGCACCTCGGACGCGGCGAGGGCGACTTCAACTCGCTTGCCGGCGTGGCGGCGCTCTTCGCCAATCCGTGGAATCTGCTGGCCGGCTGGGTGCACTACCTCGCCTTCGACCTGCTGACCGGCGTCTGGGAAACGCGCGACGCCGCCAAACGTGGTATCCCCCACTGGATGGTCGTCCCCTGCCTGCTGCTGACGTTCATGCTCGGCCCCGCGGGCTGGCTGCTGTATCAGGGCGTGCGGACGCTGAGCCCTGGGGCCAGACCCCATTCTGGGTGACCGTGGACTAGTCGCAGTTTGGGCCACACGTGCCGCCGTGGGGACTGTCCCTATGCTGGACGGGGCCAGACTTGCCGTCCGCTGGCCGCCGATGCAGAATCACACGCCATGCGACTGAGCTCGCGCGGCGGTCTGGTAGCGGCTACGGTGGCTCTCTGGTGCCTCCAGGGCGCCGCCCCGCTCTCGGCCCAGTCGGACGGCACCCGCCGCAGCGACTGGAAACAGCTCACGACGCCTGCCTACACCATCATCTCGGAAGGCGGTGAGGGCCGGGCGCGCGAGGTGGCCGCACAGATCGACGCCTTCAGGGAGGCGATTCGGCAGGTCTTCCCGGCCGCGCGTCTCGACGGCCTCGTGCCCACGACCCTGATCGTGTTCGACTCGGATGCCAGCTTCTCGCCCTTCAAGCCCCTCGACAATGGCCGACGTGTCAGCTGGGTGGGCGGCTATGCGCTTGCACACAACGATGGCCAGCACCTCGTCATGAGCCGCGGCGGCTCACTGGCCAGCACCTATTCGATCGTCTTCCACGAGTACATGCACGCCGTGCTCGGCCGCACGTATGCGAGCCTGCCCGTCTGGTACAACGAAGGTGTCGCCGAGGTGTTCGGCGCGTTTGCCGGCACCATCCGCGACTCGCGGCCGATGATCGGCCGCCCCATCCTTTACCGCGCGGAGACGGCCAGAGCCGAAGGCCTGCTGCCCGTTCGCGACATGCTGGTGGACGAGTCCGCGGCGCGCTGGCAGGCCCGCCTGACAAGCCGCTTCTACGCCACGTCGTGGCTCATGGCGCACTACTTCCTCTTCGACGCCGAACGCCGTCAGCAGTTGCTCCAGCTGTTCCGGGAGCTCGAAGGCGGCGCCACCGTGGACGTCGCGGTGCAGCAGGCGCTCGGCATGACGGTCGAGCAGCTCGACCAGCAGCTCGAGAACTACCTGCGACGATCGCAGATGCCGGCTCTGGGCTTCACCTCGACGACCACCGACACCGCGGCGGCGGAGGTCACGCCGTTGACCGAGACGGCCCTGGCACGCGTGCATGGCGACCTGCTCGTGCGACTCGGAGACCGAAAGGGCGCCGAGGAGCTGTTGAAACGCGCGACGGCCCGCGCCCCGGCCGATGACGGGCTGCGCACGGTCACGGCACAGCTGCGGATCAGCCAGGACCGGCCGGAGGACGCACTGACCGTCCTGCAAGCGGCGCCGGCGCCGCGGTCGCTCGAATCGCTGCGGGCCGAGGGCCACGCCCTGCTGGCGCTCGATCGGTACGACGAGGCGGCGGCGCGCCTCGCGAGCGCGGCGGCCATGGCGGAGCCTTCTCCCGCCCTGCTGTACGAGATGGGACGCGCCCACATGGGGCGCCGCGCGTGGCCTCAGGCCACCGCCACCTTCAACCGGCTCCGGGCGCTCGACCCGCGCCCGTCGTGGGATCTCGCGCGCACCTATGAGGCGTATCGCCAGGGCCTCGGCGTATACGTGGCGGGGGCGGCCCGCGCCTACATCACGTCGGCAGGATGGGCTTCCATACAGAGCCCGTATGCCGCGTTCGCCGGGGTGCTCGGTTTGATGCGGGATGGGCGGGCCGACGAGGCAGCCGCGCTTGCCGCGGAGATCGACGCGCACACGGCGGACGACGAATGGCCCGGACAGGTCGCGGGGTTCCTGCGGGCCACGATCACGGCGCGCGCCCTCATCGCGCGCGCGTCGTCGGATCGCGAGCGGACGGAGGCACACGCCTACGTCGGTCTCGCTGCCAGTGCCGCCGGACGGCGGGACGAGGCCCTCGAACACCTGCGCTGGGTGACGACGCAAGGTGAGCACGGCATGATCGAATATCGCTGGTCACTCGCGGAACTTGCGCGCCTCGAGGCCGCCGCCGGTCCATAGCGCCCGCGAATGGCTTGAAACCGGGCCGCAGGCCTCATAAGGTGTAGACACCCTGGAGGGGAGCCATGCCGTCGAACCGCACGAGCCGCCGCGATTTCATGAACCTGACCGGCGCCGGCATGGCCGGACTCGTGGGCGCGCCGATCGGCGCCGCCGCGGCCGGTCAGCCCGCGCTGCCCGCCCAGTCCGCGAGTTCCGGCGACCTCACGCCCGACCTCGTGGTCGTGAACGCCACGATCTACACGATGGACCCGCGGACCCCCCGCGCCGAAGCGTTCGCCGTGAAGGACGGACGCTTCGTGGCCGTGGGCTCCACCGCCGACGTGCGCAACCTCGCCACGAGCCGCACGCAGGTGATGGACGCCAAGGGCATGACCGTCGTGCCCGGCTTCATCGACTGCCACAACCACGCGGGCGGCGAGACGCTGCTCTACGACGTGCTCGTCGGCAATCCCTTCGAAGTCGAGTTCGTCAGCATCCTCAGCATCGTCGGCAAGCTCAAGGCGCGCGCGCAGCAGACGCCGCCGGGCACGTGGGTGGAGGGCTACTTCTTCGACGACACCAAGGTGAAAGACACGCGCGGCCTGCACATCAGGGACCTCGACGAGGTGTCGAAGGATCACCCGGTGGTCGTGCGCCACCGCGGCGGCCACACGTCGTTCTACAACAGCAAGGCCTTCGAGATGGCCGGCATCACGAAGACCACGCCGGATCCGATGGGCGGCACCTACGACAAGGATCCGAACGGCGAGCTGAACGGCCGCGTCACCGACCGCGCGATGGATCCGATGCGCAAGATCGGCAATCGGCCCACCTACACCGCCGCCGAGCTCGAGAAGCGCGGCCGCGACGGCATCGCCCACATCTCGAAGCAGTTCGCGCGCTACGGCCTCACGAGCGTGCACCACGAAGGCGGCAACCTCGCCGCCATCCAGGACGTCCGCGCCCGCGGCGAACTCCTCCACCGCGTGAGCTACGAACCGCAGCAGGCGATGATCGACCATATGATCGCCGCCGGCATCAAGACCGGCTTCGGCGACGAGTGGATCCGCTTCGGCGCGACCTCCGAACACGCCGTGGACGGCTCGTTCAGCGAACGCACGATGGCGCTCAGCGTGAACTACCCGGGCGTCACGCCGCCCTACAAGGGCAACGTCACAGAGACGCAGGAGGTGCTGAACGCGTGGGTTGAGCGCGTGCACCGCGCCGGCATCCAGGTGAACGTGCACGCCAACGGCGACACCGCCATCGACAGCTTCCTCACGGCGATGGAACGCGCGCAGAAGCTGTTCCCGCGCGCCGACGCGCGTCCCAAGATCACGCACTGCACGCTCATCACGCCGGATCTGGTGACGCGCATCAAGGCGCTCGGCGCCGTGCCGGCGATGTTCACGACCTACGCCTACTACAACCCCGACAAGTTCGTGTACTACGGCGAAGACCTGATGAAGCGCTGCATGGCGTATCGCGACATGCTCGACGCCGGTGTCTACGCCTGCGCCGGGTCGGACTTCAGCCCCGGCCCGTTCGCGCCGCTCATGGGCATCCAGGGCATGGTCACGCGCAAGGGCTGGGACGGCAAGAC
>CADEFD010000114.1 GCA_902826515.1 uncultured Acidobacteriota bacterium
CGACCCGCGACCCGCTCGCCACTGGCGTGCGGGTCGTTCTGCGTACGGGGACGTTTCAAGCCACCCGGAGATGCCATCGGGCAATCGCAGGCGTCCCGCCGCGGCCGCCGTCGGCTCCACACGGCCGCGCGGAACGGGACCGCCCTGACGGGCGAGCCGTGCAGCGAGAGACTATCGGCGCCTGCGGTAGTAGACCAGGCCGGCAGCCAGGAGCAGGCTGCCCGACACAACGGCGAGGCCGAACCACCCAACGACATAGGACACCATCGCAGTGGACAAAGCGATGAGCGCCGGGCCGGGCCACGAGCCGTACAGGTACGGCCTTTCCGATCGGAGGCCGCCGCGGGCCACGTTGGGATCCTCCGGGCGCGTGATCATGCGGCACCAGACCCAGCGGGGCCACTGCGAATCGCTGTCATCGGACGTCGGTCTGGCGATGGCAAATCAGCCGCGCGCCGACATGCGTCACCCGGGGCGTCGGCTGCATTTGGATGTCAGGCGTCAGTTGCGCTGAGTTTGGCAACAAATCGCCCTAGATGGGGGTCGCTGCGCAGCAGGGGTGCTTCAGAGAACGAGAACCATCGAGCTTCACGAAACTCATTCTCGTTCCACTTCAGCGGAACATTTCTGCTGCCGTTGACCACGTACCAGAGCGAGACGTCCGTGTGCCCGGCTGTGCGACCGACCGTGGTGGTGACCGTGACCATACGTGGCGGACCAACGTCTTCCACGGCCGCGGTCATGCCGAGCTCCTCATGTAGCTCTCGAACAACCGTGGCTCTGGGGCCTTCGCCAGGTTCGACGTGGCCACCCGTCGGAAGCCAGAGGCTGGCATCCTTGTGGTCGACCAGGAGAACGTGGCCCTGATCAACAACCGCGAAGTACGCCACCAAATGCTTCGGAGGAGTTGCCGGCTTGACTACGCGACACAGGGCGGCTCCGGATTCAACCCACGCGATCGCGTCGTCGAGATGCGCCTGCTCGACGGCATCGCACGCCGTGATGGCGGCAAGCTCCGAGCGGACACGGTCGTTCATGCTGTATGCCTCACAACCATTGGACAGGTCGGCATAGACGTCGGAGCCCGCCAGAATCCGCAGTCTACTCACCAGGGCGCGAAGGCGAATCCGCATCCGAAGCGGATGACCCTCACCTCCGTGTCCGGCGGCTCCATCCTGCGATGCCCGGCGGCGTGCGAGCGGGTTCACCCACCCGAGAGACGCCTACGACGTCGCGAACGGGTTCTCGAGCGAGCGGCTCTGCGGCGTCATCAGTTCCGCGCCGGACTCGGTGATGTACATGTCGTCTTCGAGGCGCACGCCGAACTCGCCGGTGATGTAGATGCCGGGTTCGTCGCTGAACACCATGCCGGGGGCCAGAGGCAGCGTGTTGCCCTTCACCAAGTACGGCCATTCGTGGCCGTCCATGCCCATGCCGTGCCCCACGCGGTGCGTGAAGTACTTGTAGCCGGGGCCGTAGCCGGCATCTTCGATCACCTTGCGCGCGGCGGCGTCCACCGCTTCACACGGCACGCCGGGCCTTGCGGCCTTGAGGGCGGCCGTCTGCGCGGCGAACTCGATGTCGAACACCTTTTTCATCTTGTCGGTCGCCTTGCCGAGCACGAAGGTGCGGCTGATGTCCGACTGGTAGCCTTCCACCGCGCAGCCGCCGTCGATGAGGATGATCGTGCCTTCCTTGATCACCTGCGGCTGGATCGAGCCGTGGGGCAGGGCCGAGAACTCGGCGGTCTGCGCGCTGGCGTAGCCGGGGTAGCCGAGCCGCGCGTGCGCCTGGGCGATGAGGCCCTGGAACTCGCTCTGGGTCATGCCTTCCTTGAGCGACTTGTAGGCGGCCTCGTATGCCTTGAGCGTGACGGCGCAGGCGTACTTCATCAGGTCGAGCTCGTGCTGGTCCTTGTAGATGCGGCAGCCGCCGGTCACCGGCGTGCCGCTCACGAGCGTGAGGCCGGGCGCGGCCTTGGCCACGCCGTCCACGAACATGTGGCGCACGGTTTCCTCGACGCCCAGGCGGCCCGTGGTGATGCCGCGATCCTTCAGGCCCTGCGCCAAGCGCTCGTAGGGGCTTTCGTGTTCCTCCCACGTGCGCACGTCGGCGGTGCCGGTGAAGGGGCTCGTGGCGAACTGCTCGCGCGCGCGGTCTTCCTCGAAGGCGGGGCACACCACGAAGGGCTCGCCGCTCTTCGGAATCACCAGCGAAAAGAGACGTTCGCTGAGGCCCCACTGGATGCCGCTGAAGTAGACGAGCGAGGTGCCGCCGGTCAGCATCAGCGCGTCGATCTTCTGCTCGGTCATGAGCCGCCGCGCCTTCTCCACGCGTCCCTTCCGCTCGTCGCGCGTGATCGGCTTCGCCGTGCCGCGCATCGAGGCCAGCGCGGCAATCGGCGCCGGCATCGCCGCGGCCTGTTCGGCCTCGGCCGCGCGGGTGGTGGCGAGGGCGCCGGCAGCCAGGGCGCCGGAAGTGATGAGCGAGCGGCGGGAAATCATGGAGGCTCCTGAGGTGCGAGTGCAGCCGATAGCGGACGCCGCGATTGTAGCAACGTCCACACCCCCGTCAACCCACGACCCGGCACAGTCACCATGTCTACCGTGTTGACTAAGGTGATTAGCTAGGCTAGCCTGATCCCGTCATGAAGACCGCGCTCAGCGTCAATGTGCACCAGGCCAAGACCGAGCTGTCGAAGCTGCTCAAGGAGGTCGAACAGGGGCGCGAGGTCGTCATCGCGCGCAACGGCCAGCCAGTCGCCCGTCTGGTGCCGTTCCCCGCGCCCGCCGTGAAACATTTCCGCGTCGATACCTGGCGGGGGCGTATCCGGATCGCTCCAGACTTCGATGCGCCGCTGACGGAGGCGGAACTGGCGGAGTGGGGGGCGTGACGTATCTGCTCGACACGCACTGCTGGCTCTGGCTGAAGACCGACGCGCGCCGGCTGCCGTCGCCGCTGCGGCGCAGGCTCCTGCGGCAACCAGCCGATCTCGTGCTGTCGAGTGTCTGCGTCATGGAGCTGGTCATCAAGCAGTCCACGGGCAAGCTGTCGCTCGGGGCCGGCGGCACACGGCGGTTCGTCGCCGAGCTCATCGATGACGGTGTCTCCACGCTCGAGGCCGGCGTCGAGCACATGCTGCGGATGGAACTCCTGCCGCCTCGCCATCGCGACCCATTCGACCGGCTGCTGGTGGCGCAGGCAATGGTCGAAGGGATGACCCTCGTGAGCGCCGACGCGCAGGTGCTCGGCTACGACGTCAGAACGCTCGACGCGCGAAAGTAGGCGTCGCCGTCAGCTGAACTGCGCGACGATCCAGCGGGCGGCCACCTCGGCGCCGTCCACCGCCGGGCGCGTGGCCGGACCCTGGGATGCGAGGAGCTCGTCGAGCGCGGTCTGCCAGTGGCCCGTCAGCACCTCGGCCTGCGGCAGATAGGCACAGCGGAGATACCGCGGCATCTCGCGCACGAGCACGCCGTACTCGATGAAGTGGCCGCGGTCGGTGTAGAGCAGCGCCGTGTCGTTGGCCACACACTCGCTGATGATGCCGTAGCCGGGTTTCGTCACGACGACGTCCACCGCCGCCACCACGTCTTCGTAGCGCAGGCCCATCGCGTACATCGCCGGTTCATCGAGCGGGTGCAGCGCACCACGCGTCGCCACCTGGGCGAGTGGCACGCGGTCGGGCCCGAAGGGCACACTGGCGCTCACGAGCAGCGACCAGCCCTCGGTGCGGCTGAGCGCATCGAGATCGATGCCCGACACGCCGTAGCCGCCGAACGACACGAGCGCCAGGCGACCCTCGGGCAGGCCGAGGCGCGCGCGCGTCTCGGCCGGGGAGTGCCGCGCCCGGCGCGCGATGAGCGGCAGGTCGATGACCTCGGGAATCGTCTCGAAGCCGCCGCACAGTGGCAGACGGAAGGCGCGCTCGCCGCGGCGGTACACCTCGCCCAGCGCATCCGCCGCGGCCGCGCCGCCGGGATAGTCGCGGAAGATCCAGTCCCACGTGAAGTTGCCGAGCGCCATCGACGGCACCTCGGCCAGGCGCGCCGCCTCGAGCGCGAGCGGCGGGATGTCGGCCATCACGAAGCCCGCATCCACCGCGCGCAGGGCCTCGGCTTCACGGGCCGCCAGCGCCGGCAAATCACGCACGTAGGCATCGGCCCGGCGGATCGTCTCGGCGGCGTCGAGGCTCAGGCTGTCGTGCTGCACGACGCCGGGATCGGTCGCGAGCACGTCGAACACGAACGGGCCGCGTACCGTGAGGTCGAACAGCCAGCGCGGCGCCGCCGTGCGGATGTGGATCGGCAGATCGGGCGCGAGCGCCAGCAGCGCGTTCACCACCTCGATCGAACGCGAGGCATGGCCGAAGCCGTGCCCCGAGATGTAGTAGACGAGCGGACGCCGCATGCGCGCGTTACGCGTCCACGTCCTGCGGGCCGTGCGCCACGGCGGCGGGCGCGGCGAGGGCGGGGGCCGGACCGAGCGCCGCCGCCAGCACGTCCTCGAGCGTGCGCGCGAACACGAACGTCATGTCGCGGCGCAGTTCCTCGGGGATGTCGATGAGGTCGGGCTCGTTGAGCGCCGGCAGGATCACCGTCTTCACGCCGAAGCGGCGCGCGGCGAGCGCCTTCTCTCGGATGCCGCCCACCGGCAGCACGAGACCGCTCAGCGTGATCTCGCCGGTCATCGCCACGTCTTCGCGCACCGGGCGTCCCGAGGCGGCGGACAGAATCGCCGTTGCCATGGTGACACCGGCCGACGGCCCGTCCTTCGGAATGGCGCCAGCCGGCACGTGCAGGTGCAGGTCCTTGCCGCGGAGGAACGCCGCATCCACGCCGAGCGTCTCGGCCTGCGCGCGGATGTGGCTGACCGCGGCGCGCGCCGATTCCTGCATCACGTTCCCGAGCTGGCCGGTCAGGATGATCTGCTCGTGGCCGCCGGGCAGGAGCGACGCTTCGATGAAGAGCACGTCGCCGCCGGCTTCCGTCCAGGCCAGCCCCGTGGCCACACCGGGCGTGGACGTGCGGAACGCCACTTCCTTCTTGAAGCGGGCGGGGCCGAGGTAGTCGTCCACGTGGTCGGCGCTCACCGTCGTGGCCGCCACCGGCTCCCCGGCGGGTGCCGAGGCCACCCGCGCGGCGACTTTGCGCGACACCGCGCCGATGAGGCGCTCGAGGCTGCGCACGCCGGCTTCGCGCGTGTATTCCGAGACGATGACGCGCAGCGCGCTGTCGTCGATCGCGAGCGCATCGGCCGTGAGACCGTGTTCCGAGAGCTGCCGCGGGATGAGATACCGCCGCGCGATGTGCAGCTTGTCTTCTTCCGTGTAGCCCGAGAGCTGGATGATCTCCATGCGGTCGAGCAGGGCCGGATGCATCGTCCCGAGCTGGTTGGCCGTGGCGATGAAGAGCACCTTCGAGAGATCCACCGGCACTTCGAGATAGTGGTCGCGGAAGTTGTGGTTCTGCGCCGGGTCGAGCACTTCGAGCAGCGCCGCGGCCGGATCGCCCTGAATGCCCGCCGCGAGCTTGTCGGCCTCATCCAGCATGAAGACCGGGTTCATCGAGCCCGCCTGCTTCAGCGCCTGCACGATGCGGCCGGGCAGGGCGCCGATGTAGGTGCGGCGGTGGCCGCGGATCTCGGCCTCGTCGCGCACGCCGCCGAGCGAGATGCGCACGAACTTCCGCTGCATGGCCCTGGCGATCGACTGGCCGAGGGACGTCTTGCCGACGCCGGGCGGGCCGACGAAGCAGAGGATCGGCCCCTTCATGTCGCCCTTCAGCTTGCGGACGGCGAGATACTCGACGATGCGGTCCTTGACCTTGTCGAGGTCGTAGTGGTCGTCGTCGAGCACGGCGCGCGCGGCCACCGGATCGAGCCGATCCTCGGTGATGGTGGACCACGGCACTTCGAGCACCCAGTCGAGATAGGTGCGGATCATCTGCGACTCGGCGCCGCCGCTGGGGCCCATCCGGCCCAGGCGGTCGAGCTCGCGATTCACCTGCGTGAGCACGGGCTCGGGCAGGTTGGCGGCGTCGACCTTCTTGCGCAGGTCGCCGAGGTCGGTGCTCTCGCCTTCGCCGAGTTCTTCCTGGATGGCCTTGAGCTGCTGCCGCAGGTAGTACTGCCGCTGCGACGCCGACATCTCGGCCTGCGCCTGCGATTCGATCTTGCCCTTGAGCTCGAGCACCGAGACCTCGCGCGCGAGCATCGCGTGCACGAGTTCGAGCTTCTTGAGCAGCGGGTCGGCGGCGAGGATGTTCTGCTTCTCGGCGGCGGTGGCGTCGAGCATCGATCCGAGCAGGTAGGCGAGGCGCAGCGGGTCGTCGATGCCGAGCACGAGCTGACGCACTTCGGCCGAGGCGCCGGTGGCGAGGCCCACGGCCTTTTCCGCCAGCTCGCGGATGCGGCGTTCGTAGGCTTCCGTCTCGACGTCCTTCTCGAGGCGCTCGGGCAGCGGCTCGACGTTGGCCACGATCGTCGTGCCGGTCTTGCTCACGGTGAGCACCCGCACGCGGGCCACACCCTCGAAGATGATGTTCAGGCCGTGATCGCTGCGCGCCATCTGCCGCACGATGCAGATGGTGCCCACCGACTCGAGCTGGGCGGGATCCGGCTCCTCCGCGTCGTCCTTCTGCACGACGAGCAGCAGCATGCGGTCGGTGGTCAGCGCCTTGTTGACCGACTCGATCGACGCCGGCCGGTTCACCGCGAGCGGCTGCAGGGTCAGCGGGAACGCGACCGTGCGGCGCAGGGGCAGCACGGGCAGCGAGGAGGGGATGGGCGGCGTCTGTGGCTCGGGCATGGGGTCGCGGGCGTCGCGCGGGGCGGCGTCTCCTGAGGATCATACGCGCCCGCGCCAGCGGCTGCGACCTGTTAAGATCGCGCGATGGCACTCGACGAACGCGCCTTCTTCAACGAACGGCCGGAACAGCGCAACGGGCGCTACTCGTGTCCCCGGTGCAAGCGCACGAACGACTACCAGATGCGCTGGATGCGCCGCACGAGGAAGGACCGGGTGCCGCCGAATGCCGACGAAGTCGACCGCGCCAAGTTCCTCAAGCTGCGCGACCACCTGATCCGCGTCGACGACGAACTCACCTGTAAGACGTGCGGCAAGCGGTTCGAGATTCCCTCGATGCACTCGCTCGTGTTCGTGGACCAGCTCGATGGGCTGCCCAAGGTCGACGACGAAGACGACGAGCCCGCGGCTCGCGGCTCGGGAACCGGGGCTAATACAGCCCCGGCACCATCCGCCAGCGCACCCGCCGGCAATACGCCGAGTACGCCGGCCCCGCGGCAGCGGAAAGGCTACGCTCCTCCCAAGGCATGGCGATGACGAGGTAGAGGGTGCTCACGAGCGCCCACACCATCCGATCGACGGTCATCGGCGAGGCGCCGAAGACGATGAGCGCCCAGCCCAGGTAGATCGGGTGCCGCACGACGGTGAACGGCCACACCATGCGGATGTCGGCCGGCCGCGCCGGCCCGAGCACCTGCCGGATGCCGGCGAGGTCCAGGCCGTCGAGCACCCGGGCCCCGGCCACCGTGAACACCACGCCGGCCGCCTGCAGCAGCCAGAGCCCCCACGCCGTCCAGCCCGTCGCTGTGTAGAGCACGCCCGGCACGCGCTGCCAGCTCAGGCACAGCGCAATGAAGAGCCACGACGCCACCCAGACGTAGATCGAACGCTCGAGCACGGGCGGCACGACCGTACGGATCCAGGTCTTGGCCCGGGTGCGGGCCATGACGCTGTGGTGTCCTGCGAAGATCGTGAACGCCACGACGTTCCACAGCACCGCCAGCGGGCGGGCACCGCTGCCGGGCGCGGGAGCGGCCAGCACCACGCCGAAGCACCATGCGCCAGTCGCGAGCGCCGCCACAAAGGAGGCACCGCCGAGCCAGGCCACGACGCGTGCGAGCGGGGAGGACGCGGCGGGCGCGGGCATGGTGGATGGGGGCGCCACGGCGGCGCGCACGTATTATAGGGATTCCCGCGCGCGCTTTGCGTGGCTGACACCTCGTGAGCACACCGCGCATCGTCATCACCGGCATCGGCGTCGTCTCGACGTTCGGCGTGGGCCGGGAATGTTTCTGGGACCACGTCTCGCGTGGCGTCAGCGGCACCCGCGCCATCACCGAGTTCGATGTGACGGGCTACCCGTCGCAGGTCGCCGCGCCAGTGCCGCCCGTGGACATGACGGCCGCGCTCGCGCTCGACGGCGAAAGCGCGGAGGGCTGGGAATCCCGGGCCGATCCGAAACGGTATTCGCGCGCCGCGCTCTTCGGCGTCATCGCCGGCCGCGAGGCCTGGCATGACGCGGGTCTCGGCGTCGGCACGCCGGGCGCCGGCGTCATCATCGGCAGCGGCGGCGGGGGCATCGACGTCGGCGAGAAGCAGTACCGCGACTTCTTCACGAACGGCGGCAAGAGCGTCACGCCCTACGCCATTGCCATCGGGATCTGCGGCATGGTGTCGAGCGAGATCTCGATCTCCCTCGGCTTGCGCGGGGTGAGCCACGTGCTCTCGACCGGCTGCACGTCGTCCACCGACGCCATCGGGTATGCGACCGCGCTGCTGCGGGCCGGCGAGGCGGACGTGATGCTCACCGGCGGCACCGACGGCTGCGTGCTGCCGGGCATGATGTTCGGCTTCGGCCGCATGCGCGCCGTCTCCACCCACTACAACGACCGGCCGGAGCAGGCCTCGCGCCCGTTCGACCGCGGCCGCGACGGCTTCGTGCTCGGCGAAGGCGCCTGGATGCTCGCGCTCGAACGCGAAGATCGAGCCCGGGCGCGCGGCGCGCGCATCTATGCGAGCGTCGATGGCTACGCCTCGACGTGCGACGCCTACCACCGCGTGCAGATGGATCCGGACGGCACCGAAATCGTGCGCTGCATGGAAACGGCCATGGTGAAGGCGGGCCGCGCCAGGGAGGTGATCGGCTACGTGAACTACCACGGCACCTCCACGCAGTTGAACGACGCCGTCGAAGCCCGGTGCACGAGACGCGCCTTCGGCCCGCTCGCCGACCGCGTGCCCGGCTCGTCCACGAAGTCGATGATCGGCCACCCGCAGGGCGCAAGCGGCGCGGCCGGCGTGGTGGCGACGGCGCTGGCCCTCTCGCGCGGGTTCCTGCCGCCCACCATCAACCTCACCGATCCCGATCCGGCCTGCGATCTCGACTTCCTGCCCATCACCGGACGCGCGGCCACGGTGGAGGCGGCGCTCTGCAACTGCCTCGGCTTCGGCTCGAAGAACAGCGCGCTCGTGCTCGGGGCGGTGCCGTGAGCCGCACCGTGCCGATGGACGACGTGACCGTCGTGGGGGCGGGGCCGGCCGGATCGCTGGCCGCGCTCGTGCTGGCGCGCCGAGGCCTGCGCGTGCGTCTCGTGGACCGCGCACGATTCCCGCGGCCCAAGTTGTGCGGCGACACGCTCAATCCCGGCGCGCTGGCGTCGCTCTCGGCGCACCTCGATCTGGAGTCCCTGCGCGCGCAGGGCGTGCCGCTCGCCGGCATGCGGCTCTCGGGGCCGGGCGGCGTGTCGGTCGTGGGCCGCTATCCGGCCGGCGTGGCCGGACTGGCGGTGCCACGATACCTGCTCGATGCATGGCTGCTCGACGAGGCGCGCCTGGCTGGCGTGACGGTGGAGGAGGGCGTGGTCGTGCGCGGCCCCGCGATCGGCAGTGGCACCGTGCACGGCGTGCGCATCGCGACCGGCGCGGGCGAGCGCGAGCACCGTTCGCGGATCGTGCTCGGATGTGACGGCCGCGCCTCCGCGCTGGCCCGGGCCTGCGGTCTGGCCGCGACGCCGGCCTCACCGCGCCGCTGGGCGTTCGGCGCCTACGTGCACGACGTGCACGGCGTCGATCCCGCCTTCGGCGAGATGCACGTGCGCGCCGGCAGCTATCTCGGCATCGCGCCGGCCGCCGGCGGACTGGCGAACGTGTGCCTCGTGCTGCCGAGGTTGCGCGCGGCGAATGCCGTCGCCCGGCCGTGGGACGCGATTCGTGACGCCGTCGGCGCCGATGCCCTGCTGCGCGACCGTTTCGTCGATGTGCGGCTGGCGTCGCGCCCGGTCGTGCTCGGTCCGGTGGCGGTGGATGTGTCACGGGCGGGCGTGCCCGGAATGCTGCTGGCCGGCGACGCCTCGGGCTTCGTCGATCCGATGACTGGCGACGGCCTGCGGCTCGCCATCGACGGGGCACAGCTCGCCGCCGCGGTCGCGCTCGAGGTGCTGGACGGACGGCTCGCCGCCGCCGCCGCGCCGGCGGCGCTCGCCGCGGCGCGGCAGCGCGCCTTTGCGGCAAAATGGCGCTTCAACCGCAGCCTGCGGGCACTCGTGGACGCGCCGTCGCTCGTGCGGGCCGCGACGTGGGCCGCGCGCGCCTGGCCGGGCGCCTTCCAGGCGATGGTGCGGTATGCGGGTGATGCCCGCACCGCCGCGTGAGTCGTCCGATGCCAATCGCCGCCATCATCAGCCTGGGCACGCTCGTCGCCGTCGTCGCCGTGATGGCGGGCGAGGCGCTGCTTTCGGCCTACAACGCGTCGCTGCTGCGCGCCCGCGGCGCTGTCGAACCCCCCGACGACGTCTACCGCACGATGCAGTGGGCGTATCCCGCGGCGTTCGTCGCCATGGCGATCGAGGGTTCCCTGACGGGCCCGTCGCCGCTCGGCGCCATCGGCCTCGGGCTCGGCGTGTTCGGCCTCGCCAAGGGCCTCAAGGCCTGGGCCATCTCCACGCTCGGCACGCGCTGGTCGTTTCGTGTGCTCGTGCCGCCGGGAGAACCGCCGATCGTCGCCGGCCCGTACCGACTGCTGAACCATCCGAACTATGTGGCGGTGTGCGGCGAGATGCTCGGCGTCGCGCTCATCGTCGGCGCGCCGGTGAGCGGCGCGCTGGCCACGCTCGGCTTCGCCTGGCTGATGCGGCGCCGCATCGCCATCGAAGACCGCGCGCTCGGCCGCCGTGCCTGAGCCGCCCGGTAAGATAGCTGCCGATGCCGTCGCCCGCGCCGCGCGCCCCGATTCGTCCCGTCCCGCCCGTGCCGCGGCTCGCGGCGGTGCTCGACGGACTCACGGCGCTCATCGCGCTCGTCGCGGCCTCCACGCTCGCGACCGGCGGCTTCCGGGCCGACATCCTCGGCGTGCGCGTCTCGACCACCTCGTGGTGGCGCGTCGCCCTTGTCGCCCTGGTCATCCTCGCCGCGCGGCATGCCTGGCGCCGCACGCCGTCGATCGTCACCCGCGGGCGCGAGGCGTTCGGGCGCTGGCGCCGTGATCCGCTGACGCGTGCCACCTGGCCGGTCGTCGTCACGACGCGCGTCGGCGTGCTCGTGCTCGGGCTGCTCGCCGTGCACGCCATCGGGTATCCGCAGGGCCGCGCGCCGATTCGTGTGGCCGAGGGGGAAGTGGCGAACCTGCCGGCGCGGTTCGATGCCGGCTGGTACCTGACGATCGCCAGCCGCGGCTACGAGTACCTGCCCAACCGCTTCGACCGCCAGCAGAACCTCGTCTTCTTCCCGGCGTTCCCGACGCTCATGGCCTGGGTGTCGCTGCTCTTCGCGCGCCAGGTGGTGTGGAGCGGCACGATCGTGTCGATCGCGGCCTTCGCGTGGGCGATGCGCTACTTCTTCAGGCTGGCCCGCGATCTCATGGACGAGCCGCGGGCGGTCGTGGCCGTGGCGCTGCTGGCCGTATATCCGTTCGCGGTCTTCTTCAGCGCGCCGTACACCGAAGGCCTGTTCCTGCTCGCGATGCTCGGGGCCTGGTGGCACCTGCGCCGCGACGAACGCTGGGCCGGCTTTGCATGGGGCTTCGTGGCCGGCCTGACGCGTCCGAACGGGTGCCTGCTGTCGGTGCCGCTGGCGCTCGTCGTGATCGCGCCTCTCTGGAAACACGGCCGGCTCCAGCGTCCGCCGGACGGCTGGCTCGGTGTGGTCGACCGGCTGGTCGTCGCCGCCGCGCCCGGCCTCGGCATGCTCGCCTACTCGGCCTACGTCTACGACCTGACCGGCGATCCGTTCATGTGGATCCGGCTCCAGGCGGCGTGGGGCCGAGAGAACATCGGCGTGGCGGCGTTTCTCGCCGGCGAGTGGCGCTCGCTCGGCGAGCAGGGCCTGTACGGCTACGCCACCGGCGACGTGCCGAATTTTCTGAACGCGCTCGCGGCGCTGCTCGTCGGCGCGAGCCTCGTGCCGGTGTGGCGGCGCTTCGGTGCGCCGGCCGCGGTGCTGCTCGCGGTGAACCTCGCGCCGTCGCTGGCAAGCGGCGGCTGGCTCTCGGTGGGGCGCGCGACGTCGGTGCTCTTCCCGCTCTTCCTGTGGCTTGCGGATGTCGTGCCGGCGCGCCATCGGCAGGTCTGGATCGCCGGCTTCGCGGCCCTGCAGGCGTTTGCCGCCATCCTCTTCTTCACCTGGCGGCCGGTGTTCTGACCGGGGCCCGGCCAAGCGTCCGGCCCGGCCGTCTGTACCGCCATGCGCGACGAGGCCGTATACTGACCCCTCCGGGCCGTCCATGACCCATATTCCGCTGGCACGCCGACCGTTCCGCGTCCTTGCCGCCTCGATTGCCGTGGCGTGTGTCCTTGCGGCGGCCGGATCCGCCACGGCTCAGGTGCCGGCGGCGAACCCTCGCGCGGCGGCCGCCCGCGCCCTCGACCGCGGCAACCATGCCGAGGTCCACGCGCTGCTCAAGGGCCTCGACACCGACACCCCCGCGGCCGTGCTGCGCGCCCGCGCCTACGTGGCGGTGGGGCAGTATGCCGAGGCGGAGAAGGTCCTCCAGCCGGCGGTCTTCGAGAACCCGATCGGCGATGCCGCCGTGGAACTCGGCATCCTCCAGCGGATGCTGGGCCGCCGCGAGGCGCTGCGCACGCTGTCGATCATCCTCTCGCGCGACATCATGGCGGCCTCGGCGCCCGACTACGTGCGCGCCGGCCGCGCGGCGCGGGCGCTGCGCCGCTTCCAGGACGCGAACGGGTTCTTTCGTCAGGCCAACGCGCAGGCGCCCACCGACGTCGCCGTCAACGTGGCGTGGGGCGAACTGTTCCTCGAAGCGCACGAACGCGGCGAAGCGGCGCGGTCGTTCCAGGCGGCGCTGCGCACCGAGGCGGAACATCCCGACGCCCTCATGGGCCTGGCGCGCACGGTCAGCGAAGACAACCCGCCGCTGGCGAAGAAACTGGCCGCGCAGGTGCTCTCGATCAACGAAAAACACACCGGCGCGCGCGTGCTGCTGGCCGAACTCGCCCTCGACGAAACGAAACGTCCGGAGGCCGCCGCCGAGGTCGAGAAAGCGCTCGCCGTCAACCCGAACCACTTCGAGGCGCTGTCGCTCAAGGCCGCCATCGCCTGGCTCGACAAACGCACCGACGACTACACCGCCACGACCGGCGCACTCATGAAGCTCAACCCCACCTACGGGGAGGTCTACCGCGTGGTGGGCGGCGTGGCGGCGCGGCAGTACCGGTTCGAAGACGCCGCGGAACTGGCGCGGCGCGCCATCACGGTGGACCGCGAGAACGTCCGCGCCTACGCCGACCTCGGCGCGCACCTGATGCGCACGGGCGACGAACGCGGCGCCCGCCGGGCGCTCGAAACGGCGTTCCGTGCCGATCCGTTCGACCGCGTCACCTACAACCTGCTGGCGCTGCTCGACACGCTCGACGGGTTCGAGACCATCCGCGACGGCGACCTCGTGATCCGGCTGCATCCCGACGAAGCCGCCGTGATGCGCGAGTACGTGCCGGCGCTCGCGCGCGAGGCGCTGGCGTCGCTCTCGAAGCGCTGGAACTTCACGCCCACCGGCCCCATCCTCATCGAGATGTTCCCGCGCCACGACGACTTCGCCGTGCGCACGCTGGGCCTGCCCGGCATGATCGGCGCGCTCGGCGCCTGCTTCGGCAAGGTCGTCACGCTGGATTCGCCGAAGGCCCGCCCGCCGGGCGAATTCAACTGGGGCGCCACGCTGTGGCACGAGATCGCCCACGTCATCACCCTGCAGCTCTCGAACCAGCGCGTGCCGCGGTGGCTCACCGAAGGCATCTCGGTGTGGGAAGAGACGCGGGCGCGGCCGGCCTGGGGCCGCGAGATGGAAGTCACCTTCGCCGGCGCCATCAACCGCGGTCAGGTGATGAAGCTGCGCGAGCTCAACTCGGGCTTCAGCAACCCCGAACTCATCTCGCTGGCGTATTACGAAGCGTCGCTGCTCGTCGAACACATCGTCGCCCGCTTCGGCGAGCCGGCGCTGCGGGAACTCGTGCGCGTCTTCGCCGACGATGTCGACACCGAGACCGCGATCACGCGCGTGCTCAAGGTGCCGATGGACGATCTGCAGAAGACGTTCGACGGCTTCCTCGACACGCGCTTCGGCGCGCTGCGTCGCGCGCTCGTGACGCCCGAGGGCTTCGAGCCCGACCAGCCGCTCGACCGCCTGCGTCCCCTCGCCGAGGCCAACCCGGGCAGCTTCCCGGTGCAGCTGGCGCTCGCCCGCGCCCTCGAAGAGAAAGAGCCGGACGCGGCCCTGGCCGCCTACCGCCGCGCCGCCGCGCTCGTGCCGCTGGCGACCGGCGACGGCAGTCCGCAGGCGCGGATTGCCGCACTGCTGCAGGCCAAAGGTGACAAGGCCGGCGCCGCCGCCGCGCTCGAAGCCCTGACCACCGCCGATCACACCGCCGTCGTCTCGGCGCGCGCCCTCGTCGCGCTGCTCGATGCCGGCACCGACGCGGCCCGCCGCCGCGCCGCGCTCGCGAAGGTCGTGGCCATCGACCCGTTCGATGCCGGCGCCCATTCCGAACTGGGCCGCTTCGCGCTCGCCGACGGGCAGATCCCGGCGGCGCTCCAGGCCTTCCGCGTGGCGGTGGCGGCCGGGGCGCAGGATCGCGCCGGCGCGCACGCTGATCTCGGCGAGGCGCTCGAGAAGTCGGGCGCGAAGACCGACGCCAAGCAGCAGGCGCTGCTGGCGCTCGAAGTGGCGCCGAGTTACGTGCGCGCCCAGGAACTGCTGCTGCGGCTGGTGGAGCCGCCGCAGTGACGGCCGGCGCGGCCCGGCCCGGCGCCTGGTGGCGCCGCGTGCTGCGTCAGGCGCCGTTCGCGGTGGCCGTCGCGGGGCTGCTCACGTTCGTCGCGCCCGCCCTGTCGCTGCTCGTGAAGGACGCCGCGGCGCAGTCGGGCGTCTTCAAGGAAGATCGCTTCGCCGGCCTCCAGTGGACGTTCGTGCGCGTGAAGTACACGCCCACGCAGGGCGACCTCGCGATGCGCACGCGGTTCGGGTTCTGGGACGATCCGTGGGCGATCGACGCGCCTGCCGCCGAGCAGAACCTGTCGCGCCGGGTGCAGACCGCCACCTCGATCGAAGTGGGCGAGCCGCTCGTGATGGCGCTCGACGACCCGCGGCTCTTCCAGTATCCGTGGCTGTATCTGGTCGAGCCGAGCAACGCCATCTTCAGCGACGACGAGGCGGCCACGCTGCGCGAGTTCCTGTTGCGCGGCGGCACGCTCACGCTCGACGACTTCCACGGCTCCTTCGAGTGGGACCTCACCGTGCGCCTGCTGGCGAAGGTGTTTCCGGACCGCGAGTTCGTGGACCTCTCGCCGCCGCATCCCATCTTCACGAGCTTCTACCAGTTCGAACGGTATCCGCAGGTGCCGGGGCTCGGCTCGTTCTTCAACGGCCGCACCTGGGAAAAGGGCGGCTACACGGCCCGCCTGCGCGCGATCCTCGACGACACCGGCCGACCGATGGTGCTCGCCAACTGGAACACCGACATGGGCGACGGCTGGGAGTGGTCGAACGCCGAGGAGTATCCGGGTTATTTGAAGTGGACCACCGTGGCGTATCAGATGATGATCAACGAGGTCGTCTATACGCTCACTCACTAGGCGGGGCTCGGGTCCCGGGGCCCGGGTCCCGGGGAATGACTTCCGGCGGAAACGGACACGGGATGAACCGGACGACTGAGGCACAGGGCGAGGATCTCGCGGGACGGGTCGCGGCGGGTCGCGCGAAGATCCTGGACCAGCTGCGGCTGGTCATCGTCGGGCAGGACGAAGTGGTCGATCAGGTGCTCATCGCGCTCTTCACCGGCGGGCATTGCCTGCTCACGGGCGTGCCGGGGCTGGCCAAGACGCTGCTCATCAAGACGCTCGCCGGCATCCTCGACCTCAGTTTCAAGCGCATCCAGTTCACGCCGGACCTGATGCCGGCCGACATCACCGGCACCGAGATCCTCGACGAGTCGGAGGGCGTGCGGGCACTGCGCTTCGTGCGCGGGCCGGTCTTCGCGCAGATCCTGCTGGCGGACGAAATCAACCGCACGCCGCCCAAGACGCAGGCGGCGCTGCTCGAGGCGATGC
>CADEFD010000115.1 GCA_902826515.1 uncultured Acidobacteriota bacterium
GGCGAGCAGCCGCTGGCCGATGCCGTGCGCGCCGTGGCCCGGCTGCCGCGCGCGAAGGCGCTCGTGCTGGCCGGCTCGATCATGGGCGGCGAAATCGAAAAGGCCGTGCGCGACGTGCGCGCGCAGGGCTTGCTCGTCGTCAGCCTCAACATGGCCGGCAGCGTGCCCGATGCCGCGGACCTCGTGGTCACCGACCCCGTGCAGGCGGGGGTGATGACGGTGATGGCGATTGCCGACACGGCGAAGTTCACCGTAGACCGCCTGCAGCGCCGCGTGTTCTAGGTGTCTGCCGAGCCTGTTCGCGATCCGCGCCGCTCGTCGGCCGCGCTCCGCCTCGTTCTCACGCGCTACGCCGCGCAGGTGCGGCAGCGGCCGCTCCTCTCGACGGCCGCGCTGCTGCTGCCGGGTCTCGGCAACCTGCTCATCTTCTACGGACCGCCCCTGGTCGTGGCGCGGCTCATCACGACCGCCGCCGCCACTCCCGGCGCCGGCCTGGCGGTTCTCTGGCCCTACGTGGCCCAGATCGCTGCGCTGTGGTTCAGCGGCGAGGTGCTCTGGCGCCTGGCGTCGTTTGCGCTCGCCCGGGCCGAGGTGCGCGGCATGGAGGCGCTGTACATCGAGGCGATGGACGAGCTGCTGGCCAGGGACGTGGCCTTCTTCCACGACAACTTCGCCGGTTCTCTCACCAAGCGCGCCCTCGGCTTCGCGCGGCAGTTCGAATATGTCTTCGACGTGCTGGCGTTCTCGGTGGTGGCCAATGTGATCGCGCTCACGCTCGTGAGCGTGGTGTTGTGGTCGTACGCGCCGGCATTGGTGCTGCTGCTGCTCGGGATGTTGACCGCCACATTCCTGCTGGTGCTGCCGCGCATCCGTCGCCGCCGTCAGCTCGTGGACGCCCGGGAGGCGGCGTCGAACGTGATGGCCGGCCACCTGGCCGACTCGATCGCCAACGCCGAGTCGGTCCGCGCCTTCGCCCGCGAGCCCGACGAGGCCATCATGCACGCCAGCAACGTCCGCGACTTCGGCGCCAAGACGCTGCGCTCGTGGGACTACCAGAACCTGCGTGTCGATGCCCTCACCTCGCCGATGTACGTCATGACCAACGTCCTGGGCCTGGTGGTCGTGCTGACAACCCGCAATTCCACAGGCGCAACCGTCGAAGCGGTGTTCGTCACCTTCAGTTACTACGCGGCCGTCACCCGGGTGATGTGGGAGTTCAACCGCATCTACCGGATGCTCGAGGCGTCGCTCACGGATGCTGCGCAGTTCGCCGACCTGCTGCTCGATCCGCCCGTGGTCGTGGACGTGCCGGCGCCGCAGGCCTTCGCGCCCAGGGATTTCGGCCTCGAGCTCGACCGCGTCACGTTCTCCTACGGGCCATCGCTGCCGAAACTCTTCGACCACCTGACGCTGTCGATTCCGGCCGGCCGGAAAGTGGGCTTCGTGGGCCGCTCGGGCGGCGGCAAGACCACACTCACGCGGCTGCTGCTGCGGTTCATGGATCCGGACGACGGCGAGATCCGCATCGGCGGACTGCCAATCGACCAGGTGCCCCTCGCGGCGCTGCGCCGGGCGATTGCCTACGTGCCGCAGGACCCGTCGATGTTCCACCGGAGCATCGCCGACAACATCCGCTTCGGACGGCCCGAGGCTACCGATGCGGAGGTGCGGCAGGCGGCGCGCCTGGCCCATGCGGCGGAATTCATCGAGGCGCTGCCCGGCGGCTACGACACCCTCGTCGGCGAACGCGGCGTGAAGCTCTCGGGGGGGCAGCGCCAGCGCGTGGCCATCGCGCGGGCGATTCTGAAGGACGCGCCGATCCTCGTGCTCGACGAGGCGACGAGTGCGCTCGACTCCGAAAGCGAGGGGCTCATCCAGGAAGCGCTCTGGACGCTGATGGAGGGCCGCACCGCGATCGTCATCGCGCACCGCCTCTCGACCGTGCGCCGCATGGACGAACTGGTGGTGCTCGACCGCGGCAGAGTCATCGAACGCGGCGCCCACGGCGCGCTCCTGGCCGGCCAGGGTGTGTACGCGGCGCTCTGGGCGCGCCAGTCGGGCGGATTCCTCGGCGTGGACGCGGCCGGCGCCGACTGAGGTGATCTATCCTTGCAGGTCCGGCCGTCCACCACGGCCGCGTATCCGCCAGGAGTGCCCGCGATGTCGATTGCCCAGAGCCTGCTGCCCGAGTTCGACCACGAGTTCGCCACCCTTCGCAAGACCCTCGAACGGGTGCCGGACGGCAAGTGGGACTACACCCCGCACGCGAAGTCGATGAACATGGGCCGCCTTGCCGGCCACCTCGCCGAGCTGGGCGGCTGGACCAACGCCACGATCGAAGCCGACGAGCTCGACTTCGCGAAGGTGCCGTACGCGCCGTTCATCCCGACCAGCACCGCCGAACTCGTCGCGAAGCTCGACGACATCGTGGCGAAGGCGCGCCCGGTGCTCGCTGCCGCGAGCGATGCCGACATGATGAAGCCGTGGACGCTGCGCATGGGCGACACGGTCTACTTCACGATGCCCAAGGTGGCCGTGCTCCGCAGCTTCGTGATGAACCACATGGTGCACCACCGCGCCCAGCTCGGTGTGTATCTGCGGCTCAACGACGTGCCGGTGCCGAGCACCTACGGTCCGTCGGCCGACGAAGGAAACATGTAGGGATGTCCACGTCCTCCCGTCTTGTCGCGTGCGTCGTCGCGGTGGCCGTCGTGGCCGCCGCCGGCGCGCCGTCGGCGCCGGCGCAGTCACGGCCGCTCGTGGTCGGCTCGAGCGCTACCTATCCGCCCTTCGCTTACGAGAACCCGCAGAAGCAGATCGTGGGCTTCGATGTGGACATCATCAAGGCGATTGCCGCGAAGACCGGCGTGCAGGTGCGCATCGTGAACACGCCGTTCGTCGGCATCTTCGCCTCGCTCAACAACGGCGACATCGACCTCATCGTGTCGGGCGTCACGATCAACGAGCGGCGGAAGCAGTCGTACGACTTCACGGCGCCCTATTTCGAGGCGCGGCAGCTCATCGCCGTGCCGGCCGGCAGTGCCGTCACGACCTTGCAGGGTCTGAACGGGAAGAAGGTCGCGGTGGTCACCGGCAGCACCGCCGACGACATCGCCTCGCGCGCCTTCGGCAAGACCAGCGGGAACATCCGCCGGTTCGACACGACGCCGCTCATCATCAGCGAGCTCCTGAGCGGCGGCGTGGACGCCGCCATCGGCGACAACGGCGTCATCGCCTACCGCGTGCAGGAACACAAGGGCCTGAAGACGGTGAACGACCCGGCGCTTGCCAAGGACTACTTCGGCATCGCCGTGAAGAAGGGCAACACGGCGCTGCGCGACACGCTCAACAAGGGGCTTGCGGCCATCATCGCCGACGGCACCTACGCGAAGCTCTATCGCACCTGGTTCAAGGCCGAGCCGCCCGTGCTGCCGACGCAGTAAGCGCGAGCCGCTCCGCCCATGGACGCAGAGATCCTCTGGTTCGGCTGGTTCCGGGCCGACATCATCCAGGAATACGGGGCGCTCTTCTGGAGCGGCCTCCGGATGACGGTGGGCGTGACGGTCGTCTGCATCCTGCAGGGCACGCTGCTCGGCCTCGTCATCGGCCTGGCGCGCCTGGCCACCGCGCGCAACGCCGTCGCCAACGCCGCATGCCGGTTCCTGCTGCGCTGGCCGGCCACGGTCTACATCAGCTTCTTCCGCGGCACGCCGCTCTTCGTCCAGATCCTGCTGATGCACTTCGCCGTCGTGCCGCTGTTCCTGAACCCGGCGGACGGCTGGCTCATCTCGGGCGACCTGGCGCGCGATCTGCGGCAGGACTACGGCGCCCTCATCACCGGCATCGTCTCGCTCACGCTCAATTCGGCGGCCTACATCTCCGAGATCTTCCGCGCCGGCATCCAGTCCATCGACCGCGGCCAGATGGAAGCGGCGCGGTCGCTCGGCCTCTCGCACGCGCGGGCGATGTATCACGTGGTGCTGCCGCAGGCCTTCCGCCGCATGCTGCCGCCGCTTGGCAACAACGCCATCGCGCTGCTGAAGGACTCCTCGCTCGTGTCGGCCGTGGGCCTGGCCGAACTCGCCTATGCGGCGCGCACCGTGGCCGGCGCCTACTCCCGCTACTGGGAGCCGTATCTCACCATCTCGGTCATGTACTGGCTGCTGACGCTCGGCCTCGCGTGGGGCGTCCGGCACCTGGAAGCACGGTATGGACGCGGCGATTCGCGTTGAACATCTGAGCAAGCGCTTCGGGCGCCTCGAGGTGCTGCGCGACGTGTCGTGCGCGGTGGCCGAGGGCGAGGTCGTGTGCATCATCGGCCCGTCGGGCTCGGGGAAGAGCACGCTGCTGCGCTGTATGAACGGGCTCGAGGAGGCCTCGAGCGGGCAGGTGTTCGTACACGGCGTGGCGGTGCACGACCGCGCCACCGATCTCGACACGGTGCGCCGCGAGATCGGCATGGTGTTCCAGCGTTTCAATCTGTTCCCGCACAAGACCGTGCTCGAGAACATCACGCTGGCGCCGGGACTGCTGCGCGGCCTCGCCGCATCAGAGGCTCGCGAGCGCGCCGAGGCGCTCCTCGCCAAGGTCGGCGTGCTCGAGAAACGCGACGCCTGGCCGAATCAGCTCTCGGGTGGACAGCAGCAGCGTGTGGCGATTGCCCGGGCGCTGGCCATGCAGCCGAAGATCATGCTGTTCGATGAGCCGACGTCGTCACTCGATCCGGAGATGGTGGGCGAGGTGCTGGCCGTGATGCAGGCGCTGGCCGACGAAGGCATGACGATGGCCGTCGTCACGCACGAGATGGGCTTCGCGCGCCGTGTGGCCGACCGCGTGCTCTTCCTGGACGAAGGCCGGCTGCTCGAATCCGGCAGCCCGGCTGAGGTGTTCGAACAGCCGCGCGAGGAACGGACGAGGCAGTTCCTCAGCAAAATCCTGTAAGACAGGGACCAGGGAACAGGGACCTAGGGAACAGGGACGGACAGAAAGGCAGATCCCGATGTCGATCTGTCGTCTGCCCGTTCGACGTGTTCACAGAGGCGCGCGCAGGGGCCGTGGCCCGACTGGGCCGGGCGCGCACATGTCATTGCAGACGAGGGAGAGATACAGATGAAGTTCATGGTGATCGTGAAGGCGAGCAACGACAGCGAAGCCGGCAAGATGCCCGACGAGCAGATGTTGCGGTCGATGCACGCCTATAACGAGCAGCTGTTCGCGGCCGGGGTCATGCAGGCCGGCGAGGGCCTGCACCCGTCGAGCCGGGGCGCGCGCATCCGCTTCGAAGGCGACAAGCGCACGGTCGTGGATGGCCCGTTCGCCGAGACGAAGGAGCTCATCGCGGGCTACTGGATCTGGGAGTGCAAGAACCTCCAGGACGCCATCGACTGGGCGAAGAAGTGCCCGAACCCCCACAACGAAGACTCCATCCTCGAGATCCGGCAGATCTTCGCGCCCGAAGACTTCGGCGACCTCGCGCCCGACGTCCTCGCCCGCGAGGAAGAAATGCGCCGCGAATTCGAAGCCCGGCAGAAGAAATAGCGCGGCTCGGCTTGCCGCCGCCCGCCGGAGGTGATGTGATCGGCCGTTGTGACAACGGCCGACCCGCATGCCACGATCGACGCCATCTGGCGCACCGAGGCGCCGAAGATCATCGGCGGCCTGACGCGGCTCGTCCGCGATCTCGCCACGGCCGAGGATCTCGCCCACGACGCGCTCGTCGCGGCGCTCGAGCAGTGGCCTTCCGAAGGGGTGCCGGCGAAGCCCGGGGCCTGGCTGATGGCCACCGCCAAACATCGCGCCATCGATCGCATCCGCCGCAGTGCGACCTTCGCGCGCAAGCTCGAAGTGCTCGGCGCGGAGATGGCGACCAGTGCCTGGATGCCCGGTCCCGAGGCCGCCTTCGACGACACCGTGCAGGACGACGTCCTGCGCCTCGTCTTCATGGCGTGCCACCCGGTGCTGGCGCCCGATGCGCGCGTGGCGCTCACCCTGCGCTTCGTCGGCGGACTCACCACCGCCGAGATCGCGCGGGCGTACCTCGTGCCCGAGCCCACGATGGCGCAGCGGCTCGTCCGCGCCAAGAAGCGGCTGGCGCGCGAGCGTCCGCCGTTCGAGCTGCCGGCGGCAGATGCGCGGCAGGCGCGGATGGCGTCGGTGCTCGACGTCATCTACCTCGTGTTCAACGAGGGCTACGCGGCCACGTCGGGCGACAGCCTGGTGCGCCGCGGACTCTGCGACGAAGCGCGGCGGCTGGCCCGCCTGCTCGTGGAGGTGGCGCCCGGCGAGGCCGAAGCCCTCGGGCTCGCGGCCCTGCTCGACCTGCAGGCCTCGCGCCTCGACGCGCGGGTGGACGCGGCCGGCGCGCCGGTGCTGCTGCTGGCGCAGGATCGCAGCCGGTGGGATGCGGCGCTCATCCGCGCCGGTCTCGCGAACCTCGACACCGCCCGCCGGCTCGCGGATCGACCTGGCGTCTACACGCTGCAGGCGGCGATTGCCGCCTGCCACGCGCGCGCGGCCACGGCCGCCGACACCGACTGGGCGGCGATCGTGGCGCACTACACGGCGCTCTTCGCCCTCGACCCGTCCCCCGTCGTGGCGCTCAACGGCGCGGTGGCGGTCGGCATGGCGGACGGGCCGGCCGCGGCGCTTCCGATCGTGGACGCGCTCGCCGCCGATCCGGCCCTGCGCGGCTACCATTACGTGCCGGCGGTGCGCGCCGACCTGCTGCGCCGGCTCGGACGGCACGACGAGGCGCGCGCCGAATTCGAGCGGGCCGCCGCGCTCACCGCCAATACCCGCGAGCGGGTGCAGCTCCTGGCGGAGGCCTCGCGCCTCCCGCTCTCACCGACGCCCCATGGGTCCGCCGTGCGCGGACCGGAGTAGACGATGAATGTTGTGTTGTGGATTCTGCAGGCGCTGCTGGCTCTCGTGTTCCTGGCGCACGGCCTGATGTTCCTGATGCCGCCGCCGGAGATCGCCGCGCAGATGAACGCGAACCTGCCGCGCTGGTTCACGTTGTTCCTCGGCGTGGCCGAAGTCGCCGCGGGCATCGGCCTGGTCGTGCCGGGTGTCACCCGCATCAAGCCGGTGTTCGTGCCGGCCGCCGCGCTCGGCGTTGTCATCGTGCTCGTCGCCGCCACGATCTACCACGTGATGCGCAGTGAGATGAGCTCGGCGGGCATCACCGCCGTGTTGCTCTTGATGGCGATCGTCGTGGCGCACGGCCGCCTGCGTCTGGCGCCGATCAGGCCGAAGGCCTGAGCGCGATCACTTCATGATGCCCATGAAGAAGAGCACCAGCTCGAAGACGAGGATGAGCACGATCGACGCCTCGAGCACCTCGCCGCGGTCCATCGAGGTCTGATCCACGGCGAAGCGGTAGATGTCGTCGAGCGTCTTGAGCTTGTCCTTCACCGCGTCCTTCCAGGCGGCCAGACCGAGCCGCGTGGCGGCCAGACCGAGCAGGCGCGCGGCGTAGACGTCGCCCACGAGCTTCAGCGCGTTCTCGGTGCGGTCGGTCAGGTCGTTCACGTCGATGAGCACCTGGTGCAGCTCGCGGGCGGCGGCCGTGTAGCGGCGGCCGATCCATGGTTCGTACCAGCGCGGCGCCTGGAGGCGGGCGTAGATGCGCTTCAGATCCCCGTCGAGCCGCTGGTCGTAGTAGCGGAACTGCAGCAGCTGCGAGTTGGCGAACTCGAGGATCTCGAGCGCGCCGGCAAGGCCGGCGTCGTTGTCGTAGACGAAGGCGCCGTTCCACGACGGCACCACGAGGTCCGAGGCGAGATACGACAGGCGGTGGCGCAGCACCTCGTCGCGCTCCTGCGCGCTCAGCGGCTCGGCCTCACCCCGCAGCAGCCGCGCGATGTCGTCTCCGTGGGCCGCCAGCAGCGCGTCGGCGGGCGGCGCGCCCTCGGCGCGGGTGACGCCGAACACGAAGTAGTCCTCCGAGAGGAACGTCTCGCGCGGCTCCTGCAGCGCCGGGCGCAGCCGGGTCGCGGCGGCGCGGCAATACGCCTCGGCGGCGGCGTCGAGCGGGGCGCCGCTCATCACCGTCTGCGAGAGGGCGAGGAACTCCGCCCACGTGCCGTCGAAGGGCTGCGACAGCGCCAGCGACACGATGCCGTAGTCGTAGATCCGCAGACGTGCCGTCCAGCCCTCGACCGGCGACCCGCCGAACGCCTCGGCGTCCACCTGCACGGGCGGCTGGGCGTACTGCGCGTAGGCCGGCACCGGCGTCCGGGCGGCGAAGCGCCTGCTTTCTCCGGCGCCGCCGAGCAGCGTGCGCACGGCCGCGAGGTCGGCCGCCTCGGCGACGTCGAACAGGAAGAACGCGCAGAGTTGACCCGAAAGCGACGCCGCCATACGTTCACGGTACACTGTCCGACGCCCCGAATGCCGAGTCCCGAGGCGCCACGCGTGCACCCGCCGGTACGCCACGATCCGCTCGTGCCCGCCATCGCCGGCGTCTGTGGCGCGTTCCTGATGACGGCGGCCCTCGGGCCCGAGCTCGTCTACCCGCTGAACGTCGAATGGCTGCTGCGCGGCGACTTCAGCGTCCATTTCTTCGGCTGGCATCTGTACCGCAGCGGCCCCTGGACACTGCCGCTCGGCGCCACCCCGCACCTCATGTGGCCGATGGGCGGCTCGGTGGGGCTGACCGACTCGATCCCGCTGGCCGCGGTGGTCTTCAAGCTGTTCTCCGCGTGGCTGCCGCCGCTTTTCCAGTTCATCGGCATGTGGCTGGTGCTCTCGGCCGCGCTGCAAGGCGTGTTCGGCGCGCTCCTGATGCAACTGGCCACGCCGCGGCCGGTGCTGCAGTGGCTCGGCGCGATGCTCTTCGTCCTCAGCCCACCGCTCATCATCCGCTTCGGGCACCCGGCGCTCACGGCGCACTGGCTGCTGCTGGCGGCGCTGTGGCTCGCCCTGCAGGCGGATGCCGACCGGGTGTCGAGGCGTCGCGCGGTCGCCTGGGCGGCCCTCGGGGCGCTCACGGCCGCCGTGCAGCCGTATCTGCTGCCCATGGTGCTGACGATGGCCGGCGCCGCAAGTCTGCGCCAGTTCCTGGCGGCGCCCCGGCAGGTGCTGTCGATCGCGCTGTACGGCGTCGTCGCGCTGGCGGCCACCTGGGTGGGGCTCTGGCAGTCGGGCAGCCTGATGGTGCCGGGCGGTGACGGGTTGACGATCGGCGGATTCGGCGCCTACTCCGCCAACCTGCTGACCTTCATCATGCCCACTGAGAGCCAGACCCTGCTGGCACCCGGCTACTTTCGCGCGGCCACCCCGACGCAGTACGAAGGCTACTCGTATCTCGGAGCCGGCGTGTTGATGCTTTGCCTGGTCGTCGCGATCGCGCGGCTGGCGGCGCCGCGCCCGCGCGCGTGGTGGGCCGCGGCCCGGCCACATCTGCCGCTCGTGGCAGGGCTGCTCTTCCTGGCCGCGATGGCCGTGGGGCCGGTGGTCACCGCCGGATCCCGCACGCTGCTGACCTACGACAGCGCCTGGTGGGGACCGCTCACCACCTTCCGCAGCAACGGCCGGATGATCTGGGCGCTGCACTACGCAATTGTCACGGCCCTCGCGTTCGCGGCCGCGCGCTTCACCCCTCGTGCGGCGCTGGTGGTGCTGGGCCTTGCCGTCGCCGTGCAGGCCGCCGACGTCGCGGGCATGTCACGCGACGTGCACAGCGCCGGCAACTACGGGTTCCGCGATCCGCTCGAGAGCCGCTTCTGGACGGTCGCGCCGCCCCACTACGAGCGGCTGGTGCTCGTGCCGTCGAACCTCTGCGATCGCAACGGCGCGGTGGACTACCGGCCGTTTGCACTCGTCGCCGGACGTTTTGGATTGGCGCTCAACGCCGGCGGGGCGTCGCGCCACGACGTGCGGCGCACGGCGGCGTATTGCGAGGCGCTGCAGCAGGAGATTCGCGACGGCATGTCCACGCCGGGGACGCTCTACGTCGTGCGTGCCGACCTGTTGCCGTCGCTCGTGCCGCCCGACGCGGCGCGCCGTCCGACGTGTACGGTCGTGGACGGCTTCGGCGTGTGCTTCGCGCCGGGCAGTGAGCGCCCGTGGCAGCACGAGGTTGATGCCGGGCTGCTCCCTGGTCCCGCCCGATGAGGTAATTTGGGGCCATGCAGACGATTCTCGGCGCCAATGGCGTCATTGGTCGCGAGCTGGCCCGCCGGTTGCCCGCCTACACCGATCGTGTCCGCCTCGTGAGCCGCTCGCCGCGGCGCGTGAACGGCGCGGATGAGCTCGTGAGCGCCGACCTGCTCGATGCTTCGGCCACGGCCGACGCGGTCAAGGGCAGCGCCGTCGCGTATCTCGTGGCGGGGCTCAAGTACGACACGCGCGTCTGGCAGGACCAGTGGCCGCGGGTGATGCGGCACGCCATCGACGCCTGCGCGCGCCACGACTGCGCGCTCGTCTTCTTCGACAACGTCTACGCCTACGGCAAGGTCGACGGCGCGATGACCGAGCGCACGCCGTACAACCCGTGCAGCCGCAAAGGTGAGGTGCGGGCCCGTATCGCCACGATGCTCCTGGACGAGGTGGCGAAGGGCTCGCTCAAGGCGATGATCGTGCGCGCGGCGGATTTCTACGGCCCGGGCGCCACGCTCAGCCTCACCCATTCCACCGTCACCGAACGGCTCAAGGCGGGGAAAACGCCGCAGTGGATCGGCGACGCGCGCGCCTTTCACAGCTTCACCTACACGCCCGACGCGGCTGACAGTGTGGCGCGTCTTGGCAACCGGCCCGAGGCGTACGGACAGGTGTGGCACGCGCTCACGAGCCGTGAGCCGATGAGCGGCGAGCAGTACGTGCGGCTGGCCTGCGAGATTGCCGGCCGGCCCTATCGCCTGCAGGTGGCGCCGCGGTGGATGCTCTCGCTGATGGGCCTGGTGATGCCGGTGCTGCGCGAGAACGCCGAGATGATGTATCAGTTCGAGACCGATTACCGTTTCGACAGCACGAAGGCCGAACAGGCGCTGGGTCTTGCGCCGACCATGTATCGAGACGGCATCGCCGCCACGCTCAAGGGCTGAGACCGATGACCGACGACACCGTCGCCGCGGAAACCTGCCTCGCGCTCGGCGGCACGGCGCCGGCGCTCGAGGTGTACCCGGGCCGCGAGATCGCCCTCGGCCACCTCTCGGTGCTGCGCGCGCTGCCCGTGAAGGGGCGGCGGCTCGTGGGGCCGTGGTGTTTCCTCGATCGCTTCGGGCCGCTCAGCTTCACCGACGGCGCGCCGATGGACGTGGCGCCGCATCCGCACATCGGCCTGCAGACCGTGAGCTGGCTGCTCGAAGGCGAGATCGGCCACCTCGACAGCCTGGGCTCGGAGGCGTTGCTCCGGCCAGGCGGCGTGAACGTGATGACCTCGGGCGCGGCCATCGCGCATGCCGAACAGACGCCGCGCGATCACACCGGCAGGCTGAACGGCGTGCAGCTGTGGACGGCGCTGCCGGACTCCGCGCGCCACGACGCCGCGGCGTTCCAGCACGTGGCCGAGGTGCCGCGCGTCGAACTCGCCGGCGGCCTCGTGCACGTGTTCTCGGGCGGGCTCGACGGGGTGACCTCGCCCGCCACGCACTACTCGCCGCTTGTCGGCGCCGAGGTGCAGGTGCATCGCGGCGCGCGCGTCACCGTGCCGCTCGTGGCCGCGCACGAACACGCGCTGCTCGTGCTGGAGGGCGACTGCGTGCTCGAAGGACAGCCGCTCCTGCCGGGGCAGCTCTACTACCTCGGCACCACCCGCGCCGAGATGACCCTCGCCAGCCGTGACGGCGCGCGTGTGCTGCTCGTGGGCGGCGAGCCCTTCCCCGAGACGATTCTCATGTGGTGGAACTTCGTGGCGCGCACGCCGGATGAGATCCGGGCCGCCCGCGACGACTGGGAAGCCCATCGGCGTTTCGGCGACGTGACCGCCTACAACGGCCCGCGCCTGTCGGCGCCGGAGCTGCTGCGGCTGGCCCGGCCGAATCCCGTCAGTTGATCCGCCGCGCTACTTCTTCGGCTCCATCTCGCTGATGAAGGCGCGCGCCTCGCGGATGACGTCGTCGGTGATGCCCATGTGGCCGCGATCCGTGAAGTGCACGAACCGGTGCGGCACACTCGCCGCCTTGAGACGGCCGACGAAGTCCACGGCCTGCTGCACCGGCACCGACTTGTCGTCGTCGGAGTGAATGACGAGGATCGGCTTCGTGGAAGCGCTCACGTGGTTCATCGGCGACGCCTGCCGGCGCGCTTCGTCCACGTCGCCTGCCACCGGCGTCCACAGGTTGCCCCACGAGAGCGACGGCAGATCGTAGGCCGCCGCCACGCTGACCACGGCACGCACGTCGCTGCGGGCCGCATCCCACCCGCCCGTCTTCGCGTACGGACCATCGCCGATCGTCGCGGCGAGTGACACCATGTGTCCGCCGGCCGACTGCCCGATGAGATACACCCGCTCGGGGTCGATGCCGTAGTCGCCGGCATGGGCGTGCACCCAGCGGATCGCGCAGCGCACGTCGGCGTAACACGCCGGGGCGGGCGAGCCGCCCACCAGGCGGTAGTCCACCGAGAGCGCCACGAAGCCGAATTCCGCCCACTGCGTGACCTTGATGCTGCTCGCATCCGTGCGGTTGCCGGCCCGCCACCGTCCGCCGTGCACGGAGATGATTGCCGGACGCAGGCCCGGGCCGTCCGGATAGGCCAGATTGGCCAGCAGCGCCGACCCTTCCACGCGTCCGTAGATGACATCCGTGCGCGTCACGACGGGGGCCGAGGGCTGCGCGTGCAGCGTCGCGGCGGCCCGCGGCGTCAGGGTGCCGGCGGCGGCCGCGGCGGCGCCAAGAAACGTCCGTCTGGTCAGCGTCTGCGACGTGCGATCGATCATCTGGGCCCCCGTGTGTCGTGTGCGTCAGGCGGTCTGCCGGTTGTTCGTGCGCGTCATCATGTACACGACTGAGCCGCCGGCGACAACCGCGCCAAAGCCAATCCACTCGTCGCGCGTGAGCCCCGTGAGCAGCCACAGGATGACCGGCATCGCGAGGAAGGGCGCCACGGCGCCGAGCGGCACACGCGTTCCGGCCGCGGTGTCGGCCACACCGCCCGCGCGCAGACGCCACGATGCCAGCGCGCAGCCGAAGTAGAGGGCCAGAGCGGCGACGTTTGCGAGGATCGCCAGGCGCTCGAATGTGCCCGTCACCGCCAGCACCAGCGCCGCCAGCGACTGCGTGACGATCGCGACGTGTGGTGTCCTGTGCACGGGGTGCACGGCGGCCAGTGCGCGCGGCAGGAAGCCGTCGTTCGCCATCGCGAAGACGGCGCGGGGCACCGAGAGCGTCATGCCGCCGAGATACCCGAACATCGACACGACCGCACCGGCGAGCAGCAGCATGCGGCCCGGGCCGCCGAAGGCGCTCCCGGCGGCGTCGGCGAGCGGCGTGGCCGCGCCGGGCAGCGCCGGGCCGAGGATGCCTTGCGCCGACACCTGGAGTGCGATGTAGAGCAGCGTGATACCGGCCATGGCCAGCGCAATCGCACGCGGCACCGTGCGGGCCGTGTCGCGCACCTCGCCGCTCGGCACGAGCGCCGTCTCGACACCGGCGAAGGCGAAGATGAGGAGCAGCGATGTGCGGGCGATGTCGGTCACGGCCGGCCACGCCGTGACCGTCATGTGTTCAGCCCGTACGAAGAACAGGCCGCCGATCGCGATGAGCACGAGCGGGACGAGCTTGGCCACGGTGGCGATCGAGTTCAGCCGCGCGCCGAGCGCCACGCCGCGAACGTTCACGAGCGCCCAGAACATATACACGGCGACCAGCACGGCGGTTTCCATCGCGCGCCCGCCGAGCGCCGGCACGAGCTGCCCGAGGCTGGCCGCGAACACCGTGGAGACGGCGGCCGTGGCGAAGAGGCCGAGCATCCACAACATCACGCCGGCGAGGAAGGCCGCATACGGGCCGAGGGCCACGCCGATGTAGGCGTATGGGCCGCCGGTGAGCGACACGCGGCTGCCCGCATCCGCGATGCAGAGCACGATGAGCGCCATCGCCGCGGCGCACACCAGATAGGCTATCGGCGCCGCCGGACCCAGCGCGCCGGCCACGTTCGCCGGCAGCCGGAAGATGCCGCCGCCCACGGTGATGTTGACGATCGCGGCGGCGAGGCCGAGCGTGCCCATCACGCGTACGAGCGCGCCGGGGGCCGTGGAGGACGCGGACGTGTCGCGGGGGCGTGACATGCGCGGCCAGCATATCAGCGGCGGTGTTATCGTGACCGCTATGCCACACCTCACGCGTGTTGCCTGCGCCGCGCTCGATGCCGCCGATCCGCTGACGCCGCTGCGCGGCCGCTTCGACCTCGACGCCGCCGACCTGCACGGTGAGATCTATCTGGACGGCAACTCGCTCGGGCCGCTGCCGCGCGCCACCGCCGAACGTGTGCGCCAGGTGCTGCACGAGGAGTGGGGCCGCGATCTCATCCGCAGCTGGAACACGGCCGGGTGGATCACGCTGTCGTCGCGGATCGGCGACAAGATCGCGCGCCTTGTCGGTGCCGGCCCGGGCGAACTCATCGTGGCGGACTCTACTTCGGTGAATCTCTACAAGGTGCTGGCGGCGGCGATGACGCTGGCCGCGGCCGATACGCCCGTCACGCGCCGCACCATCGTCTCGGAGCGCACGAACTTCCCGACGGACCTCTATATCGCCGACACCGCGGCGAAGGAGCGCGGCTTCACGCTCGCCCTCGTGGACGCCGACGACCTGCCCGGCGCCATCACCGACACGACCGCCATCGTGATGCTCACCCACGTGAACTACCGCACCGGGCGCATGCACGACATGGCAGCGGTGACGACCGCGGCCCACGCCGCCGGCGCGCTCGTGATCTGGGATCTGGCGCACTCGGCGGGCGCCGTGCCGGTGTCGCTCTCGGGCGACGGCACGCCCGGCAGCGCCGCGGACTTCGCCGTGGGCTGCGGCTACAAGTACCTGAACGGCGGCCCGGGCGCCCCGGCGTTCGTGTGGGCCCATCCCGCCCATACCGCGCGCATGGACGCGGAAGGCTGGCGGCAGCCGCTCGCCGGCTGGCTCGGGCACGCGGCGCCCTTCGCCTTCACGACCGACTACCAGCCGGGTGCCGGCATCACCCGGTTCGTCTGCGGCACGCCGCCGGTGCTGTCGCTCGCCGCGCTCGAGTGCGGCGTGGACACGGTGCTCGCCGCCGGTCACTGCGGCGGCATGGCGGCGGTGCGGCAGAAGTCGCTCGCGCTCACGGATCTCTTCCTCGCACTCGTCGAGGCGCGCTGCGGCGGCCACGACCTCGCGCCGGTCACTCCCGCGGATCACGCGCGGCGCGGCAGTCAGGCCAGCCTCGCGCATCCCACGGGCGGCTACCCGATGATGCAGGCGCTCATCGCCCGCGGCGTCATCGGCGACTTCCGCGCGCCCGACATTCTGCGCTTCGGCTTCACGCCGCTCTACACGCGCTACGTGGACGTGTGGGACGCGGTCGATCGCCTGGCGCTCGTGCTCGACTCCGGCGAATGGCGCGACTCGCGTTTCGCCGTGCGCGCCGCCGTCACGTAGCGCCGGCGCGGCTGTGCGTCCAGCGCGCGAAGAGCTGCCGGGCCGCGGCGAAGAGCGCCGTCGCCGGATCGCCCAGCTCGAGGATCACGTCGAAGTGGTTGCGGCCGGGCACTTCGAGTGTCTCGCAGGGCGTGCCGTCGCGCTCCAGCCGCGCCGCGAACTCGCGGCTCTGCCGCTTGAACTCGGTGGTCTCGATGTCACCCCAGGCCACCACGGCCGGCACGAAGCGCCGTCCGGGCGCGAGCAGGTCGAGCCGCGCGGCGGTGGCCGCGTCGAGGCCCAGCGCGTCGTTGATCGACGTGCCGATGAGCGGCGCCACATCGAACACACCAGACACCGGCACGATGCCGCGCACCGGCGCGAGCGACCGGTCCGCGCACGCAGCGGCCAGATACCCGCCGGCCGAGCTGCCGGCAATCACCACGTTCTCCGGCTCGAAGCCGAGCGTGGCGGCGTGGGCGTGCAGCCACGAGAGCGCGGCGCGGCACTCGGTCACGATCGCCGGCACGGTGGCTGCCGGCGCCAGCGTGTACCCGACGACGGCGTGTGCGAACCCGGCTGCATGCCAGGCGGGTGCGAGGAACGCGGATTCGGCCGTCGAGAGCTCCTGCCAGTAGCCGCCGTGGATGTAGACGAGCAGCCCCGCCCGGGCCGTGCCGGGCGGCGCGGGGAAGAAGTCCAGCGTCTGGCGCGGCGCGTCCCCGTAGCGCAGGCC
>CADEFD010000116.1 GCA_902826515.1 uncultured Acidobacteriota bacterium
CCACGCCTTCCTGCGCCGCGCCGGGGATGACGTTCTGCTGGTAGAACTCGGCGCCCGTCTGGAAGAGGATGAGCGGCACCTTGGCGGCCAGGTCGTGCTTCAGCTCGGAGCTGATGTGCTGATAGGCGCTCTCGGCGTAGCCGGCCATCCGCTCGAGGTGCGGCTCGATCTCGGGGTAGTAGTAGATCTCGAAGTGGTCCGTCTGGTAGGTGTGCCACTTGAAGTGGTCGTACCGGATGGCGTTCTTGCCGTAATACGGCGCGAACTGCGTCTGAGCGGCCGCCGGGGGCGGCCCGATCACGGTGGCGAGGGCCAGGACGAGCGCGATCGACAGAGCCGCTGGGAGGGGCCGAGCCGGCGTGCAGGTTCGCATACGAAGAACTCCTCGGAAATCCTAGGGACGTCGCGGTATTCGGGCACCGGGCGCCAGCGCTTCGGGCATCTTACTCTGGAGCGACATGAGCTCGCACCGCACTGGATCCAAGCAAGTTCTGGTCCTCACATCCGTGTCCTATACTTGGGACGCGTTGGGCGCCTGCAGACCATGCCGGGAATAGACCGCCGCCGTCCGGGGTTCACCATCACATCCGCGTTACCGGAGGCTCGTGTTCGCACGTAAGCCCCCCCCGGCCGCGGACGCTGGTGTGCGGCTCATGGATGAAGCGCTTGCGCTGATGAACGGTCTCTACGGCACCGCCGTGCGTCTCACCCGAGACGGCGACGCGGCGCGCGACCTCGTGCAGGACACCTATCTCAAGGCGATCCGTGCCGAGGCACGCTTCGAGCCCGGCACGAATCTCAAGGCCTGGCTCTACACCATCCTCCACAACACCTGGCGCAACCGGCGGCGCGATTTCGCCCGGGCGCGCGTCTCATTCGACAGCGACACCGTGGACGCCGCGGTGGACGCCGGGCGTCCGGGCGTCGTGGACGTGGTGACGCCGGAAACGCAGCTGCTGCGGTCGGTCATGGATGCCGACATCAAGGCGGCCGTGGACGCGCTGCCCGACGCCTTCCGCGAGGCCGTGTGGCTGCGCGACGTCGAAGACCTCTCGTATCAGGAAATTGCCGACGCGCTGTCGGTGCCGATCGGCACCGTGATGTCGCGTATCTCACGCGGCCGCAAGCTGCTGCACGCATCGCTCAGTGCCCGGGACGGCGTCCCGCGGCCCCGTACAGGAACGGCAGGACAGGTATGACGCTCGAATTCCCCACTCAGGCCGCTGGCTGTCGCCAGATGGAGGCGCTGCTGCCTCCCTTCGTGGACGGCGAGGCCCTGCCGGCGGTCCGCGCCCAGGTCGAGGCGCATCTGGCCGTGTGCGCGGCCTGCCGCGAGGCGGCGGACGCCCAGCGCGCGGTGCGCGCCCTGCTCGTGAGCCGCCGCGCGCGGCTGACCGAGCCGGCGCCCGACGGCCTCGCCGCCGACGTCCGCCGCGTGGTGGCCGCGCAGCAGGCCCGCACCACGCCCGCCTGGTCGCGGCTCTCGGCCTTCGCCGCCGCCGCGGCCGTGGTGCTCGCGGTCACGGGCGGGCTGTCGTGGGCCACCGGACGGTCGTCGGTGCTCCTTGCGGCGCAGCTCACGCTCGACCATCTCAAGTGTTTCGTCATCGACGGCGACGATCACGACCATCCGATGACCCCGGACGCCGCTCAGGCGCACTTCCACCAGGATTACGGCATGGACGTGCGCCTGCCGGTGCCGCCGGCCGGCAGCCACGCGAAGCTCGTGAGCGTCCGTGAGTGCCTCTACGGCGAGGGCTGGATCGCCCATGCCCTCTACCGGGTGGACGGGGAAGCGGTGTCGCTCTTCGTGCTGCGCGGCCGCAGCGCATCGCCGGCCGACATCGAGGCCTTCGGACGCCACGCGGCGGTGGTCACGAAGGGCGATTCCACCTATGTGCTTGTCGCGCCAGCCCGGCTGTCGGGAGTGGCTGACGCCGTGGGTCTTGAGGCAGAATGACGGGTATGCAGTCCGAGACGCCGTCCGCTCCAGGGGGTACGTCCATGCGCACCGTCGCCATCATCGCCACGGTCGTCGCCCTCATCGGCATCAGCATTCCGTTCACGTGGGACACCCACGCGGATGACGGCGGCGAGCCCATCACCGCGCCGTTCATCGAACCGGTGGCCGCGCACGCCTCGGCGCTCGAGCTCGAAGCGCAGGCCGACGCGGCCGCGTGCATGCCGAACGCAAAAACCGCGTCGGACTTCACGCTGCCGGCGCTCGACGGCAAGAAGGTCTCGCTCAGCCAGTTCAAGGGCAAGGTCGTGCTGCTGAACTTCTGGGCCACGTGGTGCGGCCCCTGCAAGGCCGAGATTCCCGGCTTCGTCGAGCTGCAGGCGCAGTACAAGAACGACCTCGTGATCCTCGGGCTCTCGGTGGATGACCCGGCCGACAAGGCAAAAGCCTTCGCGGATCAGTACAAGGTCAACTATCCGATGGTGCTCGGGCTCGGCCACGACGAGATTCAGGACGCGTACGGGCCGATCTACGGCATTCCCGCGTCGTTCCTCATCAGCCGCGACGGCAAGGTCTGCAAGCGGCATCTCGGTATTGCACCGAAGTCGCAGTTCGAGCGCGAGATCAAGGCCCTGCTCTGAAGTGCGCGTGTAGTATGATCCTTTCAGTTCCATGCTGAAGGGCTTCACACACGCGCGTCTCGCCTGCGGCTGCCGCCTCGCGTTCCGCGAAGGCACCGGCGGCAGTCCGGTCACCGTCATCGTCGAGGCGAAGTCCCCAGCGTGTCCGAACTCGATGCACGTGCGCGACGTGCCCATCTACGATCACCGGGAAGCGCTGCGTCCGGCCACGCGCCCGCTGCCGATCGAAGAAGGGTTCGAGGAAGAGAGCTAGCCGCCGCCACCGTGTTCTGGGGCGTGCAGGCCTCGTCGCTGCTCGTCTTCACGGTGCCGTTCGCCTGGTCGCTCGTGGCCCTCTGGGCCGCCTCGCACTTCATCCGCGCCATCGGCCTCACGCTCGCCTTCCATCGCTACTTCGCTCACCGCGCCTTCGAGTTGTCGCGCCCGGCCCGGTTCTTCTGGGCCTTCGCCGGCACGGCGGCGATGCAGAAGGGGCCGATCTGGTGGGCGGGCCACCACATCAGCCATCACAAGTACGCCGACCGCGAGGGCGATCCGCACAGTCCGGCGGTGAGCGGGTTCTATTACGCGCACGTCGGCTGGTTCCTGCACGACGCCCGTAACGAAACGCTGCCGCCCACCAATCCCGTGGTGCGTGACTTCGGCCGCGTGCCCGAGATCGCCTGGCTCGAGCGCTACTACGTGGTGCCGCCGCTGCTGCTGGCGCTGGCGCTCTACCTCGCCGGCGGTTACGCGTGGCTCGTGTGGGGGTTCTCGCTCGCCACGACCACGCTCGCGCACGCCACCTTTTCGATCAACACGATCAACCACCTGTGGGGCTCGCGGCGCTTCGACACGCCCGATGAGTCGCGCAACAACGCGCTCACGGCGTTCTTCGCGGTGGGTGAGGGGTGGCACAACAACCATCACCGTTATCAGCGCGCGGCGCGCAACGGCTTCTACTGGTGGGAATTCGATCCCACGTGGTACGTGGTCGCGGCGATGTCGTGGCTGGGCCTGGCCTGGAATCTCCAGCCGGTGCCGCCGCGCATCTACGAGGAAGCGCGGCACGGCGCGCCGGCGCCTGCCGCCGCGGCCGAGGGCGCCGACGCGTGACGGCGCGGCAGGCTGCGGCGTACCTGTGGGCGGCGCCCACGACGATCCCCGGCCTCGTGCTCATCGCCTGCACCGGCGCGCGGCCGGCATGGCGCGACGGCGTGATTGAGGCGCACGGGCAGGGCGTCGGCTGGTGGTTCGACGTCGTGGCGCCGGGCCGCGGCATCATCGCCATGACGCTCGGCCATGTCGTGCTCGCCCGCGATGCCGCCGCGCTCGACGAGACGCGCGCGCACGAACGTGTGCACGTCGCGCAGTGCGAGCGCTGGGGCGCGCTCTTCGTGCCGGCGTATCTCTGCGCGAGCGCCGTCGCGCGGCTGCGCGGCGGTGATGCCTACTACGACAACGCCTTCGAGCAGGAGGCGTGGCGCGTGGCGCCCATTCGCCCCGCCGCGCCGATGATCATCGACGCGGCGCCGCGCGCCTGAGCCGGGCCGCGGCGTCAGCGCGAACCCGAACCCGGCGCGGTGTCGTCGGGCGGCACCGGCAGGCGGGCGCGGCCGGCACGTTTCAGCGCCTCGCGCAGCACGAATTCGATCTGGCCGTTCAGGCTGCGCAGGTCGTCATTGGCCCAGCGCTGCAGGGCATCGAGCAGCGCCGGGTCCACGCGCAACAGGAACGCCTTGCGGTCAGCCACGCCGCCTCACTGGTAGATGGTGCCCGCGTTGACGACCGGCTGCGCGCCGCGTTCGCCGCAGAGCACGACCAGGAGGTTGCTGACCATGGCGGCGCGCCGTTCGTCGTCGAGCACCACGATCGACTTCGCCGAGAGCTGCTGCAGCGCCATCTCCACCATGCCGACGGCACCTTCGACGATGCGCTGACGGGCGGCGATGATGGCGCCGGCCTGCTGCCGCTGCAGCATGGCGGCGGCGATCTCCGGCGCGTAGGCGAGATGGCTGATGCGCGCCTCGATCACCTGCACGCCGGCCTTGGCGAGCCGCTCCTGCACTTCGCGCTTCAGGTGGTCGGCGACCACCGCGGTGTGCCCGCGCAGCGACGTGTGGGCGTCGTCGTGGGCGTCGTAGGCGTAGCTCGTGGCCAGGTTGCGGAGCGCCGCTTCCGCCTGCACGCGCACGTAGTGTTCGTAGTCGTCCACCTCGAAGACCGCTTCAGCGGTGTCCACGACCTTCCACACGACGACCGACGCGATCTCGATCGGATTGCCTTCGTTGTCGTTGACCTTGAGGTGCGAGCTCTCGAAGTTGCGCACGCGCAGCGATACCTGCCGCTTCGAGAGGAACGGATTGGCCCAGCGCAGTCCGGGTTCGCGTGCCGTGCCCTTGTAGTCGCCGAAGAGCTGCAGAACGCGGCCCTCGTTCGGGTTCACCATGAACAGCCCCGCGGCGATGAGCAGCACCAGCAGCAGACCCGCGCCCGCCACGATGATGAGCGCCGGCTGGTCGTTCCGGGCGCCGGTCACCATCGTCCACGCCAGGCCGCCGGCGGCGGCGAGAACGGCCGCGACCACTGGCAGCCCGGGGATTCCGTTGTATTCCTGCTCGCGAACCGGCATGCGTGCCTCCATGATTTCCAAGTGATATCACTTGGCAATCACAGAGGCAAGCCGGAACGGCGGGCAGTCAGTCCAGGTGCCACTTGATCCGGGTGTAGGCGACCTGGAAGCCCCGCCGCTCGGCGTTGCGGTGCGAGTCGCTGCCCGGACGGGCGCAGATCATGGCCAGATCGCAGCCGGTCTGCCGCGCCTGCCGCAGTCGCGCCGCGAGCAGGGCCGTCTGGGCGCCGCGCCGCCGCCACGCCGGCCGCGTGCTGGCGCCGGCCAGCACGGCTACGCCGCCATGGACGGCCAGCACGCCGGTGGCCGCGAGTTCGCCGTCGATCGAGGCGGCAAAACAGGTCGAGCCGACCGTGTGCGGGTAGACCGCGCCAAGGGCGCGCACGAAGGGCACGACTTCCGGGTGTTCGCTCCAACCGTCCGCGGCGGCGTGTGCCCAGGCCTCGCCGGCCTCTGGGCCCGCCGTGGTGATGGCGATGCCGGCGTCCGGCGCGGCGTCGTCGGCATCGGTGAGCGGGCGGAACAGCACGTCGGTCAGTTCGATCGGGACATACCCGCGGCCGCTCAGCAGCGGCAGCGGCTCCCCGAGCGCCAGCGGGCTGACCTCGTGGTCCACGGCGGCGCCGCGCGACCGGAAGAACGTCTCCACGGCGTCGAGCGTGGCGGCGTCGGCCGGCCTCGCCATGCCGAGCCCGAAGGTCTGCGTGAGCGGTGATCCGGCGCCATCGAAGAGGGCCGAGATGCCGTCGATGTCGCGCCAGGTGGCGCCGAGGGCCGGCGCCACCGTGGCGCGTGCTTCGACGAAGCGGGCGTTGGCGGCGGCCTCTGCGCCTTCGAGGCGAACAGCCAGGGCGTGATCGACGAGTGGGGCGGGCATGGACGGATCATGCCTCAGTCCGGCGCGCCGGCGTGTGGCGGGGAATAGCGGCCCGGGGTGCGGGGTTCTTCCATCAGATTGAAAATCGGAGTCATCGGCGCCGGCGTCTCGGGCCTCACGGCGGCCTGGCGGCTGGCCCGCCAGCACGACGTCATCCTGTTCGAGCGCGAACACCGCCTCGGCGGTCACGCCCACACCCACCTCGTCACGGTCGGCGGGCGCGCGGTGCCCGTGGACACCGGCTTCATGGTGTTCAACGAGCGCACCTACCCGAACTTCGTGCGCATGATCACCGAGTTGGGTGTCGCCAGCCGGCCGAGTGACATGTCGTTCAGCGTGCAGTGTGCCCGCTGCGACGTCGAATATTCGAGCGTCGGACTGCGCGGGCTCTTCGCGCAGGGGCGCCAGGCGTTCAGCACCCCGCACCTGGCGATGCTCGCGGACGTGCTGCGCTTCTTCCGCGCCGGCCGCACGGCGCTCGCCGATGGCAGCGCGGCGCCGCTCACGCTTGGCGCCTTCCTCGACCGGCACGGCTTCGGCGAGGGGCTGATGCGACACTTCGTGCTGCCGATGGGCGGCGCGATCTGGTCGGCGTCGTCGCGCGCGATGCGCGACTTCCCGGCGGCGTCGTACCTGCGGTTCCTCGAAAACCACGGCCTGCTGGCCGCGTCCGGCCAACCCGTCTGGCGCACGATCGTCGGCGGCAGCCGCACCTACGTGCAGCGGATCGCCGAGGCGCTCGGCGGCGGCGTGCGCGTGGGCACACCCGCGACGTCGGTGCGCCGCACTGCGTCCGGAGCCGTGGTCGAGACCGCCGGGGCCGGCGCGGTCGAGGTCGACGCGGTCGTCCTCGCGACTCACGCCGACGAGGCGCTGGCGCTGCTGGCCGATCCATCGGCGGCGGAAGTGTCGGCGCTCTCCCCCTTCCGGTATTCGGTGAACCCCACGGTATTGCACGGTGACGCGCGTCACCTGCCGGCCAGACCCGCCGCGCGGGCCTCGTGGAACGTGCGGATGGCCGACTGCCGCGACGAACACCTGCCGGTGGCCGTGACCTACGATCTGGCGCGACTGCAGGGACTCGAGGATGCGGGACCGATGTTGTGCACGCTGAACGGCGGCGACATCGCCGACCCCGTCTACGCGCGCATGACCTACGCGCACCCGATCCTCGACCGCCCCGCCCTCGACGCCCAGCAGACGGTCGCGGCACTGAACGGCACGCGGCAGACGTACTTCTGCGGGGCGCACCTGCGCTACGGCTTCCACGAAGACGGCGTCATGTCGGCGCTGGCCGCGGTCGAGCGGCTCGAAGGGCGGGCGTCATGAACGCCGCGTCGGCCGTGCTCGTCGGGCGGGTGTCGCACAGCCGCCTCACGCCGCGGCCGCACGCCTTTGCCTACGAGCTCTTCATGCTGCGTCTCGATCTGGCGGAGGTGGCCGGCCTCGACGCGCGGCGGCGGCTCTTCGGCACGCGTTGGTGGAAGGCCGTGCGCTTCGAGCCCACCGACTTCATGGGGCTCGCGCGCATGCGGGCGCCGATCGCGGTGCGTCTCGCGGCGCTGCGGGCCGCCGTGCTCGACGCGCTCGCCGCGCATGGCGTGAGCGCGCCCGTCGGCCGCATCGACCTCGTGGCGCACGGGCGGATCGCCGGCTACGTCTTCAATCCGGTCAGTCTCTTCGCCTGTTATCGCGCCGACGACGGCGCGCTCGCCGGCGTGGTCGCCGACGTGCACAACACGTTCGGCGAACGGCACGCCTACGTGCTGCCGGCCGCGCGGGCGGAGGCGTCCGGCGCCTGGACGGAGAAGAAGGTCTTCCACGTGTCGCCGTTCTTCACGCTGGACGGCACCTACCGCTTCCAGATGACCTTCGCCGACGACGGCGTGGACATCCGTATCGACCTCTACACCGACGGCCGGCCCGTGTTTCTGTCGCGTCTCGTGCTCGCGGCGCGGCCGCTCACCGACGGCGCGCTGATGCGCGTGCTCACACGGTTCCCGGCGATGACCGCGCGTGTCATCGGCGCCATTCACTGGGAAGCTCTGCGCCTCTGGCGCAAGGGGCTTCCGTATCTGTCGAAACCGGCCTACGACCCGGCGCGCGCCCGTGGCGCGACCAGGACGTAGCGCCGCGAGGAGTTTCCGCGATGCTTGCGTCTCCCGGCGCCCGCGCCGACCGCACCGTCCGCGACGTCGAGTCGTCGGACACGACCACCTGGCTCGATCGGCAGATTGCCGGTCTCGCCCGCGCCCGCGTGCTCGCGGGGTTGTCGGGCTGGCGGTATGGACGCCTCACGCTCACGCTCCCCGACGGCACGACGACCGTGCTCGGCGCGCCCGACGCGGAACCGCACGCGTCGGTCTGGATCGCGCGCGACCGCTTCTTCCGCCGCATGCTCTTCCACGGCGACATCGGCGTCGGCGATGCCTACATCGACGGCGACTGGGGCACCGACGACCTCGCGCTCGTCGTCGATCTCGCGCTGCGCAACCAGCACGACGCCCCGCTCGAGTCGGTGGCGACGCGGCTGTGGAACCTCGCCGACACATGGCGCCACCGGCGGCGGAAGAACACCACCACCGGCAGCCGGCGCAACATCTACGCACACTACGATCTGGGCAACGCCTTCTTCTCGCTCTTCCTCGATCCCACGATGGCGTATTCGAGCGCGTACTTCGTCGCGCCTGGCGATTCGCTCGACGCCGCGCAGCTCGAGAAGTACCGGCAGTGGGGCGAGCGCCTCCAGCCGGCGCCCACCGACCACGTGCTCGAGATCGGTTCGGGCTGGGGCGGCCTGGCGATGCACCTGGCCCGCACCTACGGCTGCCGCGTCACGAGCATCACGGTGTCGGAAGAGCAGCGCGCGCTGGCCTCGGCGCGCGTCGCGGCGGCGGGCCTGAGTGACCGGGTCGCGATCGAACTGCGCGACTACCGCCACGTCGAGGGCCAGTACCAGCGCATCGTCTCGGTCGAGATGATCGAAGCCGTGGGCCGCGAGTTCTGGCCGGGATTCTTCCAGGCGATTGACCGCGCGCTCGCGCCGGGCGGACGCGTGGGCATCCAGGCGATCACGATTCCCGATGGCCGCTTCGACCAGTACGTGCGGCACGCCGACTGGATTCAGAAGCACATCTTCCCGGGTGGACTGCTGCCGTGCCTGCGCGAGGTCTGCGCGGTCACGGCCGCGCACACGCGCCTCGCGGTGACGCACGTGGAGGATCGACCGCTCGACTACGCGGCGACCCTCGCGGCGTGGCGCACGCGGTTCTTCGAGCGGCTCGACGACGTGAAGCAGATGGGCTTCGACGACCGCTTCATCCGCACCTGGGAGTACTACTTCGCGAGCTGCGAGGCCGCCTTCCGCACGCGCAACCTCGGCCTGCTGCACCTCACGCTCTCGCGCGTGGGCGACGATCTCGCCTGAGCGTCAGTAGGTGAGCCGCAGGTCGGCGACGAGCGGCAGGTGGTCGGAGGCCATGAGCGCCTGCCGTGTGCGCACGAGTTCGACGTTCATCACCTCGACGCGGCCCTTGTAGTAGATGTGGTCGAGGTGGAGCAGCGGGAAGAAGCCGGGATAGCTGCGCTTTTTCGGCAGGTGTTTCGTGAGATCCAGGCTCTCGAGCCGCGACGACAGGATGTCGGTGGCCAGGCCGCGCGCCCACTCGTTGAAGTCGCCGAGCACGACGCTCGCCCCATGCGTGCGGTTGTCGTGCACGAGGTCGGCGACCTTCGCCGCCTGCACCCGCCGCTCGCCGAGCGAGGTGCCGAGGTGCACGTTGTAGACATGCAGGACGTGCGCGTCGTCGAAAGCGACATCGACCCGCTGCGCGCCGCGCGGCTCGCAGGTCTTCCACGACAGGTCGTACTGCACGTGTTGCCGCACCGGGAACCGCGTCAGCACGACATTGCCGAACAGCGCGCCGCGCAGGTGACGGGTGGGCGCCATCACCCAGCCCATGCCAAGGGCGGCGCCGAGTTCGGCGGCCTGACCGGCCCGCCGCTGGCTCGCGCCCACGACTTCCTGCAGCGCCACGACGTCGGCATCGAGGCCGGCGATGACGGCGGCCACACGCTGCGGCAGCGTGCGCGCGTCCATGCCGCGGCAACGGTGCACGTTGTAGGTGGCAATCCTGACGGTGCGGACGTGACGGGGCTCATCTTGCGGCATCGGCGCTCACCCCACTACTCTTGACGAGCGGCCGGGCTCACGGCAAGTGCCCGCCCGCGGAGGTCCGATGGCAATCCTGCAGAGCGAGCGCGAAGTCACCTGTCCCTGCTGCCGCGCCACCCTGGTGGTCGATCTGAACCTGGGGCGCGTGGTGTCGCACAAGGAAGCCGCCTCGGGCCACGCGCCGGAGCTCGATAATGCCCAGCGCCTGCTGCAGGAGCAGGCGCGGCGCCGCGAAGCGATCTTCGAGCAGTCGATGGCCTCCGAGAAGTCGCGCGACGATGTCCTGTCGCGCCGTTTCGAGGAAGCGCTCGAACAGGCGAAGAAGGAGCCGGTGGTCAAGCCGGTGCGCGCCATCGACCTCGACTGAGCGGACGCCAGTCGCACGTCAGCCTTGCCGCGCCCCGCGCGCCGGCGCGCGGAATTCCGCCGGCAGCGGCATCCAGCGCTCGCGGCCTCGGTAGTACACCGGCTTCGTGCCGTGGGCCGCGCGGTAGGCCAGATAGCGTCGCTTGAGCTGGCGATACCGCGCATCGGACGTGCGGATGCGGTGATGCGGCCAGTCGATGAGCAGTTGTTCGACCGCCCACACGTTGCCGGTCGCGAAACGCCAGTCGTAGGCGCCCATCGCCGCCAGGTGCACCACGCCGTACCCCCGCACGCGGCCCGTCGCGTCCACATACGGATCGACGTAGCTGAGCGCGAGCGCCCGCGGGGTGGCAAAGACCGGCCGGCGGCCGTGCAGGCCGGGGTCGCGCGACCGCGCGATCGACCCCCAGCCGTCCGGCCCGCGGTAGATGAAGATCACGTGGTCGAGCCGGTCCTGCGACTCGAAGCTGAGCAGCAGCGGCGGATAGCCGTGCTGCTCGAGGATGACGGCGGCAGTCAGCGCCGCTTCGAGGCAGTGGGCCGTGCCGCGCGCCACGACACCCCGGAAGGTGTGCAGGGTCTCGCCGCCGACTTCCGTGTTGTAGGGGAGCGCGTTCAGCCAGCGCTGCACGGCGAAGGGCGTGCGCAGGCGGCGGATGACGGCGCGCTCGGCGGCGGAGAAGGCGGCCGCTGGCGGCGGTGTGCGCGGGGGCGCCAGCGCCTCGCGCAGCGACTGCGGCCGTGACGGGATCGCCCGGCGCATCGTCACGGCGCCGGCGCTGCCAGGGCGCGGCGCAGGTCGTCGACGAGCTGTGCCGCGGTCCAGTCGTTGCCCGAGTAGACGGCCGCCACGCGGCCATCCGGGCCGATGACGGCGGTGCGCAGGTTGTGCGTGATCGACCCGTCCGTCTCGCGGATCACGTTCACCCCGAACTCGGCGGCGAAGCGGTCCACGATGGCCGGTGGCGCGGTGGCAAACGCCCAGCCCGGTTTCGCCCCGGCCCTGGCCGCGTGCGCCGTGAGCACCGCCGGGGTGTCGTTGGCCGGGTCGAAGCTCACCGAGAGCAGCCGCACCTTGCCGGCGAGCGCCGCCTCCGCCGCCGCCAGCGCCTGGATTTCGGCGAAGCGCGCGTCCATCAGGGGGCAGAAGTCGGGCAGCGGGCAGCGCGTGTAGATGAAGGTCACGACGCCCGCCGCCCCCGTCCAGTCGGCGAGTGACGCCGGCTGGCCGGACTGGTTGGTGAGGGCCACGGTGGGCACCGGATCGCCCGGGGCCAGCACGTGCACCCCTTCGGCGACGGGCCGCGCGGCGGCGGCCTCCGGCAGGGGGGCGGTGCCTGTCGCCACGACGTTCTCGAGGAAGACGCGGGTGGGCTCGACGACGAGGGTCGCAGTCACGAGGTCTCCCGGGCGGCGCTGGAGGATGGACGCGCGGTCGGCCACCTGGAACGGCATGGTCATCGCGTCCATGTAGCCGGAGACGGCGCCGTGCTTCAGCAGCACCTGCCCGGTGTCGAGCTGCACGCCGAGGAGCTGGCCCGCGATGGGATACCGCTCGGCGGGGACGGGCGGGTCGCCGCATCCGGCCGCCAGCGCCAGGATGAAGAGCACAACTCCGCGACGCACCATCACGGTTGACTGTACCACGGCCGGGACAGCCGGCAGGAGTCTCCCTTGAGCTTGACTCCGGGTCTGTTATACTTCGCCAGCTTTCACGTCCCTGAGGGAGCCCTGTGCTGGTCGGCGAAACGCTGTTTCCCCCGCCCCGCGTGGTGAGCTGGTCGCGGGGGGAGTCCCGGCGTTCGCGCGCGTCGGGCTGATCGACCGAAGCGCGGCAGGAGCGAGAGTGACCGATGGGCCGTAGACTTTACGTGGGCAATCTTCCTTACAGCGCAACCGACGAGGATTTGAACGAGCTTTTCAGCCGCGCCGGTGCGGTGGCCAACGTGCACGTGATGCGCGATCAGGCCACGGGCCGCGCGCGCGGATTCGCGTTCGTTGAAATGACGACCGACGAGGGCGCGCAGAAGGCGATCGACGAGCTCCACGAATACCAGATGGACGGCCGCGCGCTCGTGGTGAACGAAGCGCGTCCGAAGCCGAGCGGCGGCGGTGGCGGCTTCGGTGGCGGCGGCGGCATGGGCCGTGGCGGTGGTGGCGGCGGCCGCGGTGGCGGCGGCGGCAACGGCCGGCGCGAACCACGCTGGTAACAGGCGCCCCCCGATCCCACGCTCGCGGGCCACACCCGTGATTCTGGTCGGCACGTCCGGCTACAACTATCCCGAGTGGAAGGGCAGCTTCTATCCGCAGGATCTTCCTGCGTCGAAGATGCTGCCCTTCTACGCGGCGCGTTTTCCCTCGGTCGAAATCAACGCCACCTTCTACCGCATGCCCACGGCGAGCGCCGTCGCGGGCTGGGTCTCGCAGGTGCCGCCCGCCTTCCGCTTCACCCTCAAGGCCAACCGCCGCATCACCCACGACAAACGTCTCAAGGACGTGGGCGACGCCGTGGACTTCTTCGTCACGACCGCCCGCGGGCTCGGCCCGCAACTGGGCGCCGTGCTGTTCCAGACGCCGCCCAATCTCAAATGTGATCTGGAGCGCTTCGACGCGTTCCTGCCGTCGGTCCCCGATGGCGTGCAGGCGGCCTTCGAGTTCCGTCACGATTCCTGGCTGACCGACGAGGTCTACGCGCGGCTGCGCGCCAGGAACTTCGCGCTCTGCGTGGCCGACACCGAGTCGCGCTCCGTGCCCATCGTCGCCACCGCGGACTTCGCCTATCTGCGCCTGCGCGACGAAGGCTACGACGACGACGCGATTGTGCGCTGGACGCGCACCGCGCAGGACCTCGCCGCCACCTGCCGCGACGTCTTCGTGTATTTCAAGCACGAGGATGCCGGCAAGGGCGCGGTCTTCGGCCAGCGGATGCTGGAACTGCTCGCGAAGGGCTGACGGCGTCGCGCGGCCCGCGGCGCGATCAGCCCGCGTGCGCGGCCACGAAATCCATCACCCGCCGTTCCGCCCAGTAGCCGTCGAAGTCCGCGCTGGCGGGCGCGACGAACCCGCAGTGGCCGCCGTGTCGCGTCACCACGCGCGTCAGCGCATCGATGGCGCCGAGCGCCGGATCGCGCGCCGCGTCGGGCGGCACGAACGGATCGTCGTCGGCGGTGATGAGCAGCGCCGGCACGGCGAGACGCTCGATGACCCGGCGCGCGCTGGCGCGATGGTAGTAGTCGGCCGCGCCGGCAAAGCCGTTGTGCGGCGCCGTGTACAGATCGTCGAAGCGGCGCACGCTCCGCACGCGCGCCAGCGGCCGCGTATCGTAGACGTCGGGAAAGAGCGTGGCCTTGCGCTTCATCCGGCCGCGCAGGCCGACGAGGAAGTTCAGGTGGTACGCGGCGTTCTCCGCGCGTTCGAGCGCGTCCACGCACTGACTCAGTTCGATGGGTGGTGACACGGCCGTGACGGCCACGATGCGCGCGGCGGCGGCCGCATCCGCGAGTTCGCCCCCGAGCTTCAGCGCGATGTTGCCGCCGAGCGAGTAGCCGCACACGGCGAACCGCTCGAGGCCTTCGGCGCTCAGCAGCCGCAGCACGGCCAGCGGATCGGCCGTGAGCCCCGAGTGATAGAGGCCGGGCGACAGGTGCTCGGTGCCGCCGCAGTTGCGCTGGTTGAGGCGCACGACGTTGAAGCCGCGCCGCCAGGCTTTCTCGGCCATCCCCCGCATGTAGTGGCTCGCGCTCGAGCCTTCGAGGCCGTGCAGCAGGATCACGGTGAGCGCGGCCGCGCGGTCCGCCTGCCAGTGACAGTGCGCGAGCACCTGGGTGTCGTGGCTTACCGCGAAGTACCGCGCCTCGGGCGGCGGCAGGGCGGGGAAGCGGCGGCGCGCGGCCCACGCGTAGAGCGTCATGCGGTGGCCGCCGCCGAGCCACGGGCGCGGGACGAAGTCGTCGGGGGGCGTCGGCACGCGAATCCGAGGATACACTGACCGCCATGACCGTCCGCCGCCTCGCGCTCGTCCTCGCCCTCGTGTCTCCCGCCGCCTGCACGGCCGCACCCGAACAACGCGCTGCCGCGCCGGCCCCTGCTGCCGCCCCCGCCGTGGACGTGGCGGAGCTGAGCGCCTTCGAGGCGCGCAACCGCATGGACGTCGGCACGCTCACGGCGCGCGCGCTCACCGAGGCCTATCTGGCGCGCATCGCCGGCATCGACAAGGCCGGCCCCACGCTGAACTCGATCATCGAACTGAACCCGGCCGCACTCGCCGATGCCGACCGCCTCGATGCGGAACGCAAGGCCGGCAAGGTGCGCGGGCCGATGCACGGCATTCCCGTGCTGCTCAAGGACAACATCGACGCGGTGGGGATGACGAACTCCGCCGGCTCGCTCGCCCTGGCCGACAACACGCCGGCGGCCGACGCCTTCCTCGTGGCGCGCCTGCGCGAGGCCGGCGCCGTCATCCTCGGCAAGACGAACCTCAGCGAGTGGGCGAATTTCCGCTCGACGCGATCGTCGTCGGGCTGGAGCTCACGCGGCGGCCAGACGAAGAATCCCTACGTGCTCGACAGGAACCCGTGCGGGTCGAGCGCCGGCACCGGCACGTCAATCGCGGCGAGCCTTGCCGCCGTGGGCGTGGGCACCGAGACCGACGGCAGCATCCTGTGCCCGGCGTCCGTGGCCGGACTCGTGGGCCTCAAGCCCACGGTGGGCCTCGTGAGCCGCAGCGGCATCATTCCGATCTCGGTCTCGCAGGACACGGCAGGCCCGATGACGCGTACGGTGGCCGATGCGGCGATGCTGCTCACGGCGATGGCTGGCGTGGACGCGGCCGATCCGGCCGGTGCTGCCGCCGTCGGCAAGACTGCCGATTACCTCACGGCGCTCGATGCGAACGCCCTCACCGGCAAGCGGTTTGGCGTGGTGCGGCAGGCGATGGGGTATCACCCGGATGTGGATGCGGCGATGACGCGGGCGATTGCCAGCCTCACCGCGGCCGGTGCGACCGTCGTGGACGTGCAGGTGCCCACCTACAACCGCTGGAACACGCCGGAGTTCGAAGTGCTGCTCTACGAATTCAAGGACGGCCTCAACGCCTATCTTGCAAAGAGCGCGTCGGCGCACAAGAGCCTCGAGGCGCTCATCGCCTGGAACACGGCCAACGCCGAGAAGGCCATGCCGTTCTTCGGCCAGGAACTCTTCGAGCAGGCGCAGGCGAAGGGACCGCTGACCGACGCGGCGTACCTGCGCGCGAAGGCCGCCGCAAAGCAGCTCGCCGGCCGCGACGGGCTGCTCTCGACGCTCGACGGCCAGAAACTCGACGCTCTCATCGCGCCGGCGATGGCGCCCGCCTGGCCCACCGATCACGTGCTCGGCGATCACTTCGTGGGCGCCGGCTACGGCATGGCGGCCGTGGCCGGCACGCCGAGCCTCACGGTGCCCATGGGCGACGTGCGCGGACTGCCGCTGGGGCTCGCGTTCATGGGCCGCGCCTACAGCGAGGCGGCGCTCCTCGGCTACGGCTACGCGTTCGAGCAGAAGACCAAGGCGCGCAAAGCGCCGACGTTCCGGCCGACGCTCGACTGACGCGACCGGTGACTACCGCCTGAACTCGAGGTAGTGCGACGAGCTGCCGGTCAGGAAGAGGCGCGCGCGTTCGCCG
>CADEFD010000117.1 GCA_902826515.1 uncultured Acidobacteriota bacterium
AGCCGATGGCGCCAATCGGGTTGGCGATGTCCTTGCCGGCGATGTCCGGCGCCGAACCGTGCACGGGCTCGTAGAGCGCGACCTTGCCGCCGATGGTGGCCGAGGGCAGCAGGCCGAGCGAGCCCGAGATGACGGCAGCTTCGTCGCTCAGGATGTCGCCGAAGAGGTTGTCGGTCACGACGACGTCGAACTCGGTCGGCGCCGTGGCGAGACGCATCGCGAACGAGTCCACGTACATGTGCTTCAGCGTGACGTCGGGGTAGTCGAGGCCGACGCGCGTGACGGTCTCGCGCCAGAGCCGCGACACCTCGAGCACGTTCGCCTTGTCCACCGAGGTGACGAGGCGGCGGCGGAGGCGCGCCTGCTGGAAGCCGATGTGCGCCAGGCGTTCCACTTCGGCGACGCTGTAGCGCAGCGTGTTGAAGGCGGCCTGGCCATCGGCGTCGCGGCCGCGCGGCTCGCCGAAGTAGAGGCCGCCGAGCAGTTCGCGCACCACGAGCACGTCAGCGCCGCGCACACGATCCGCCTTGAGCGGCGAGACGTCGAGCACCGGCTCGAAGGCCACCGCCGGGCGCAGGTTGGCGAAGCCGCCGAGCGCCGTGCGCAGTTGCAGCAGGCCGGCCTCGGGCCGCAGGTGCAGCGGGTTCTGATCGAAGGCCGGATCGCCGACCGCGCCGAGGAACACCGCATCCGCCGCGAGACACGCGGCCAGCGTGGTCTCGGGCAGGGGCACGCCCGTACTGCGGATGGCGGCGGCGCCGACGGGATGTTCGGTGACGTCTACCTTGAGGCCGGTGACCGCGGCGACGGCATGGAGCACCCGCATGGCCTGACGGGTGACCTCCGGGCCGATCCCGTCACCAGCGAGTGTGACCAGTCGAAGTTTCATCGTGGGAGTCTCGCACGCTCGCGCCCACGGCGTCGAATGCCGCGTCGAGTCCGGGCGCGTCGAGATCGCGGATGAGACCGACCAGTTCGGTGTCGTCCACCGACTTGGCGTAATCCGTGACCTCGAGCATCTTGGTGTACAGGCGCCGCAGGTCTTCGACGCGCAGGCGATGGCCGAGGGCCCGGCACCGCGCATCGAGCCCGCGCAGGCCCGAGTGACGGCCGAGCACCAGCTTCGTGGCCGGCGCGCCCACTGATTCCGGGCGCATGATCTCGTAGGTGAGCGGGTTCTTCACCATGCCGTCCTGGTGGATGCCCGCTTCGTGCGCGAAGGCGTTGTCGCCGACGATCGCCTTGTTCGGCTGCACCGGCACGGCGACCACCGCCGACAGCGCGCGGCTCGTCGGATAGAGCTCTTCGGTGCGGATGCGCGTGCGGCAGCCGAGCGTGTCGCCGCGGACGTCGATCGCCATCACGATCTCTTCGAGCGCGGCGTTGCCGGCCCGCTCGCCGATGCCGTTCATCGTGCACTCGACCTGACGCGCGCCGGCTTCGATCGCGGCGAGCGAGTTCGCGACGGCGAGGCCGAGGTCGTTGTGGCAGTGCGAGGAGAGCGTCACGCCGGTGCCCACGCGCGCGGCGACCGCCGAGAACATGCGGCGGATGTCGTCGGGCAGCGCGTACCCGACCGTGTCGGGCAGGTTGATCGTGGTGGCGCCGGCCTCGGCCACGGCCGCGGCGACGTCGCACAGGAAGTCGAGGTCGCTGCGCGTGGCATCTTCGGCCGAGAACTCGACATCCGGGCAGAGCGCCACGGCCTGGCGCACGGCGGCGACCGAGCGGGCGATACATTCCTCGCGCGTGATGCGGAGCTTGGCCGAGAGGTGCAGATCGGACGTCGCGAGGAAGACGTGGATGCGGGGACGCGCCGCCTGACGCACGGCGTCCCACGCGGCGGTGACATCTTCGGGCACGGCGCGGGCGAGCGCGGCGATGATCGGCGTGCGCACGGCGCGGGCCACGGCGGCCACACCTTCGAAGTCGGCGGCTGAGGCGATGGGGAAGCCGGCTTCGATGATGTCCACGCCCAGCTTTTCCAGCTGGCCGGCCAGCCGGACCTTGTCGGCCGGGCTCATGCTGAAGCCGGGGGCCTGTTCGCCGTCACGAAGCGTCGTGTCGAAGATCCGAATGGCGGGGCGGGCGCTGGTTCCCATGGCATTGATGTCACACGAGTTTGCATGATAAGTCAAGATGACGCATCGTTTATGTTTGATAAGTTTGACTGCTATTGAACGATTGTTCTGAACACTTGTTAGAATAGACAGTTATGGACATACACCAGCTGGAGACCTTTCTCGCGGTAGTCGAGGAGGGCAGCTTCTCGGGCGCCGCGAAGGCACTCGGCCGCACGCAGCCTGCGGTCAGCCAGGTGATCGGACGTCTGGAAGACGAGCTGGGGCAGCGCCTCTTCGAGCGGCCGGCACGGCGGGGCGGCATGACGGACGCCGGCAAGGCGCTCGTCGAATATGCGCAGCGCCTCATCACCGTGCGCGAGCAGGCCCGCGTGGCCCTCGAAGATGTGCGCGCGCTGCGGGCCGGGCGGCTGGCCATTGCGGCCAACGAACTGACCTGTCTCTACCTGCTGCCGGTGCTCGATCAGTTCCGCCGGCTCTATCCCGGCGTGTCGGTCACCGTGCAGCGCTCGCTCGCGAGTCGCGTGCCGGCCAGCGTGCTCGACTACGCCGTGGACCTCGGCGTGACCACCTATCGCCCGGCCGAACCCGGCCTGCGCGCGATTGTCGTCTACCGCGACCAGCTGCTCTTCGTGGTGCCGCCGTCACACCCGCTGGCGCGCCGCCCCGAGGTCAGCATCACGATGCTCGGCTCGGAGTCGTTCGTCGCTCACCACGTGGCCTCGCCGTTCCGTGACCGCGTGGTCGAGGCGTTCCGCGCGCATCGGGTGACGCTGCAGATGCCGGTCGAGATGCCCACCATCGACGCCATCAAGCGCTTCGTGGCGCTCGGCCACGGTGTGGCCCTGCTGCCAGGCATCAGCGTGGAGGATGAGCTGCGGCGCGGCGAACTCGTGCGCGTGCCGGTGCCCGAACTGGCGATGGAACGTCCCCTGCGCCTCGTGCTGCGGCGTGAGGGCGAGCTGTCGCACGCGGTGCGGGCGTTCCTGTCGGTCGCCGAGCACCATGCGACCACCGCCAAGGGCGCCTATTCGTTCGTGAACGAATAGGACACCGAAGGTCGTCGTGCGCGGGGCCGTCCCGCATCCGTTTTCGTCGAGGAGAGTTCCATGCGTCGTTCCCTGGCCCTTCTGGCCCTTCTTCTCTGCGGCGTCGCCGCCGCGCCGCGCGCGCAGGTGCCGGCGGCGGCCCCGGCCGCGGTCGATCCGGCGCTCTTCGCCGAGCTGACCTGGCGCAACATCGGCCCGCACCGCGCCAGCCGCACGCGCGCCATGACCGGCGTGGTGCAGGAGCCGCACACCTTCTACATTGGCGTCTCGAACGGCGGCGTCTGGAAGACGACCGACGCCGGCCGCACGTGGGCCCCGATTTTCGACCGCGAGAGCACCGGGTCCACCGGCGCCATCGCCGTCGCGCCGTCGGACCCGCGCGTGCTCTACGTGGGCACGGGCGAAGCGCACCAGCGGCCTGACCTGTCGGTCGGCAACGGCATCTACGCCTCGACCGACGCCGGGCGCACGTGGACCCATCTGCCGCAGTTGCGCGACACGCAGCAGATCACGGCGATCGTCGTGCATCCCCGCGATCCGCGGCACCTCTACGTGGCGGCGCTCGGCCATCCCTACGGACCCAACACGGAACGCGGCGTGTTCCGCTCGCGCGACGGCGGGCAGACGTTCGAGCGCGTGCTCTACAAGGACGAGAACACCGGCGCGGCTGACGTGACGATGGATCCCGAAGATCCCGACGTGCTCTACGCGGCGCTCTGGCAGGCGCGGCAGGGCCCCTGGGAGAACGGCGACTTCCGGGGCGCCGGCACCGGACTGTTCAAGTCCACCGACGGCGGCACGACCTGGCGCCCGCTCACGAAGGGCCTGCCGAGCTGGGACCAGGGACGGCTCGGCCGCATCGGCGTCACCGTGGCGCCCACGCTGCCGTCGCGCCTGTATGCGGTGGTCGAGGCCCGCGAGGGCGAAGGCATCTATCGCTCGGACGATGCCGGCGAAAGCTGGTACCGCGTGAACAGCGATCCGCGCGTGGTGGCGCGTCCGTCGGACGCCGCCGACATCCAGGTACATCCGACGAAGCCCGATGTCGTGTTCGTGCCGACGATCGTGGCGTGGAAGTCAGTGGATGGCGGCAGGACCTTCACCGCGTTCCGCGGTGCGCCCGGCGGCGACGACTACCAGGAACTCTGGATCAACCCGCAGCAGCCCGACGTGATGGCGATGTCGTCGGATCAGGGCGCGATCATCAGCCTGAACGGCGGCGCATCGTGGAGCAGCTGGTACAACCAGCCGACCGCGGCCTTCTATCACGTGTCCACCGACAACGCCTTCCCGTACCGCGTCTGCGGCGGCCAGCAGGAAAGCGGCTCCGCCTGTATCGCGAGCCGCGGCGACGATGGCCGGATCACGTTCCGCGAGTGGCATCCGGTGGGCGTCGAGGAATACGGCTACGTGGCGCCGGATCCGCTGAATCCCGATATCGTCTACGGCGGCAAGGTGAGCCGCTACGACCGCCGCACGGGACAGGTGCAGCAGGTCGGGCCGAAGGCGCTGCGTTCGGCCGACTACCGCGTCGTACGCACGATGCCGGTGCTCTTCTCGCCGGTGAATCCGCGAAAGCTCTACTTCGCCTCGAATGTCCTGTGGCAGACGATCGACGGCGGGCAGCAGTGGACGCAGGTGAGCCCCGACCTGACCCGCGCGCAGTGGGAGGTGCCGGCGAACGTCGGCGTCTACCGCGGCGCGCCGGAAGCGGCACCCACACGTCGCGGCGTCATCTACACGATTGCGCCCTCGCCGCTCGACGAGAAGGCGATCTGGGTGGGCACCGACGACGGGCTCATCCACGTCACGCGTGACGGCGGCGCCCGCTGGGCCGATGTGACACCGCCGGCGATCGGGCCGTGGTGGAAGGTGTCGCTGATCGAGGCGTCGCACGTCGATCCGCAGACGGCGTATGCCGCCGTGAACACCATCCGCCTCGACGACCTGCGTCCGCACATCTTCCGCACGCGCGACGGCGGGAAGACCTGGACCGAGATCGTCGCCGGCATTCCCGGCGGCGGCACGATCAACGTGGTCCGCGAAGATCCGAAGCAGCGCGGGCTGCTCCTTGCCGGCTCCGAACAGGCCGTCTACGTATCGTTCGACGACGGCGACCACTGGCAGTCGCTGCGGGTGAACATGCCGGCCACCTCGATCCGCGACCTCGTCGTGAAGGACGACGACCTCGTGGTCGGCACCCATGGCCGCTCGTTCTGGATTCTCGACGACATCACGCCGCTCCGGCAGATCGCGGCCGGCGCCCTCGCCCGCGGCACGCACCTTCTCGAGCCGCAGGCCGCCTGGCGCTGGCGCTTCAACACCAACACCGACACGCCCCTGCCGCCTGACGAACCGGCCGGGCAGAACCCGGCGGATGGCGCGCTCATCCACTACCGGCTCACGGGTGCGGCGCGCGACGTGTCGCTCGAGGTACTCGACGGGGCGGGTGCGGTCGTGCGCCGCTATTCGAACCACGACGCGCCGGAGCCGCCGGTGGAGGGCCGCAACACGCCCGACTACTGGCTGCGCGCGCCACAGTCGCTGGCCGCGACGGCCGGTCTGCACCGCTTCGTGTGGGATCTGCGCCACGACGCGCCGGCGGTGGCGTCGTTCTCCTATCCGATCGCGGCCACCTTCCAGGCGACACCGCAGGTGCCCCGGGGCACGGTCGTGCCGCCCGGGCGCTACACCGTGCGTCTCACGGTGGACGGGGCGGTGCAGACGGCGCCGCTCACCGTGCGCATGGATCCGCGCGTGAAGACCACGCCGGCCGGCCTCACGCAGCAATACGTGACCTCGCGCGCGATCGATGCGGCGCTCCGCCGCGTCGCCGCCGCTCTCACCGAGACCAGCGCGGCAGTCGCGGCCAATGGCGACCTTGCCACCCGCGGCCGCGCCGCGCAGACGGCTCTCACGCGCCTGCAGGGCCAGGCGACGCAGCTCTTCGGCCTCGTCGAGGGCGCGGACCTGCCGCCGACGCCGCAGATGCTCACGGCGTGGAAGGAGACGTCGGCTGCCATCGACGCGGCGCTCACCGCCTGGGCGACGGGGAAGTAGGCGCGATGCGGACGCTCGCTCCCACGATCGGGCTGCTCGTCTGCTCGAACATCTTCATGACGTTCGCCTGGTATGCACATCTGCGCGACCTGCGGACGCGCCCGCTCGTCCTCGCGATTCTCGTGAGCTGGGGCATCGCCTTCTTCGAGTACGTGCTGCAGGTGCCGGCCAACCGCATCGGCTTCAGCACGTTCTCGCTCGCGCAGCTCAAGGTGATGCAGGAAGTGGTCACGCTCGCCGTGTTCGTGCCTTTCGCCGCGTTCTACATGCAGCAGCCGCTGAAGCTCGACTTCCTGTGGGCGGCGCTGTGCCTCGTCGGCGCGGTGTACTTCGTTTTCCGGGGCTGAGCGCGGGCGGGGAGGGACGTTCGGCGGGGAGGTCGTACTGGGCGGGCCGGGCGGGACGAACGCGACCGGCGGCCCCTGGAGAGAGGCCGCCGGCCGGGCGGGTGTCTACTGCATCGCGCCGGGCACCGGCGCGGGGAAAGCCGGGGCGGCGGGCATCGGGCCCATCACCTGCGTCAGCACGTCCTGCTTGATGGCGATGGCCAGCGACGTCTTCGCCTTGGCCATGTAGGCGCTGAAGAAGCGGTCGCGGCGCTGGTTCGTGAGTTCCTCGCGCAGCGCGTCGCGGCCGTCGGCGATCTGCTGGTCGGTCACGTCGGCGCGTTCGACCACGCGCGCGATGACCGCGCCGTTCGGTGTCGTGATGGCATCGGTGACGCCGCCCTGCGGCAGCGAGAAGGCGGCCTTCTCGACTTCGGCGTTCGGGCCGATGTCGGGCAGCGCCGCGCCGCGCGCGATGAGCTCCGTGGGCTTGGTCTCGAGGCCGGCCTTCTTGACCGCGGCCGCGAAATCGGTCGCCTTGCGGAGGTCGGCGGCGATGGCGGCGGCACGCGACTTCACGAGTTCGGCGGCCTTGTCACGCACGACGTCCTCGCGCACCCGCGCCGTCACTTCGGCGAGCTGCGGGATGTAGGAATCCTGCTTGCCGGCCGGCGTCGCGAACACCCAGCCGCGCGACACGCGCAGGGCCGGCGTGACTTCGCCGTCCTTCATCGTGAAGGCGCGGGCGGCGACGTCGGGCGCCGCGCCGAGTTCGCCAATCGGCTCGTCGCGCAGGAAGAGCGGCGATTCCACCACGGTGACGCCGCGTTCCTTCGCCACCTTCTCCATGTCGGCGGGAGACTTGATGGCCGCTTCCATCGCCTTGGCGATCTGCTCGGCCTGCTGCTGGGCTTTCTGCCACTTGAGCTGATCGACGATCTCGGGCGTGACCTCGGCCACCGGGCGCGAGGTCTCGGCCTGGCTGTCGATCACCTTGATGATGTGGAAGCCGAAGGTCGTCTTCACGAGGTCGCTCACCTCGCCGGCCTTGAGCGCGAAGGCGGCCTGCTCGAACTCGGGCACCATCTGGCCGCGGCCGAAGTAGTTGAGGTCGCCGCCGTTCACGGCCGAACCTTCGTCTTCCGAGTTGGCCTTGGCCAGCGCGGCGAAGTCGGCGCCGGGCGCCTTGACCTGCGCGAGCAGCGCTTCGGCCTTCGCCTTCACAGCCGCTTCGTCCTTGCCTTCGGTCTTGAGCAGGATGTGGCTGGCGCGCACGCGCCCTTCGGTCGTGTACTGCGCCTTGTTCTGCGTGTAGAACGCTTCGACATCGGCGTCGGGCACCTGCACCGTGGCGCGCACCGTTTCGACATCGAGCAGCGCGTACTTGATCTTGCGCTTCTCGCCGATGCGGTAGGTTTCCTTGTTCGCGTCGAAGCGCGCCTGCAGATCGGCGTCGGTCACGGTGACCTGGCTCTTCATCGAGTCGGCGGTGAGCGGCACGAGCTCGAGCTTCACCTTCTCGTTGCGCTGACGGAACTCCTGCGCCACGTCGGCGTCACTCACCGACATCCAGCCGGTGACCGAGGTGCGCAGCTTCTCGGCCAGGATGGCCTGGCGGAGCTGCTCCTCGAACTCGCGGGTGGTGAGTGGCGGGTTCTGCATCGAGAGCAGCTGCCGGTAGCGCGTCTCGCCGATGAACTGGCCGTTCTCCATGAACGCCGGCAGCGAGAGGATACGCTGCCGCACCTCGACGTCGCTCACCGTGAGGTTCTGCCGGCGCGCCTCGGCCACCATCGCCTGTTCGTCGACGAGCGACTGCAGGATCTGCTGGTCGATGCCGAGCTGACGGAGCATCTGCTCGCTGATCTGGCCGCCGTAGGCGTTCCGGTACTGCTGGAGCTGCGCGTTGTAGCGGCGCTGGAACTCGGCGACGGTGATGCTCTGCCCCTCGACGTCGGCCAGCACGGTGTCGGGCGCGATGCCCGCCGTGGTGACGTTGTTGTTGGGCACGAAGAAGAAAGCGAACGGAATGATGAGGACGGCCAGGCTCCATTTGAGCCAGCCACGGTGCCGCCGCATCCAGTCGAGCGTGGTCATGGGTAGGTTCCTTGAACCGTCGATCCTAACAAGGTTGCGTGCCGATTCCCACACCCCAGTGCGGCCGGGGGCGCCGGGCGTCTGAAATCGTCCCGAACAAGGCCGAGGCGCTGTGGTATAGTCGGCCCACTAGACAAGTGCCGGAACGGGCCGAATTCGCCCCAGACTCCCCCAGTCTCGGCTGAAGCCAATGCCACCTTCAGCAGCTGCCCGCGCCGACCTCGCGACCCGTCTCCGCCAGTCGCAGCGTTCCCTCAAGACGCGCCTGGCCCGACCCGATGTGCAACTCGCGCTCATGCGATCGGCGCACGAGACGCTCGACCCCGAGGAAATCGGCGAGCTCATCGTCACGAGCGCGGCCCAGTGGCTGCGCACGCCGGCGCTCGCCGTCTACGCGGTGGATATGGACGGCCAGGTGGGGCTGATGGCCTCGCGCGGCATGTCCTCGACCCTGTCGGCGCCGGCCGCGGCCGTGAGCCGGTGGGTGCTCTCGCACGGCCGCGAGTTCGCCAGCCAGGACCTGCGGCACGATCTGCGGGTGCGGGGCGGGGCGGGCGCGGCCTTCGCCGTGCCGCTGCGCTGTCGCGGCCGGGTGGTGGCGGCGCTCGTCGCCGTCGAACGGGCGACGTCGAAAGGGGAGCCGCGGCTCGCGCAGGCGGCCGCCGATGCCCTGGCCGACATCCTCGAAGGGCCGGCGCTCGCCCTCGACAACGCCCTGGCCATCCGCCGGGCCGAGGCCCTCTCGGTCACCGACGACCTGACCCAGCTCTACAACTCGCGGTTCCTCAACCAGGTGCTGCGCCGGGAATCCAAGCGGGCCTCGCGCAGCGGGCGCTCGCTCTCGCTCCTCTTCATCGACCTCGACGGCTTCAAGCGCGTGAACGACTCGTTCGGCCATCTGGCCGGCAGCCGGGCGCTCGTGGAAGCCGCCGGCGTCATCCGCGGGTCGGCTCGGGAAACCGATGTCGTCGCGCGTTTCGGCGGCGACGAATTCGCCATCGTGCTGCCGGAGACCGGGTCGGAGGGCGCCCTCGGCGTCGCCGACCGCGTGCGCGATCGCGTGCGCGACTTCGTATTCCTGGCGGCTGACGGGCTCGACGTGCGCCTCACCGTGTCGGTGGGCGTGGCGACCCTGCCCGATGCCGCCAGCTCGGCGGAAGAACTCGTGCGCGCGGCAGACGTTGCCATGTATCGCGTCAAGGAAACGGGGAAGGACGGCGTGGCCGTCGCCAACCCCTAGTCAGGAGCCGTCCGCGTGGGTCTTGGATCGATCTTTTCCGCTTTCTCCACCGATCTCGCGATCGATCTCGGGACGGCCAACACGTGTGTCTATGCCAAGGGCAAGGGCATCGTGGTCAACGAGCCGTCGATTGTCGCGGTCAACAAGCTGAACGGCCGTGTCGAGGCCGTCGGGCGCGAGGCCAAGGAGATGCTGGGCCGCACGCCCGGCAACATCGTCGCCATCAAGCCGATGAAGGACGGGGTCATCGCCGACTTCGACGTCACCGAGAAGATGCTGACGTACTTCATCAAGAAGGCGCACAACGGCACCGTCTGGGTGCGGCCGCGCATCGTCATCGGCGTGCCCTCGGAAATCACGCAGGTCGAAAAACGGGCCGTGAAGGACAGCGCCTACCGCGCCAAGGCCAGCGAAGTGCACCTGGTCGAGGAAGCGATGGCCGCGGCCATCGGCGCCGGGCTGCCCATCGAAGAGCCGAGCGGCAACATGGTGGTCGACATCGGCGGCGGCACGACCGACATCGCCGTCATCTCGCTGGCCGGCATCGTCTACTCGAAGGCCGTGCGTGTGGCCGGCAACGAGATGGACGAAGCGATCATCCACTACATCAAGAAGGCCTACAACCTGCTCATCGGCGAGCGCACGGCCGAGGCCATCAAGATCGAAATCGGCTCGGCCTTCCCGCTCGAGGAAGTGACGACGATGGAGATCAAAGGCCGCCACCTCATCGAAGGGGTGCCCAAGACCATCACGATCAGTGACGAGGAGATCCGCCTGGCGCTGGCCGAGACGGTCAACGTCATCGTCGACGCGGTGCGCGTGGCGCTCGAGCGCACGCCGCCGGAACTCTCCGCCGACATCGTCGATCGGGGCATCGTGCTCACCGGCGGCGGCTCGATGCTGAAGAACCTCGACAAACGCCTGCGCGAGGAAACAGGTCTGCCCGTGACCAACGCCGAGGATCCGCTGTCGTCGGTCGTACTGGGCGCCGGCAAGATGCTGTCGAACTTCGACCTTCTCCGAAAGATCGCGATCGATTGAGCGTGGTCCCCGGTCCCTGCTCCCTGGTCCCTGTCTCCGCGGCTGAAGGCCGCGCGTTCTGATGGCACTTGCCGACATCGGTCAGCGACCGGGGCTCCTGCTGGCAGCGGCCGTGACGCTGCACGTCGGCCTGATCTCGGCGCAGGTCACGACCAGTTCGGGCCGCACCATCTTTCACACCGTGGTGTTCGGCGGCTTCTCGGAAGGGCAGCGCGGCGCGTCCACCGTCGTGGGCGGCGTGCGCAACGTGTGGGACAGCTACTTCGCGCTGCGCGACGTGCGCTCCGAGAACGAAGCGCTGCGCGCGGAAGTCAACGCCCTCCAGGTGCAGCTCCAGGCCGAGCGCGCCCGCGCCGAACGGGCGGATGCCTATCGCAGCCTCCTGCAGCTGCGCGCCCGCGTCCCGCTTGAAACGACCGGCGCGGAGGTGATTGCGGCCGGCGTCAGCCCCGAGTTCCGCACCGTCACGATCGACAAGGGCGGGTCCGACGGCGTGGCCGCCGACATGGCCGTCGTGGCGCCGTCCGGTGTGGTCGGACGTATCACCCAGCCGAGCGCCCGCGCCTCGCTCGTGCAGCTCATCGTCGATCGCAACGCCGCCGCCGGCGCCGTCATCGAGCGGACGCGCGTGCAGGGCATCGTCGTCGGCGTGGGCGACGGCTCGCTCCGCATGGACTTTGCCCCGGCGACCGGGGATGTGGTGGCTGGCGATGTGGTGGTGACCTCCGGCATCGACGGGCTGTATCCGGAAGGGTTCATCCTCGGCACGGTCGAGCGTGTCGCCCGCGGCGACGGCTTGTACCACGAGATCGCCGTGCGGCCTGGCGTGGACTTCTCCCGCCTCGAAGACGTGCTCGTCGTGCTCCAGCGCCACCCGCCGGCCGGCGAGGCCGTGAAATGAGGACGCTCGGCACGCTCGCCGCCCTGGCCGTGGCGGTGCTGGCGCAGTCGGCGTCCGGCGGCTTCGAATGGCGGGGCACCCCCACGGTAGACCTCGTGCTCGTGGTCGTGGTCTACGTGGCGCTCACCGGCGGCCCGGCGGCCGGGCTGGTGGCCGGCACCCTCGGAGGACTGGTGCAAGACGCCCTCTCCACCGGTATCCTAGGCATGGGCGGACTGGCCAAGACGGTCGTGGGGTTTCTGGCCGGTCGTTTCGGCACCCAGTTCATCGTGACGGCGACCGTGCCGCGGATGGTGACCTTCGCGGCCGCCACGGCGGCGCACGCCGTGCTCTTCATGGGAGCGTATGCCTTGCTCGGATTGCGGAGCTTTCCCGACCCGGTGACCGCCGTCGCCATCCAGGCGGCCGGCAACGGCCTGGCCGGCGTCGTGTGCTTCAAACTGAGCGAATGGCTGCCCCGCGCCCTCGAACGCCGCCGCGCCACGCGCGGCATGCGGGTGTCGCGATGACGCGCCGCGGCGGGAGCGCCTAGGTCATGCGGATCGGGGCCTTCGGGGTCGTCGAGGATCGCCGCCGCCTGCAGTCGCGCATCACCGCGCTGCGCGTGGTCATCAGCGTCATCTTCGTGCTGCTGCTCGGCGGCTTCTGGTTCTTCCAGGTCTTCCAGCACGCCAAGTTCCGCGAGATGGCGGAGAACAACCACCAGCGCACGCTGCCCCTGCGCGCGCCGCGCGGCGTGATGTTCGACCGCCACGGCGAAGTGCTCGTCGAGAACCGCGCCTCGTTCAACATCTCGATCATGCGCGAGCACTCGCGTGACCTCGACCGCACGATGCGGCTGCTCGCGAAGGTCACCGGCGCCGACGAGGCCGGGATGCGCGAGACGGTCGAGCGGCATCGCCGCGAGCCGTCGTACCGGCCGATCGTCGTCGTGCAGGACGCCACGCTGGCCCAGGTGGCGGCCGTCACCGCGCGCCGCCTCGACTTCGAGCTGCCCGACGTGGTGGTGCAGCAGGTGCCCACGCGCCGCTATCCGGCCGATGCGCTCGGCGCGCATCTGCTCGGCTACGTGGGCGAGGCGAGCGAGCAGCAGGTGGCCGACGGCGGGGTCGCCACCGGCACGGTGATGGGGCAGTCGGGCCTCGAACGCACCTACAACCAGATCCTGATGGGCACCGACGGCGCGCGCCGGGTCGTCGTGAACAGCGTCGGCCGCGAGATCCGCACGCTCGACGAAGAGGCGCCCACCGAGGGGCGCCGCGTGCAGCTCACGCTCGACGCGTCGATGCAGCGGGCGGCGGAAGAAGGCTTCAGGACCACCGGCTACTGGGGCTCGGCGGTCGTGCTCGAACCGGCCAGCGGCGACGTCCTCACGCTCGTGAGCCTGCCGGCCTACGATCCCAACGCATTCGCCGCCGGCATCGACAAAGCCACCTGGCAGCAGCTCAACACCGACGAACTGCGGCCGCTGCAGAATCGCGCCATCCAGGGCCGCTACTCGCCGGGATCGACCTTCAAGGTGGTCATGGCGACTGCCGCCCTCGAGGAAGGCGTCATCACGCCCGAGACGAAGATCTTCTGCGCCGGCGGTGGCACGTTCTACGGGCGGTTCTTCCAGTGCCTCGGCCACCACGGCTGGATGGACGTGCGGCACGCCCTCGAGAAGTCGTGCAACACGTTCTTCTACACGGTCGGCAACCAGCTCGGTGTCGACCGGATTCACGACTGGTCAGAGAAGCTCGGCCTGGCGACGAAGTCGGGCGTGGATCTGCCGAACGAAGTGGAGAGCATCATTCCCTCCACCGCCTGGAAGCTGCAGCGCACCGGCGAGCGCTGGTACCCCGGCGAAACGATCTCCGTCGCGATTGGCCAGGGGCAGGTCTCGGTGACGCCGATGTCGATGGCCGTCATGATGGCCTCGGTGGCGCGGGGCCAGCGCGTGACGCCGCGGCTGGTCAAGGCGACATCGAACGGCGGCACGTGGGAGCCGGTGCAGAACCCGACCGCCGCGGCGCCGGTCACGCTCAAGCCCGACACCGTGTCAGCGGTGCACGACGGTCTGTGGATGGCCGTGAACGGCGCCGGCACGGCGGTGCGCGCGAAGATCGCCGGGCGCGACGTGGCCGGCAAGACCGGCACGGCGCAGGTCATCTCGCTGCAGGGGCGGCAACGGGCGCGTGGCAACGGCAAGGACCTGCGCGACCACGGCTGGTTCGTGTTCATGGTGCCGAAGGACAACCCGGAACTGGCGGGCGTCATCTTCGCCGAACACTCCGAACATGGGTATCTGGCGGCGCCGATCGCCCGCCACATCATCGAAACCTACTACGCGCGGAAGGAAGGGCGCCCGCTGCCCGTGATGCCCGCGGTACCTGGCACGCCCGGCTTCACCGCGCCGCCGCCGCCCACCCGGGCGGTCGCCGGCGGTGATGACGAGGGCGGCCTGCGCTGACCGTGTTCGAACGCCGCCTCTCCACGCATCTCGACTGGTCGCTCCTCGTGGCCGTGCTGGCGATTGCCATCATCGGCATCGTCATGATCTTCAGCGCCACCGGCGGCGCGAGCCGCGAGTACTGGACACAGATCTACGCCGTGGTGCTCGGCCTCGGCGCGCTCGTGGTCTGCCTCGTCATCGACTACCGCACGCTCGTGGACAAGGCGCACTGGATCTACCTGGCGCTGGTGCTGGCGCTGCTCGCCGTGCTGCTCTTCGGCGTGGTGCGCGGCGGGTCGCGGCGCTGGCTCGATCTGGGCGTCTTCAACCTGCAGCCGTCGGAATTCGCCAAAGCGGGACTCGCGCTCATCCTCGCCAAGCTGCTCGGCGACGTGCGCCGCGCGTCGCCTTCGATGCAGGACCTCTTTCTCGCCGTCGCGCTCACGGCCGGGCCGCTCCTGCTCATCGCCAACGAGCCCGACCTCGGCACCGCGGTCACGCTGCTGCCGGTGCTCGGCGTCATCGTCTTCGCGGCCGGTCTGCCGGTGCGCTACCTCGGCATCGCCGCCGTGGTCGCCGTGGTGTCGGCGCCGGTGGCGTGGATGTTCGCGCTCCAGGACTACCAGAAGGAACGCATCGTGACGTTCCTCGCGCCCGAACAGGACGCCCGCGGCGCCGGCTACCAGCAGATTCAGGCGCGCATCACGGTAGGGTCGGGCGGCGTCACCGGCAAGGGCTTCATGAAGGGGACGCAGGGGCAGCTGCGCTTCCTGCCCGTGGCGCACAACGACTTCATCTTCTCGGTGCTGGCCGAAGAACAGGGCTTCGTCGGCGTGGTCGTGGCGCTCGGCCTCTACTTCTTCGTCATCATCCGGTCGCTCGACGCCGCCCGGCTGTCCAAGGACCGCGTCGGCGCCTACCTCGTGCTGGGCGTGCTCGCCTGCTTCATGTTCCAGGTCGTCTACAACATCACCATGTCGGCGGGTCTGGCCCCGGTGAAGGGGCTGACGCTGCCGCTGCTCAGTTACGGCGGTTCGTCCATGATCGCCACCCTCGCCGGCTTCGGCCTCATCCTGAACGTCAGGATGCGGCGATTCACGAATTGAGACTTGCATGAACAAGGAAATGATCATCTCGACCAACGGGCACGAAACCCGTGTGGCCATCCTCGAGGACGATCTGCTCGCCGAGGTGTTCGTCGAGCGGGAGCGCAATCGCGGCGTCGTCGGCAATGTCTACAAGGGTCGCGTCTCGAAGGTGCTGCCGGGCATGCAGTCGGCGTTCGTCGATCTCGGACTCGAACGCGACGGCTTCCTCTATGTGGCCGACGTGGTCAACACGATGGAGGAGTTCGAGCGCCTGAGCGGCGACGAGGACGACGACGAGCCGGCAGCGGCGCCTTCGGCGGCGGTCGAGGCGATCGGGAGCGGCGCGGCGGAAGTGGCGGCGAGTGCCGCCGGACCGGCCGCGCCGGCGCACAACGGCGGCGGCCGCGGCCGGGGACGCGGCGGACGCGACCGCGGCGACGCGCAGAAGGGCCTCGAGGCGAAGATCGAAGACCTCGTGAAGGAAGGGCAGGACATCATCGTGCAGGTGGCCAAGGAGCCGCTCGGCACGAAGGGCGCGCGCCTGACCTCGCACGTCACGATGCCCGGCCGCTTCCTGGTGTTCATGCCCACGGTGGACCACGTCGGCGTGTCGCGGAAGATTTCGACCCGCGAGGAACGCAACCGCCTGCGCGGCATCGTCAAGGAATTCCGCGAGCAGCATCACTTCGGCGGCGGCGTCATCATCCGCACGGCGGCCGAAGGCAAACCCAAGGAAGACATCGTCTCGGACCTCACCTACTTCCACCGCGTGTGGACGGAGATGCGCCAGAAGTCGGACTCGAGCCGGGCCCCGGCCGTGGTGTTCCGCGAGGCGAGCCTCGTCGCCAAGCTGCTGCGCGATCTGCTCACCGACGACTACGTGGCCATCCGTATCGATGATGCCCGCGAATACCAGCGCATCGTCGAGCTGCTCGACCGCATCATGCCGGGCATGTCGGCGCGCG
>CADEFD010000118.1 GCA_902826515.1 uncultured Acidobacteriota bacterium
GTGAACGCGAGCGCCAGCGTCACTCCTGGCGCGGCTGCGACGGCCACGATCACGATTGGCGACAACGACTGAACGGCGCGGGGGCCCTATAATCGCGGGATGTCATCGCGCCCCGATCCGCTGGGATTCCTGAACGCCGAACTCGATGCCCTCAAGAGCCAGGGGCTCTATCGCACACTCCGCGTGCTCGAGGGCGAAGCGCTCTCGCATGCGGTCTACGACCACACGTCGGTCGTGAACCTCTCGTCGAACAACTATCTGGGCTTCACGACGCATCCACGGCTGCGCCAGGCGGCGCTCGACGCGGTGCGCGAGTTCGGTGTGGGCTCGGGTGCCGTGCGCACGATCTCGGGCACGATGGCGATGCACGTGGAGCTCGAACGCCGGCTCGCGGCCTTCAAGAACGTGGAAGCGGTGGTGGTCTTCCAGAGCGGGTTCGCGGCCAACGCCGGCACCGTCTCGGCCATCCTGAACAAAGACGACGTCATCATCAGCGACAGCCTCAATCACGCCAGCATCATCGACGGCTGCCGGCTGAGCAAGGCGCCGATCAAGGTCTTCCCGCACAAGGACATCGCCGCGGCGCGCGCGATTCTGCAGGAGCTGCCGGCGGCGCAGCGCAAGCTGCTCATCACCGACGGCGTCTTCTCGATGGACGGCGATCTCGGGCCGCTGCCGGCGCTCTGTGACCTCGCCGACGAGTTCGGCTGCATCATGATGGTGGACGACGCGCACGCGAGCGGCGTCTTCGGCCGCCAGGGACGCGGCACCGTCGATCACTTCGGTTGCCACGGCCGCGTGGACATCCAGGTGGGCACGCTCTCGAAGGCGATTGGCTCGCTCGGCGGCTATGTCGCCGGCACCCGCGCCCTCATCGACTTCCTGCACCACCGCGCCCGGCCGTTCCTCTTCTCCACGTCGCATCCGCCGGCCGTGACGGCGGCCTGCATCGCCGCCCTCGACGTGCTCGAGAGCGAACCGCAGTGGATGGAACAGCTGTGGGACAACACCCGCTTCTTCAAGGCGGGGCTGACCGCGCTCGGCTTCAACACCGGCATGAGCGAGAGCCCGATCACGCCGGTCATCGTGGGCGAGGCGTCGCTGGCCGCCACCATGTCCGACAAACTCTTCGCCAAGGGCGTCTTCGCGCAGAGCATCGGCTTCCCGACGGTGGCCCGCGGGCAGGCGCGGCTGCGCACGATCGTCTCGGCCACGCACACCCGCGACGACCTCCAGTTCGCCCTCGACCGCATGGGCGACGTGGGCCGGGAACTCGGCGTCATCTAGGGCCGTAGTACCCCGCGATGCCCCCTGTGTCACGCGCGCGGGAGTTCTTCTCCGCCTACACGCAGGACCTGACGAGCGACGAGCTCGGCAAGGTCTTCACGCGCGACGCCCCGGAGGCCTACCGCTTCTTCACGCGCGGCATCGACAGCAAGGCCTTCAAGGCCCTGCCGCGCCACAAACGCGCGCTCAAGTGGACGCAGGCCTTCTTCATGGCCTTCACGATGCGGCTCACGCCGGCACGCCGCGCCATCTACGGCGTGGCGCTGCTCTCGGCCGCCTTCGGGGTGATCTCGCTCTTCCGCGGGATCAGCGTCTTCGGCGTGCCGATCGTGATCCCGCCGTTCTTCTTCCGGGTGGGCGTGCCGACGCTCTCCTTCCAGCCGGGCACCAACTGGCTCATCTTCGCGTTCGCGGCGATGAACCTGCTCGTGCTGCTCGAGGTGTTCGACCGGCTGTCGCTCAAGCGCGACCTCGAAGTGGCGCGTGAGATCCAGCTCGCCATGCTGCCCGACGGCACCTGGGCGGCGCCGGGGGTGGAAGCGAGCGGGCTGACACGTCCGGCCAACACGGTGGGCGGCGACTTCTACGACATCCTGCCGCGCACCGACGGCCGGGTCATCGTGGCGCTCGGAGACGTGGCCGGCAAGGCCAGCCCGGCGGCGCTCCTCATGGCGCTCTTCCTGGCCATGCTGCGTACGCTCGTGGACGAAGACCTGCCGCTGCCGGAACTGGCCCGCCGGCTGAACATCCAGGTGTCGAAGCACGCGCCGCCGTCGCGGTTCATCACGCTCTTCCTCGGACTCTTCGATCCGCGCACGGGCGAGCTGGAGTTCGTGAACGCCGGCCAGACGCCGCCGCTCCTGCTGCGCGCCGGCGGGTCGGTGGAGCGGCTCTCCACGGGCGGCGTGGCGCTGGCCATGTTCGAAGGCTCGACCTACGAGCCGGGCTACGCCCGCCTCGACCCGGGCGACGCCCTCATCATGTACAGCGACGGCATCACCGAGGCGGAATCCCCGGCCGGGGTGATGTTCGAGGAGACCGGGCTCGAGGCCGCGGTGCGGGCCACGCCGGGCGTGGCGGCGGCGGTCATCGGCCGGGCCGTGTTCCGGGCGGTGGACGACTTCCGCCGCGGCGAACGCCTCGCCGACGACCTCACCGTGCTCGTGCTGAGCCGGCCCATCGTGCCGCCCGTCCCGCCGCTCGTCCCATCCGTGCAGAACCTGTAGCGGACCGTCCCGTTCTGGCGTCTAATCGGGCGATGGGCCGGGCTTTCCTGCTCGCCGCCGTGTGGCTCGTGTGGGCGGCCGCCGCCTCCGCGCAGCCGGCCGACGCGCCAGATCCCGAAGAGCTCCTCCTCACGCGCACCCTCCAGCGCATCGAGACGGCGCTCGTGTCGGCCGACAAGGCCGCGTGGCTGTCGCTCATCTCGACCAACGCCGATGCCGGCGCGGCGAGTGAGTTCTTCGACGCCGCCGTGCCGCGTGGCGTCACCCGCGTGGTCGTGCACGAGCGCGATCGGCAGCCGCTCGACGGCGCGCTCCCCGGCGACGGCCATCGCCTGATCGTGGAAGTGTTCATCGAGAGCGGCGCGCGCGGGCAACTGGCCACGTGGCGGCTCGACATGCGGCGCCCGACCGGCGCCACGGCCGACACCGTGACCGGCGACACGCCGTGGCGGATTGTGGCGCACGACCGCCTGCAGCAGGTGGACGTGCTGCACCGCCTCACGCTCAACCGCGAGCGGATGTTCCAGGCGCAGAACTTCGTGCTGCGGTCGGTGGACTACACGCTGACGCTCTCGACCGGATCGGTGTTCGTCGCCGACACCGCCGAAGGCATCACCGCGCTCGTGCTGCTCGGCGACGGCCTGATGACGTTCCAGCCCACGCCCAAGACCGAACGCGGGCAGGTGCGGCTCTTCGCCGGCGACGACAAGATCGAGAGCCGCTTCGACGCCGCCTTCGTGCGCGTCAATCCCTACGACTTCGAGCAGGCGATGGCCGGCCTCGTGGCCGCGCCGGCCGCCGACGGCCGTCTGCTCTCGCGCGCCCGCGAGATCTTCGACGAGGAAGTGTCGCGGTCGTTCAGCCTCGACCTGAGCGACATGAGCCGCGACACCTGGTCGATCCTGCCGCAGCCGGGCGATCTGCTGGCCGAGGTGCGCACGCGCCGCTGGCGCACGTTGACGTACGTGCGCTCGGGCGCCGAAGCCGAGGACGTCACCTTCTTCAACCGCGAGCGCAAGAAGAACATCGCCATCTACGCCTCGCCGCAGAAACTCGCGAGCCGGGGCGCGTTCTACGACGAAGACGATCTCACCGAGTTCGACATCCTCGATCACGAGATCGACGTCGAGGTGTATCCCGACCGCGAGTGGCTGGTCGGCACCTCGCGCATGAAGCTGCGCGTGAAGTCGTTCATGCTGGCGGCGCTCAACCTGAAGCTCGCGGAGAACATGACCGTGTCGTCGGTGACGAGCCGCGAGCTCGGGCGGCTGCTGTTCCTCAAGGTCCGCAATCAGAACTCGATCGTGGTCAACCTGCCGTCGGCGCTCTCGCGCGACTACGAACTCACGCTGACCATCCGTTACCAGGGCCGGATCGAACGCCAGGCCATCGACTCGGAGTCGCTGCAGCCGGAACGCTCGCGTGATCCCGACATCCCGGTGGTGGCGGCCGAGCCGAACTGGCTGCTGAGCAATCGCTCGACGTGGTATCCGCAGTCGCCGGTCACCGACTACGCCACCTCGACGCTGCGCGTGGCCGTGCCGGCGGAGTTCATGGTGGCGGCCTCGGGTATGCCGGCTTCGAGCGAACCGGAACTGCTGCCCACGGCGCCCGGCGCGCTGCCGCGCCGGCTCTTCACGTTCCGCACCGGACACCCGGTGCGCTACCTGGGCGCGGTCGTGAGCCGCATGACGCGTGTGGACGCCGCCACGGTGGCCCTCGACATCGTCGTGCCGCCGCCGCCGCCGCCGCCGAAATCGGTCACGCTCGCCGAGCTGATGGCGCCGCCGAAGCCGCCGCCCGTGGGCGGACGCAACACCGTGGAACTGGCCACGCTGGGCAATCGCCGCCAGGAAGGCCGCGCCCGTGACGCCCTGGCGTCGGCCGCCGACATCCTGCGTTTCTACGCGGGCCTCATGGGCGACGCGCCGTATCCCGCCTTCACGCTGGCGATGCTCGAGAGCGATCTGCCCGGCGGACACAGCCCGGCCTATTTCGCCGTCATCAACAACCCACTGCCGACGACGCCGTTCGTCTGGCGCAACGATCCGGCCACGTTCACCGACTTCCCGGAGTTCATTCTGGCGCACGAGATCGCGCACCAGTGGTGGGGGCAGGCGGTGGGCTGGAAGAACTATCACGAACAGTGGATCAGCGAAGGGTTCGCGCAGTACTTCGCCACCCTCTACGCGCGCGAGAAGCGGGGCGACGGCGTCTACCGCGCGGCGCTGCGCAACCTGCGGCGCTGGTCGATGGAACACTCCGACCAGGGGCCGATTTCGCTCGGCTACCGGCTCGGTCATGTGAAGAACGAGGGCCGCGTGTTCCGCGCGCTCGTCTACAACAAGGGCGCGGCGGTGCTGCACATGCTGCGGCGGCTCATCGGCGAAGAGGCCTTCATGAAGGGCCTGCGCGCCTTCTACGCCGAACATCGCTACAAGAAGGCCGGCACCGACGACCTGCGCCGCGCCATGGAAGCGGCGAGCGGTCGGTCGCTCGAACGGTACTTCGACCGCTGGGTGCTCGACGCCGAACTGCCGCGCGTGCGGCTCACCACCACCATCAAGGCCGACGCGGTGGAAATCGGCTACGAACAACTCGGCGAGGTGTTCGACCTGCCGGTGACGATCACGCTGCAGTACGCGGACGGCACGAGCGAAGACGTCGTGGTGGCGCTGACCGAGGCGTCCGGCACGGCGGTGCTGCCGGCGCGCAGCCAGGTCCGCGGCGTGGACGTCAACCGCGACGACGCCGCCCTCGGCACCTTCGACCGCCGCTAATGCATAGTGGGGCCAGACCCCATTCAAGCCAGGCCCAGACTGGGGACTGTCCCCATTCGGGGCGGGGGCAGACTTGTTGCAGATTCTTCAGCGGGTCGGCGGGGTGAACTGGTAGTAGTCGGCGATCGCCTGGATGCCGCCGCGGATGGCGCGCTGGCCGGCGGCGCGCACGGCGGGGGTGACCGATTCAGCGATGCCCGTGGCCGAGCCGTCGAGGCGGTAGACGTAGTCGCGCAGCGCCACGCCGTCGGCGATGTACATCTGCTGGCCCGCGGGGTCGATCCAGCCGTAGACGCTGCCGTAGCTCGACGCCATCAGCCCGAACGGCGCCTGTGACGGCTTCGCGGCCCCCTTCGCCCAGTAGAGCGGCTGGCCGAAGATCGGCGACGGCGGCGTGACCGTGTGGCCGAGCAGCGCGTGCAGCGTGGGCGTGATGTCGGTCGTGAAGGCGAGCTGGGCGGGGTCGGTGTCGAGCCCCGCGCGCGCGTAGGCCGGCAGGTGCACGACGAGCGGCACCTGCACCACTTCCGGGAAGAGCGTGTAGGCGTGACCCCAGCGGCCTTCCTCGCCGAGCGAGTCGCCGTGGTCGGACGTCAGCACGATCAGGCTGTCGTCGTAGAGGCCCTTCGCCTTGAGGTCGTTCACGAAGCCGCCGAAACATTCGTCGAAGCGGCGCACGCGCGACGCGTAGGGCGGGTAGAACGCGTCGTAGTTCTGCCCGTCCACGGGCGCGTTGCCTTCGCGGTTGAGCACCGCGACGTGCACGTCCTGCGGCAGCGACCAGACGAACGTCGGCGCCGGATCGGCGGCCAGACGGTCGAGCCGCTTGCGGACGTCGTCGATCGACGCGCACATGCGGAAGTCGCCGACGCCCACGCCGCGGTCGATCTCGTCGAGCGACCCATCGCGCGGCATGATGATCTCGACGATGTTGTCCATGCTCATCCAGCGGCGATAGCCGTGGTGGCTGAGCAGATCGTGGAGGCTGTTCATCGGCGCGAACGGCAGCACGTACTGCTTGTGCAGCACCATGCCACCGACCCAGATCGACGGCACCGACAGTCCGGTGGCGCCGTAGCGCGTGAAGGCGCGCGTGAAGGTGGTGCTCTCGTTCGCGAACTGCTGGATGGCCGGCGTGAAGGTGACGGCCGGGTTGTAGGGCGACAGATAGTCGCGCCGCAGGCTGTCGACGACGAACACGAACACGTGCGGCCGGCGCACGTCCTGCCGCACGTTCAGATCCGCAAGATGCACGGGCACGGGAGCGATCTGAATCGAGCGGCCGATATTCGTGTGCGTCTGGAGGAAATCGAAGAACCCGACGCCGTCCGCCGGGTCGCCGCCGCCGGCAGCCGCGCTGACCTCGACCTGCGGCACCGGCCGCTGCAGCCAGTCGCGCAGGGTGCGGAACGAGGGATCGCCCACCGCCCACGCGTCACCCGCGCGCATCGCGGCGTCTACCGTGACCGGACCGAACGGCAGGCGTCCGGCCGCCACGAGGTACACCGCGAGCACGGCCGCGCAGACGCCGAAGGGCGCCGCACTCGGCAGATAGACGCGGGCCGGCGCCCACTGCGCGGCGGTGGCGAGCACGAGCACCCACACCACCACGGCGCCCATCTTCGCGACCACGAAGTTCCAGTCCATCGATCCGCTGGCGGCGCGGAACGCCACGGCCACCGCCACGATGACGACCGCCCAGCCCGCACGCGGCAGCGGCTTGTGCGCCTGCGCCCACCGCGGCAGGATGCCGCCGAGCGCGAGCACCAGCCCGTCGCGCTCGCGCGCATGCCCGAAGCGCACACCACGCGCGGCGAGCACGAGGCCAATCGTGGCACCGAAGGCCACGACCACCGCGAGCGACAGGCCATCGCGCTGCGACACCGCCGGCAGGATCACGACCGCCGCGGCAATGCCGACCAGGGCCGCCACCATGACGACAGCGCTGAAGGCTTCCCACTGCGACGGCTTCGAAGTGAGGTCGCCGATCGCGCGCACCAGCACGAACACGGCGAAGAGCGCCGCGAAGAGCAGCGCATGCGCGCTCAGGCTCAGCACGGCGCCGAGCGGATCGAAGGCGCGGGTCGTGGCGAGGCCGCCGGCCGCGAAGAGTGAGACCGACGCGACCGCGGCGACGAGCGCCACGACGGCGTCGCGGGCGAGCGGATCGGTCGTCCGCGCGGTGTCGGTCCACGTCGCCTGGGTGAGGTCGATGACGGCGAGCCAGATGACGGGCACGAGCGCCGCGGCGGCCAGCGCCAGGGCCCACCCCCCAGGCTCGAGGGTCGTGAGCGGTGAGGCCACGACGCCACCCACACCCGCCATGCTCACAATCCAGATGAGCAGGCCCCCGTTCACGAGGGCGCGGCGGGCCGCCAGGTCGGGCCAGAGCGCGAGCGCCGTGAGCGGCGCCGCGACGAGCGAGAGCACGCCCTGCCAGCGCGCGAACGCCACCAGCGCCGGCACCAGGCCGGGCAGCAGGAACTGCTCGTAGACGAACGGCACCGAGATCAGGAACGCGTAGGCGGCGCTGGCCAGCCAGAACACGACGACCAGGGCGCGGGCCACGGCGGCGGCAATCATCATGACGTGGCCTTCACGGTGGCGGTGCGTTCGAGCCACACGCGCACTTCCTCGTTGCGTTTCGGATCGAGCTTGTTCGCGATCTCGAAGCGGCGCCGCGCCGCCGGAAACCGCGACTCGCTGTAGTCGAGCACGCCGAGCGCCAGGTGTACGTCGAAGTAGTCTTCAGACAGGGCGGCGGCGCGTTCGAGGTGCACACGCGCTTCGGCGCGGTGACCGGCGCGCTGTTCGGCGAGTCCGGCCACGAGCAGCGCGTCCACGTGCTTCGGCGATTTCTTCAGCACCGCCGACGCCCGCTTGAGGGCCTCGGCGAGCTGGTTACGGTGCAGGCGCAGCCGCGCGAGGCCCACTTCGCTGTCGAAGTGGGAGGTGGCGATGGTGATGGCGCGCTGGTAGAACTCCTCCGCCGGCCCGAACCGCGTCAGCCATTCGTTGCCGAGGCCCACGAAGAACGCGAGTTCGGCGTTCTTGTTGTCCGACTGGAAGCAGCGCTCGAACGCGCTCAGCGCGAGGTCGTACTTGCCGATGCGACGGTAGGCGTTGCCCACGGCCGGACAGGCTTCGGCCGGCAGGGGCGCGCGGTCCATGAAAAGTTCCCACGTGGCCGCTTCGTCCGCCGGGCGTTCGAGCTTGTTGTAGATCTCGGCGAGCCTGGCGAGATACACGTGCTGGCCGGGGAAGCGTTCCGCGATGGCCTTGGTGGGTTCGAGCGCATCCTGCCAGCGGCCGCTGCCGAAGGCTTCGCGGCTCTCCACGAGCAGGCCGTCGATGCGCGCCGCATCAGCCTCGCTCTCGGCCGCGGTGGCAGCGGGAGCCCCGCCGGCGCCCGCGGGCGCGGCTGCGGCCGCCACGGGCGCGACGTCGGCTGGCGCGTTGGCGGCGTTCGACACGAACAGCGCCAGCCAGAAGACAGTGAGCGTGGTGACAGCGAGGACGAGGCGGAGGACGGCTGGCATGGGGTTACCTGGGGGCCAGCGTGCGATCGAGCCACGGCTGCACTTCGGCGCGGCGCGACGGGTCTGAGAGGAAGGCCGCTTCGAAATGTCCGCGCGCCTGGGTGACGCGCGAGTCGCTGTAGTCGAGGATGCCGAGCGCGAGCCGCACGTCGAAATACTCCGGCGCGAGCTGCGCGGCGAGTTCGAGGAAGCGGCGCGCCCCCGTCTTGTGGCCGGCGCGCTGCTCGGCCAGCCCGGCCACGAGCGCGCCTTCGGTGTGCGTCGGCACCTGCGCCAGCACCGACGCTGCGCGATCGCGGGCGGCGCTGAGGTTGCCCTGATGCAGATCGAGCCGCGCCAGCGACACCTGGTAGTCGTAGCCGGGCGGCGCCATGCCGACGGCGCGTGTGTAGTACTGGCGGGCGGCCGGCAGCTGACCGGCCCACTCGTAGCCGAGGCCCGCGAAGTAGACGAGCTTCACACTCGTGGGATCGGCGGCGAGGCAACGCTGGAAGGCGTCGATGGCGGCGTCGTACTGACTGAGCCCGCGGTAAGCGCGGCCCACCATCGGACAGGCGCGGTCGGGATGCGGCGACACGCGCATGAAGCGCTCCCACGTCGCCGTCTCGTCGGTGGCGCGGTGCATGCGGTTGTAGATCTCGGCCAGTCGCGCGATGACGTCGGGCTGCTCGCCGTAGCGGTCGAGCAGATCCAGCGTCAGCGCCAGCGCGTCGTCCCACGCCTCGGTCTTCATCGCCTGCATCGCGGCGGCGTCGCGGGCACGCTGGTCCTCGGGCGAGCGCGGGGCGTCTGCCGGCGCGGCGACCGGTGCCGCGTCGGCCGTGGACTGGGCGTGGGCGGCAACCGGCGCCGCGAGCAGCAGCGTCAGCAGGAGGGGCAGGGGACGCATCAGAAAAAAACCGAGAAGGACGCGCCGAACGAATGCTGCCAGAGGGTGCCGTTGCGCACCCGCTCCTGGCGGCTCGTGCTGCCAGATACAGAGACCATCGTGCGGCCGAGCAGCATCTCCGCGCCGGCGCGGAAGGTGTCGGCGTCGAGCTGGAGCAGCTCGGCGCTGTCGGTCAGTTCCTCGCGGCTCGAGCCGCGGCTGTAACCGGCCGACAGGAAACTTTCGCCGTCGCCGCGGATGTAGCGGCGCACGAGCCCGTGGTACGAGAGCGAATCTTCCGGCCCCTCGAAGTCGGGCACCGAGAACACCTTGCCGGTGATCATCCAGTTGCCCACGTACTTCGTCAGCGTGCCCAGATAGATGTCGGTGTTGCTGCTGAACGCCAGCCGCCGCATGCCGACCGACGCCTCGAAGCCGCGGCCGAGCGACTGGTAGAGGTCCGCCGCCACCCGGTAGTTCGGGAAGAGCGTGTCGTCCTTGGCGCGGCCGTACGAGACGAAGCCGTAGGTGCCGGGCCGGAAGCTCGGGTAGAACTCCACCTCGAACAGGCGGTCGGAATACCCGAAGCGCTCGGCGTGGCTGACCCGCCCGATCACGCTCCCGACCGACGTCTGGCGGCTGAGCGAGGTCGTGTATTCGTTCCACGGCGTGCGCTGGTCGGAGAACCGGTCGGTGCCGTAACCCATCGTGAGCGTCCACGGCCTGAGCTGGGTGTCGAGGCGGTTCTTGAGGTTCCGGGCCTGCACGTGGCCGGGCTGCCGGGACAGCAGGTTCATCACGGCCTGGCGGGCTTCGCGGCGGCGGCCGAGCCCGTCGAGGGCGCGGGCGTCGAGCATGATCCACTCGACGTCGTAGGGCCGCTGGGCCCGCCCCGTGGCGGCGAGCTCCTGGAGGAGGTCGTAGCGGCCGGTCCACCAGGCCACGTTGGCAAGCGCCACGCGGGCGTCGTTGTAGGTCGGGGACTGTTCCAGCACCCGGCGAAGCTCGCGCTCGGCGTCGTCGTACTTGCCGTCCCACGACAGCACCACGCCGAGCAGCAGGCGGGCGTCGGCGTCGCGGGGGAAGGTCTCGAGGTGGGTGGCCAGCATCGAGGCCGCTTCCGCGCGCTTCCCGGCGATGGCGGCCGACCGGGCGTCGGTGCGCACGGCCTCCGACTGGGCCCACAGGGGCGCGGCGCCTCCGGCGGTCAGGAGGAAGGCCAGGAGCAGCAGGCGTCCGGCTCGGAGGGCGCACTCGGGCATCACCCCCGTAGTTTCGGCGCGGACGCGCTGGGTCTGCAGGGCGGGGCGAGGCCGCCCTCGGGTCCCCCGCTTCCCCTCCATCTTGTTGACCAGCCGCGACTTCCGCGCGGCGGGCAGCGCCGGATTCGTGACTGGCGCGTGATATGATTCCGACCGCCATGGAACAGGTGACGCTCACGATTGATGGCGCCCAGGTGACGGTGCCCAAGGGAACCTCGGTGCTGCAGGCCGCTATCTCGGCCGGCATCCAGGTGCCCTACTACTGTTATCACCCGGGGCTCGGCATCGACGCGTCGTGCCGCGTCTGTCTCGTGAAGATCGAGAAGATGCCCAAACTGCAGACGTCGTGCTCGACGCCGGCGGCCGAAGGCATGATCGTGCACACGAAGGACGTCGAGAGCACCGAAGCCCGCGCCGGCGTCTTCGAGTTCCTGCTCATCAACCATCCGCTCGACTGCCCGGTGTGCGACAAGGGCGGCGAGTGCCCGCTGCAGGACTTCTCGTACGAGTTCGGCAACGTGCAGAGCCGCATGGACTTCCCGCGGCGCACGTTCGACGGCGAAGGCGTGAAGGCCGACGTGGACTTCGGGCCCACGCTGATGCTGAACCGCAACCGCTGCATCATGTGCACGCGCTGCGCACGCTTCATGGACGAAGTGGACGGCGACGCGCAGATCGGCGTCATCAACCGCGGCAACGGCAGCGAAATCGGCACCTTCAACGAACAGGGCGTTCACTCGCTGCTCTCGGGCAACCTGATGGACGTCTGCCCGGTGGGCGCCATCACCACCAAGCAGTACCGCTTCCGCTCGCGCCCGTGGGACAACCCGAACGCGATCGACACGATCTGCACCGGCTGCTCGAAGGGCTGCGCCACCACCGCATGGCTGCGCGCCAAGCCCGAGTGGGCCAAGGGCTCGCAGCTCGTGCGCGTGACGCCGCGCTTCAATCCGGCGGTGAACGGTTACTGGATGTGCGACATCGGCCGCTTCCAGTACGGCTGGGTGGAAGGTCCCGATCGGCTGCGCAAGCCGCAACTCCGCACGAAGGACGGCGCGCAGCAGACGGCCACGTGGAAGGACGCGCTCACCAAGGTGCGCGACCTGCTGAACGCCGCCGGCCGCCGCGATCCCGCCTCGGTGCGGTTCCTCGTCTCGGCGCACGCGAGCCTCGAAGAACTCTTCCTCGTGAAGCGCGTGGCCACCGAACTCAAGGGCGACGCCAGCGCCGCGCACGTCGCCATCACCTGGCGCCGCTCGGCCAAGGCGCAGCCGGCGAACACGAAGTTCGTCGTGCCCGCGACCGATGCGCCGAACGTCACGGGCGCGCGCGACCTCGGCCTGGCCGTGGGCGCGGGCCTCGACGGCACGCCGGATCTTTCGGGCCTGCGCGCGGCGGTCGAAGCAGGCATGGTCGACGTGCTCTACGTCGTGGATCCGGGCCCGGCCGAATCGCTCGGCGACGTGGCCTGGGTGCTCGAAGCGAAGGCCGCCGGCAAGATCAAGGCGCTCATCTACCAGGGCGTGCTCACGGGTGCGATGGCCACGGCGGCCGATGTCGTGCTGCCCGGCGCCGCCTGGGTCGAGAAGGACGGCTGCTTCACGAACGACCAGGGCATGCTGCAGGCGGCGTCCAAGGCGATCGTCACGCCGGGTGAGGCCGTGGAAGACTGGCAGATCCTGACGAGTGTCGCCGCCGCGCTTGGCCTCTCGTTCAGCTACGAGTCGTCGGCCGCGGTGCGCGTCGACCTCGCGCAGGCGCTGGCCGGCCAGCCGATTTACGAGACGCTCGGCGTGCAGACGTTCAACCGCCCGGTGAGCGCGGCCACGTGGCTCCAGGCATCGAACCCGTCCGAACGCTGGAAGTGGGACGTGATGTATCAGGACCTGCCGCCGGTGAAGGGCCACAACGTGCAGATGGAACACGCCGCCAAGCCGTCCGTGATTCCCCTGCGCCTCGTCACCGAAGAACTGGGCCGCGCGTCGGACTGACGCGCGACTCCATCCTGTCCGCATGCGACATCCTGCCGTCCGCTGGTCCGTGCTCGCCATCGCCGTGGTGGCGGCGGCGGGTTGCTGCTACTGGGCCGCCACGCTCGAGCAGCGCGCGCTCGACAAGCGCCGCACGCTGAGCGCGGCCACGAGCGACGCCCGCAGCCTGCAGAAGGCGCTCGCCGACACGCGGCGGGCGCTGAGCGCGATGGCCTCACCCGGCCAGGCGGCCGTGAGCTGGAGCCGTCAGGCCACCGCATCGATCGACACCGCGCGCGCGAAGCTCGCGGCGCTCATGACCACGGACGGCGGCGCGGCACTGCGCGAGCACGCTGAGCGCCTCGACAAACTCGCCGACGCGGAAGCGCGCCTGCACGACAACGCGGTGAGCGGACGCGCGCTCATGGCGAGTGATGTCGCCTTCGGCGAAGCGCTGCCGCACGTGGACGCGCTCGATCGCCAGGTGGCGGAAACCATCGGCGCGATGATCGAAACCGGCGATCGCGATCTCGCCGCCACGCGCGACCAGCAGATTCTCGCGCTCGCCGGGGCGCTCGGCGTGCTCGGGGTGGCGGCCGTGCTGCTCACGCCCACGCCGCGCCGCCGCGACCTCGACGAGCCCGCGGCCGTCGCCGACGGCGCGGAACCGGCCGCCGATGGTCTGTCGCTCGCCGTACCACCCGCGCCGGTCGCGCCGCCGATGGCGGCCGTGGCGCCGGTCGCGGTGCCAGCGCCGCTGGCGCTGCCTCGCGTGGAACTCACGCCGCTTGCGGCCGCCTGCGACGCGCTCGCGCGTCTCGCCGATGGCGACAAGCTGCCGGGCGTGCTCGACACGGTGCGGCCGGCGCTCGGCGCCCGCGGCATCGCCGTGTGGCTGGCCAGCGCCGACGAAACGACGCTGCAGGTGGTGGCGTCGTCGGGGTACGACCGCCGCATCGTCGAACGATTCCCGGTCATCGCGGTGACCGACGACAACCCCACGGCGCAGGCGTTCGCGCGCGTGCGACCGGTGACGCTTGCCGCGGCGGCCGGACAGCCGGCCGCGGTCGCCGTGCCGATTGCCGGCGCGCGCGGCACGACCGGCGTGTTGTCGCTCGAGATGCTCGGCATGCGTGAAGCCGGCGCGGACGTGCTCGCCGCGGCCGGCATCGTGGCCTCGCAGCTCGCGACGCTGCTCGAGCCGCTGCCGAAAGCCGGCGCGGACCCGGCAGACGCGCCGCCGGCCCGCGCCGAACTCGGCTGACCCGCCTGCTTACGCGGGGCGTCCGGCGCGCGCCGGACGGCTCGGCCGCCGCGGTTCGATCGTGGCCTTGAGGCTCGTGGCCTTCCTGTCGCGCACGACGTCGAGCGCCACGGCGCCGTCGTCCTTCACGTCGCCGAGGGCGCGCACGAGGTCGCCCGGATCCTTCACGGCCGCGCCGTTCACCTTCGTGATGACGTCGCCGGCTTTCACGCCGGCCTTCGCGGCCGGAGAATCCGCCGTGACGCCGGCCACGAGCACGCCGCCGTCCGCCACGCCGAAGTAGGTCGCGAGCTGATCGCTCAGCCCTTCGACCTGCACGCCGAGCCGCCCGCGCGCACCCATCGCCGGAATGCCGCCATCGAAGCGGAAGTTGAGCAGCGGCTCGATCTGCTCCGGCAGGTTACGCAATGACTGCTCGACGCTGCGTTCGACATCGCGCTCGAACTCCGGACCGAAGCGGCCATGCCAGGCAAACGCTTCCCGGGCCTCCGGCGTGACGTCGAGCGTCTGGCGGTCGCTGCCGCGGCGCACCGTCAGTTTCACCGCGCGGCCGGCCGGTGTTTCCTGCACGAGCCTGGTCAGCTGGCGCGCGCTGCGCACGCGTTCGCCGTCGAACTCGACCACGACATCGCCGGCCTTCACGCCGCCCTTCGCGGCCGCGCTGTCCGCCTCCACCGTGTCAACCCGCACGCCGGTGGCGTCGTCCACGTCGCTCACCATGACGCCGAGCTGACTGCCCCGGCCGTCGAGTTGAATCACCCGCCGGTCTCCCGGCCCGACGTAGACCTGGCGTTCCACCTGCCGATCGCGGTCGGCGCCCTGGCCACCGCCGCTTGTCAACGCCTCGCCGCCGCGCGCCGCCAGCCCCGCCACGGCGGCGACGACGGCGGTCGTGAGCAGGCCGGCGTACACGGCCATCCGCTGCCCCTTCATATCGATGCTCCTTGTGAAATGGGCCGTCCGGTGCCGGACGGCGGGCCGGGTCGCTGCTGCGGAACGCCGGCTTCCAACGGGTCTGACGACGACCACCGGAGAATGGTTGGCCCGCCTTCGCCCGCCTTCGCCCCTTCGGGGCTTCGGCGTGGGCTTCGGCGGGGGCTTCGGCGGGGCTTCGGCCGCGGCGAGACCGATATACTGGCCGGTGACTCACATGGACACGAAAGCCGCGATTCTCGAACGGGCCGAGCGCGAAGGCGTGAAGTTCCTCCGCCTGCAGTTCACCGACATCCTGGGCGTCATCAAGAACGTCGAGGTGCCCGACCGGCAGTTCGCCGACGCGCTGGATGGCCAGGTGCTCTTCGACGGCTCATCCATTGAAGGCTTCGTCCGCATCGAAGAGTCGGACATGTATTTGAAGCCCGACCTGGCCACCTTCCAGGTGCTGCCGTGGCGCGATGCCAGCGGCGCGAAGGTGGGCGGCGTCACCTGCGACATCATGAACCCCGACGGCACGCCGTTCGAGGGCTGCCCGCGCTCGGCGCTCAAGCGCGCGATCGCGCGCGCGAAGGCGATGGACTTCCACATGGTGGCCGGCCCCGAGGCCGAGTTCTTCCTGTTCCAGCGGCGCGACGGCAGCCCCACGACGACCACGCACGACACGGCCGGCTACTTCGATCTGGCGCCGGTCGATCAGGGCGAGGACGTGCGGCGCGAGATCGTGCTGGCGCTCGAGCAGATGGGCTTCCTCGTGGAAGCGGCGCATCACGAAGTGGCGCCGGGCCAGCACGAAGTCGACTTCCACTACGACGACGTGCTCGCCACCGCCGACAACATCAGCACCTTCCGCTTCATCGTGAAGAACGTGGCGCTCAGGAACGGCCTGCACGCCACCTTCATGCCGAAGCCGATCTTCGGCGTGAACGGCTCGGGCATGCACACGCACCAGA
>CADEFD010000119.1 GCA_902826515.1 uncultured Acidobacteriota bacterium
GGCCCGCGGTGCAGCAGCGCCCGCTTGGCGCGCGGCGACGCTTCCATATCCTGCAGGCGGCGCTGCACGGCGAGCAACTGGCGCAGGCGATCGGTGTCGCGGCGGGCCACCGGGAGCTGGCCGATCTTGAAGACCGGCTCCGGCGGACCTTCGCGCCGGCGCCGCCGCCGCGCCGGCGGCAGTTCCACCGTGGGCATGTCGGCTTCGTCGTGGTCGTCGTCGTGGGCGCCGTCGGCCTCGGCGTGCGCCGGCCGCTCGCGGGTGGGCATCAGGCCCAGCGGCACGACCATCGTGCCGAGCAGGATCGGGTTCGAGAGCGTGGGCGGCGCCGAGTCGAAGCGCTGGCGGTAGGAGTCGAGCGCGTCGAGCGCGTCGAGGAATCCTTCGTCGTGCGCGTGCGCCTGCAGTTCCGGTGTGACCGGTTCGAGCAGCCGGTGTTCGGCCAGCGCGGCGAAGGTCTTCTCGGCGGCGCCACTGCGGAGGATCTTGTAGAACTCCTCGATCATCCGCGCCGGCGCGGCCTGCGCCATGCGATGGCGGTGCGTGGCGATGGCCTCGGCCACCGGCGGATCGAGCGCGAAGTCGAGCCGCGAGGCCATGACCACGGCGCGCAGCATCCGTACCGGATCTTCCTGGAACCGTTCGTTGGGATCGCCGATCGAGCGGATGACCCGCGCCTTGATGTCGTCGAGGCCGCCCACGTAGTCGATGATCGAGCGGTCCGCGATGTCGTAGAAGAGCGCGTTGATCGTGAAGTCGCGGCGGAACGCGTCTTCCTCGGGCGTGCCGAACGTGTTGTCGCGATGGATGAGCAGATCGCGCGCCGTGTCGGGTGACAGATCGCCGAGCGACTCGTCAGGCCCCGCCTCGGGATCGCCGGCCGGGATGAGTTTGCGGAAGGTCGCAACTTCGATGGCCTTGTCGCCGAACTTGACGTGCGCGAGGCGGAAGCGCCGGCCGATGATCCAGCAGTTCCGGAACTGCTTCTTGATCTGGTAGGGATGCGCCGAGGTGCCGATGTCGAAGTCTTTCGGCTTGCGGCCGAGCAACAGGTCGCGCACGCTGCCGCCCACGAGGTAGGCGGTGTAGCCGGCCTCGTTGAGACGCGTCAGCACCTTCAGCGCATCGGGATCGATCTGACGGCGCGAGATGGGATGGTCTGCACGAGGAACGATCACGGGCCCGGACATCGAAGCAGCATTGTAGCAGCCCCTGTTGGCCTAAATGCACTGAACTGTCTTGTTTTCAACATCTTACGAGATAATTCACTGCCGCCGTGTGCTACGATGCCCGGATGGTCCGCCCCGCTGCGGTGCTTGTCGCCATCCTCATGGCGAGCGTGTCGCTCGGTGCGACGCGGGAAGACCTGGCGCGTGCGCGCACCCTGTTCAACGAGCGCAAGTTCGACCAGGCGATTGCCGCCGCCGAACTGGCCCGCAAGACGCCCGACACGGCGGATGCCGCCGCCATCGTGCTGGCGCGCGCCCACCTCGAGCGGTATCGCCAGGTGGCCGATCCGGCGGACCTCGGCGCCGCCCGCGCCGCCCTCGGCAGCGCCAACGTCGAGAAACTCGGCACCCCCGATCGCGCCGAGTACCTCATCGGCCTTGGCGGCTCGCTCTTCCTCGAAGACGACTTCGGGGCCGCCGCGGAGATCTTCGAATCCGCCATCGAAATCGCGCCGGCGGCCGGCGAGGGCGCCCGCGAGGCCGTGCTCGACTGGTACGGATCGGCGATGGAGCGCTGGGCCGCGCCCTACACGACCACGCGCCGCGCCGCGATGCTCGAGCGGCTGGTGCGGCGGATGGAGCTGGAGCAGGCGAAGAACCCGGGCTCGCGCGCGGCCGCCTACTGGCTGGTGGCGGCTCTGCGTGCCCAGGGTGAGACCGACCGGGCCTGGCAGGCGGCGATTGCCGCCTGGGTGCGCGCCCCGCTGGCCGGCGTGCGCTCGATCGCACTGCGCGCTGACATCGACCGCCTCGTGCGTGAAGGCATCATCCCCGACCGCGGCAAGGACGTCGCGGAGGCCGACCGTGCCGGCCGCGAAACGGCGCTGCGCGCCGAGTGGGAACTGCTCAAGCAGAAGTGGAAATAGCAGGGAACAGGGACCAAGGGAACAGGGACTAGGGCTTCGCCTCTTTCCAGTTCTCCCCCACTCCCACGTCCACGTCGAGCGGCACGGCGAGCTTCACACCTTCGGCCATCGTCGTGCGCACGAGTTCGGCCACGCGGTCCGCATCCGCCGCCGGTGCTTCGAACAGCAGTTCGTCGTGCACGGTGAGGATCATGCGAGACGAGGGCGCCTCGGCGGCGAGCACACGGTCCACGTCGATCATCGCGCGCTTCAGGATGTCGGCCGCGGTGCCCTGAATCGGCATGTTGACGGCCATACGTTCCGCCGCGGCGCGGATCTGGCCGTTCCGGCTCGTCAGCTCGGGCACGGGACGCTTGCGGCCGAACATCGTGCGCACCACGCCGGTCGTGCGGCCGTCTTCGAGCGTCTGTTCGATGAACCCGCGCACGCGCGGGAACCCCGCGAAGTAGGCATCGATGAACTGCTGCGCCGCTGCCTGTGACACGCCGATGTCCTTGGCCAGCGTGAAGGCCGTCTTGCCGTAGAGCAGCGCGTAATTGACGATCTTCGCCCGCCGCCGCAGCTCGTGGCGGTCGAGGCCACTTTCCGGCCCGAACACCTTCAGCGCCGTCTGGTCGTGGATGTCGTCGCCGCGCGCGAAGGCGGCGGTGAGCGTTTCGTCGCCCGAAAGGTGCGCGAGCACGCGGAGCTCGATCTGCGAGTAGTCCGCTGAGATGAGCACATGGCCCGGTTCGGCCACGAACGCGCGCCGAATCTCGCGGCCGAGCGCCGTGCGGATGGGGATGTTCTGCAGGTTCGGATCGCTGCTGCTCAGGCGTCCGGTGGCGGCGACGGCCTGATTGAATACGGTGTGCACGCGCCCGGTGACCGGGTGCACGAGCGAGGGCAGGGCGTCGATGTAGGTGCCCTTCAGCTTCGACAGGCTGCGCCAGTCGAGGATGAGCCGCGGCAGGTCGTGCGTGAGCGCGAGCTCTTCGAGCACCTCGACGGCCGTGGACGGCGTGCGGGTCGTGCCCGTGCGCTTCAGCACCGGCAACTGGAGCTTGTCGAACAGGATTTCGCCGAGCTGCTTGGGCGAGCCGATGTTGAACGTCTCGCCGGCCTGCTTGTAGATCTCGGCGGCGAGCGTGCCCATCTCCTGTTCCATGTGCGCGGCCTGGCTGGCCAGCGCCTGCGTGTCCACCTTCACCCCGGCGCGTTCGAGCCCGGCGAGAATGGGCACGAGCGGCAGCTCGAGATCGCGGTACACCGAGGCGACGCCGGCCGTGTCGAGTTCCGGCGCGAAGCGTTCGGCGAGCTGCCAGGCAAGGTCGGCGCGTTCCCCGGCGTAGTCGAGCACGCGTTCGGGCGCGAGGGTCGTGAAGGCAACCGCCTTGGCGCCCTTGCCGCGCACGTCGTCGGCGAGGCGGGCGCGATAGCCGAGTTGTTCGAGCGCCAGCGGCTCCAGGTCCTGACTCGAGCGCGAGGCATCGAGCAGGTAGGCGGCGAGCATCGTGTCGAGGTCGAGGCCGGCGAGGGTGATGCCGTGGCGCGCGAGCACGACGGTGGCGAACTTGAGGTCGTGGCCCACCTTGGCGATGGCCGGATCCTCGAGCACTGATTTCAGCGCCGTGAAGGTCTCCGCCCGGTCGAGCCCGGCCTCGCTCATGAGCGTCGCGGCGCCGAAGGGCAGGAAGCGGGCGGCGCGCGGGCCGGTCGCGAACACGAGCCCGGCCACGTCCGCGCGCATGCCGGCGTCGCCGTCGGCGAGCACGTGCAGCGCCACGCGGCCGGCGGCCCGGATCTCGCCGGCCAGCGCCGCGACGGCCTCGGCCGATTCGACCACGGCATAGTCTTTCGTCACCGATTCCGCCGAGGGCGCGTAGTCGGTCACGAGCGTGCGGAAGCCGAGATTCGAGAAGAGCGTGTAGCAGCGCTCGCGCGAGGCGCCGCGGAAGGTGAGCGCCTCGGCCTCGAAGGGCACCGGCACGTCGGTGTGGATCGTGACGAGCTGCCGGGCCTGGCGCGCGTCGTCGCCGTGCGCCAGAAGGGCCTCGCGCTGTTTCTTCGCCTTCACCTCGCCGGCGGCGGCGAGCAGCGCGTCGAGCGATCCGTAGGTGGTGATGAGGTCGCGGGCGCCCTTCTCGCCGATGCCCGGCACCCCCTTCACGTTGTCGCTCGTGTCGCCCATGAGCGCCAGCACGTCCACCACCTGCGACGGGGCCACGCCGAACTTCGTCTTCACGCCCTCGGCGTCGAACCAGGCGCCGTCGTCCTTCGGGTTGTAGACGCGGACGGGCCCGTCCACGAGCTGGAAGAAGTCCTTGTCGCCGGTGACGATGGCCACCTGGAAGCCGGCCGCGGCGGCCTTCTTCGCCAGCGTGCCGATGACGTCGTCGGCTTCGAAACCCTCGCTCGTCAGGATCGGCACGCCCATCGCCTCGCAGGCCTCGTGCACCCACGGAATCTGTTCGGCCAGATCCGAGGGCATCGGCGCCCGGTTGGCCTTGTAGTCGGCGACGATCTTGTCGCGGAAGGTGTCGGTCGGCAGGTCGAACGACGCCGCGATGTGGGTGGGCTTGTGATCGGCCAGCAGCTTGCGCAGCATGGTCACGAAGCCGTAGACGGCGTTCGTGGAACGGCCGTCGGGACCGGTCAGCCCACGGATCGCGTGGTAGGCGCGATACATCTGGTTGCTGCCGTCGATGAGGAAGAGCGACCGCGGCTCGGACATGGCGAGGCCGGTATTATGATGCAGATGGTGATGACTGGTGGTCACGAGTAAGCCCGGGGCGCGCGCGCGGCTGCCCTGGGTCGGCCTGCTGCGGCTGGCGGTGCTCGCCGCGGCGCTCGCCGGCGCGTCGTGCAGCAACGTCATCACGCGGAAGTACGAATACGAAGAGGACGTCTACCTCGACCTCGACGGATCGGCCACCGTCTATGTGAACGCCGCGGTGCCGGCGCTCGTGGCCCTGCGCGATGCGCCCCTGCCGCTCGACCCGAACGCGCGGCTCGACCGCAACGACGTCCGCGCCTGGTTCCAGGGACCCGGCGCGCGCGTGGCCTCGGTGAGCACCTCGCGGCGCGAGGGCCGGCGCTACGTGCACCTGCGCATTGAAACCGACGACATCCGCACGCTGTCGCAGGGCGCGCCGTTTGCGTGGTCGGCCTACGGCCTCGTCGAGAAGGACGGCGTGTTCGTGTTCACCCAGCGCCTGACGGGCGCCGCCGGCAAGGACGCGGGAAATGTCGGCTGGCAGGGCGATGAGCTCGTGGCCGTGCGCCTGCACCTGCCGAGCCGCGTGCCCTTCCACAACGCGCCGAGCCGCACCATCGAACGCGGCAACATCATCACCTGGGAACAGCCGCTCACGGCCCGCGCCAAGGGCGAGCCGCTCGCGATCGAAGTGCACCTCGAACGCGACTCGATCCTGTTCCAGACGCTCGCGCTCTTCGGCGGCATGGCGGTGCTCGCCATCGCCACGCTCGCGTTCTTCATCTGGTGGGTCGGGCGCAAGGGGAAGCGCCAGACGCCGCCGGCCTCGGTCTGACCGTTTTCCCCGTCCCGGATCGTCCTGTCATGCCCAAAGCGCCGTTCGGCTCCAAACCTTCGGTATTGCGCTGCTCGCGCTGCGGCAAGTTCGTGGACTGGGAAGACGCGCGGCTGCAGATCGTCTGCGGCTGCCGCCCCCATGTGCAGTTGCCGCCGGTGGACGTGCGCGAAGCCGTGGACGACGATCGCGTGGGCATCGCCAGCCTGTTCCTGCGCGACTTCGGCCCGGCCCGCGTGGCCGCCCTCGGGGTGGAGTTCCAGGACGGCAGCGTGCCGGCGTTCGTCGCCGACATGGAGGGTGACCTGGCGGGTGCGCTCGCCTACCGCCGCAGCGGCGATACGCTGCAGATCGTGGCGCTGGCGACCGATCCGGAATGGCAGCGGTCGGGCGTCGGCGCGCGGCTCGTGGATCACGCCGAGCAGGTGGCGCAGGCCACCGGTGCCACGCGCGTTGCCGTGACCACGACGAACGACAACCTGCCGGCGCTGTACTTCTACCAGCGCCGCGGCTACCGGCTCATCGAAGTGTTGACCGACGCCATCAGCGGCGTGAACGGCGTGGCGATTGCCGGGTTTGCCGGCATCCCCATCCGCGACGAGTTCCACCTCGTGAAAGCCGTCGCCGGCCAGGCTGCCGCACCGCCGCCTGGTGTCTAGAACGGATTGAGCACGTAGCCCTCGGCGTTCAGCACGAGGTGCGCGGTCATCGCCGAGAGCGCCATCTGCACCGACGGCGCCATCTCGGCAGCGGCAATGCCGCGCGAGCCGGCCGACTGTCCGCAGAGATACACGCGGACGCCGGCACGTTTCAGTGCCTCGAGCAGCGGCAGGTTCGGGTTGTCGATGCCGTGACGCTTGCGGTAGGCCTCGTTGTTGAGCACGTCCTTCGAGGCGGCGCCGTGCACGACGATGGCCACTTTCAGCCGTTCGGCCGACACGCCGGCCTTGCCGTGCATGTTGAGGAAGCGGGCGGCGGTTTCGAGGCGGGCGCTGAGCGCCTTCGGATCGGCACTCGCCTCGGAGACGTCGAAGCGCAGCTTCAGTTCCTGCAGCATCGGCGTCGCGAGGCCGGGATCGGGCACCGTGTAGACCGGGCCGAAGTCCTGAATGATCGGACCCTTCGTGGGGGCCGGCGGCTGCGCCCCGGCAACACACGGGGCAACGAGGGTGGCGAGGGCGAATGCGATGAGGGTGGGGCGCATACGGCCATGATAGCCGCGAGCGCCCCGGGACCGCTCAGTTGGTGATCTTCTCGAGCGACTCGCGCACTTCGGCGTCGGTGCGCAGGTCGTTCCTGACCTCGAACGACCCGAACCCGACAGCCAGGGAGCGTGCCAGCACGCGTTCCACGTTGCTGTTCACCACACCCGTCAGCGTGACGCGCCCGCGCACGACCACGATGTGGATGGGCGGGTTGGCCATCGCCGCGTAGTTCCAGAACGACGAATGCCCGTAGATGGCGCGGGCGATGCGGAAGCGCAGCTCGTCGTCGAACTGCGAGACCGGCGTGACCTGGATGTTGTTCGTGACCGCGCGCACGCCGTCCACCTTCGCGACGCGGCGTTCGATGTCGGTCTTCTTGAACGGCATCGTCACCCAGCCGGTGAGCACCACGTGGCCATCCGCGATCGATGCCTCGACGCTGTCGAAGATCGTGAACTGGGTGTAGCGGTTGACCTCGGTCGAGATGTCGTTGAACACCTGCAGGTTCTTGCGTTCCTGCGCGGCGCTCGAGCCGGCGAGCGCGAGGACGAGTGCGAAGGCGAGAAAAACGGGTCGCAGTGCCATGACGTCCACTCCAGGGGGCCTGCCGCCGCTGGCCGGCGGATGCGGCACTCGTGCCGCACACCGGCTCCTACTGCGAGGCGCATGCCAACGCGTGTCGTGGGCGCGATCCGCGGATTCCCGCCGGAATCCGCGCGATCGACGGCGCCGGCGGACCGTCTGGCCCGCGGCCGTCCCACGGCGCGGATGCCGCCGTCCTCAGGGGGCTACGGCACGACCACCGTCACCTCGTTCGTGGTCCCGCTGAACCCGAAGGCATTGGCCGCGCGCACGCGCACGTAGTACGTGCCAGGCGGCGCCGGCAGCGACCAGGAGGCGTCGAGGTTGCGGGTGGGGTGGAACGAACAGGAGGGCGAGGCAGCGCAGCGGTCGCGAAATGGAGACCGTCCAGCCGAGGCGGACCGTGCGAGGGACGCCGCCGCAGGCGCAGAGAGGGGAGTGAGCGGCGTCTCGCGCGGGTCCCTCCGCCGGGCGTCTACTTCGCCGCCGTGTAGCCGCGCCGCGCGCGCACGACGTACCCGGGCCGATTCACTTCCACCCGGATCGTGTGCCAGCGGCCGTCGCGATGTCCGGGTGCGGGATACCCCAGGTAGTACTGCTTGCTCAGCTCGTCGGCGATGTTCTCGGTGGCCGGATCGAGGTCGCGCGCCGTGCGCACGATCTCCGTGCGGCCGCCGCTGTCGTCGGTGAGTTCACGCAGCGCCGACGCGTTCACGCGATCGTCGTTGCCAGCGCCGCCGCCGTAGACGCGTCCGCCGCCGCCTCCGCCCGATCCGGGGAAGCCGCCGCCAGGCCACGGACTGCGCCCGCCGCCGCGTCCGCCGCCGCCGGGAAACGGGAACGGCATGCGGGGCGGTGGCCGCCGCGCGACCGGAGGCGTCGAGCGTCCGCCGAACGTGGACTCGGAGTTGCCGTCGATGCCCACCGCGTAGACGAGCACTTCCGTCTCGCGAATCATCTGCTTCACGTCGGAGACCGACGTGCTGCTGTTGGTGTCGTTGCCGTCCGAGATGAGCAGGATCGCCTTCTTGCGGTGCTGGCCCTGGGTCGCAATCGGCACGGATTCCGCCACCGCGTCGTACATCGCCGTGCCGCCGGCCGGGTTGATGCGAGCGAGCCGCCGGCTGACGAGCGCCTTGTCGTTCGTCCAGTCGTTGACCAGTTCGGCGCTCGCGCCGAAGCGCATGAAGAACACTTCGTCTTCCGGCGACAGCAGTTCGAGCAGGAAGCGGTCGATGGCGGCGCGCGCCGAGGCGATCTTCTCGCCGACCATGCTGCCGCTCGTGTCGAGCGCCACGCCGAGGCTCACCGGCACGCGCTCAGCCGAGAAGTGCGTGACCTCCTGCTCCTTGTTGTCGTCGTAGACGATGAAGTCTTCCTGCCGCAGCCCTTCGACGAAGCGTCCCGTGCGGTCGGCCACGGTGATGTTGACGTTCACGAGTTCGACGCCGCTCCGGAAGCGGAAGCCGTCCTGGCCGTGCAGCGCCGGGGTGGAGGCGACGAGCAGCAGCGCCCCGGTGAGCGATGTCGCGGCCATCCATGGATGCTGGCGCATGTCGAGCCTCCTCAGCGCGCGTCGGCGGTCACGGCCGCCGGAAGATTGGTGCGACGGTCCACGTGCGCGAGCATGGTGCCACGGCTCGCGAAGCTCACGCGATACCGGGCGGCGGTCGAGGCTTCACCGAACGTCACGGTGAAGGGCGCGTCGGCTCCGGGGGCGAGCGCTGCCACGTCCACCGGAGCCGACCGCGTGGCGATCAGGATGCCGGCGGCATCGAACACGCGCACGTGGGCGTCGAGCTGGTCGATCGTGTCCCCGGCGGCCGGATTGTGTACGAGTCCGGAGATGGCGAGCTGGCCATCGGGCCGCGCGTGGCTGAGGGCCACGAGTTCGAGCGGCACGCCCGCCGCGGCGGTGGTGACCGACGGCGCGCGTCCGCTCACGAGGAGCGCCAGGCTGCCGCCGCCCACGAGCACGAAGACGACGGCCGCGGCGGCGAGCAGGCCGTGCTGGCGTCCGCCGGAACCCGAATCCGTCACCGGCGTGCCGAGCAGCGCGCCCGTGGATGCGGCGGGCTCGGCGTGCGGTTCGGCGGCTGCCTCGCGCGCCGGCATGAACTCGTGCAGGCCGTCCGGTGTCTCCACGACCGCCGGCCCGCGCGCGTGCAGGCGGGCCTTCTCGGCGGTGACGTCGGCGGCCGCCGCCAGGGCGGCGATTCGCGCCGCGCTGCGGCGGCGTTCGGCGGCCGTCGCCCGCCATGCGAACACTGACGCGATGGCGGCCACCACGACCGAGAGCCCCGTGACGACGAGCATGAGCGTGTTCATCACAGATGTCCTTTCGCGCCCGTCAGCGGAGCGTGAACTCCACCGCCACTTCGACGATGACATCGACCGGCGTGCCCTTGAGACGCGCCGGCGCGAAGCGCCACTGCCGCACGGCCGCGGCCGCGCGTTCGTTGAGTCCGCCGCCCAGTCCGCGCAGGATGCGGACATCACTGACCGAGCCGTCGCGGCGAATCGTAATCTCCATTTCCACCTCGCCCGCAATGCCGGCGCGCCGCGCCTCATCGGTGTACGACGCTTTGACCTCGCGCAGCAGGCGCGGCGGTTCGACGCCGCTGCCGGGCCGATACGGACCACCGCCCGTGCCGCCTCCGGTGCCGTCGCCGATGCCTGCGCCGTCGCCGTCGCCCATGCCTTTACCGCGTCCTGAGCCGGTGCCGCCCTCGGCGCCTGTGCCGCGCGAATCCGCGGCCGGCGCGTCCTTCATCACGCCGTCCACGTTCGCGGCATCCGACGGGGCGGAGGCTACCGGCGCCATCACCGGCGGCAGCGGCGTGGCGTCGAGCGGCTCGAGCGGCGGCGGTTCGGGCGCCGGAGGAGGCTCGCGCGGCGGCAGCGGGCTCGCGAGGGAGTGGGTGCCCTCGCGTTGTGCGCGTGGCGCCGGCAGCGGTTGTTTCAGGCCGCCCCCGCCACCACCGCCCCCGGGGCCGGGCAGCGACAGGTAGACGAGGCGCACGGGCTCGTGCGCCACGACCTCGTCCACCGGGGAAGCCGCGCGCAACGACAGCCCCAGCGAGGCGATGCCCACGATGGCGAGGCCGGCGACGGCGTGCAGGCCAGTCGAGAGAGCCACGGGCAGCCCGGCCGGCCTCGCCGTGGAGGCCACGACCGCGATGACGGATCGGGCGTCGGCGCCGGGCGTCGTGCCGGAGGCCAGGGCCCGCACGGCCGCGATGGCGGCCGGACCGGCCACGAGGGCGTGCATCGGGGCGGCATCGGGAATCGGGCCGACGAGCGCCAGGTGGCCGCGGGCGGCCAGATCCAGCACGACGGCATCCGCGACGTCCGCGGCCGCGGCGATCTCGGCGAGCGAATACAGGTCGGATTCGGCGGCGTCAGGCATGGCGGCACCGGCTTCCATCGCAAAAGCCTTGCCGAATCTCGTGGCGTGCTCCTGGAGCCTCGACCCGCGGATTCGGGCCGGATTCCGTCGAGACGCGGCCGGGGCGTCCGCCCTGGTCGCCGCCGCGGGCCGGGACGTGTGGTGGGGCGGGGACACCCTGTCCTAAGAAAGACGCGGCCCGGTTCTATACTCCACAGCCATGACGAGCCAGGGAATGTTCGCGGGGAAGGTTGCGGTGGTGACGGGCGCGAGTTCGGGAATTGGCCGGGCCACGGCGCTCGGGCTGTCGCGCGAGGGCGCCTCGGTGGTGCTCGTGAGCCGCGACCAGGCAGCCCTGGAAGCGGTGGCGGCCGAGGCGGCCGGGCCCACCGCGGTCGTGGCGGCCGACGTGACGGCCGACGACACGCCGGCGCGTGTCGTGGCGGAGGCGGTGGCCCGCTTTGGCGGCATCGACGTGCTCGTGAACGCCGCCGGCATCATCGGAACCGCCTCGACCGACCAGACGCCCGACGAGCTCTTCGACCGCATGATGGCGATCAACGTCCGCGCGCCGTTCCGGATGATGCGCGAGGCCTTCCCGCAGCTTCGGGAGAGGCGCGGCACCATCGTGAACGTCAGCAGCGTGAACGGACTGCGCGCCTTCGCCGGCGTCGCCGTCTACTGCTCGAGCAAGGCGGCGCTCGATCACCTGACGCGCTGCGCCGCGCTCGACTGGGCGCCGCACGGCGTGCGCGTCAACTGCGTGAACCCCGGCGTGACCGTCACGAACCTCCACCGCCGCGGCGGCATGGACGAGACGCGCTACGCGGCCTTCCTCGACCGGGCGAAGGAGACACATCCGCTCGGCCGGCCCGGGCAGGCCGACGAGATCGCCGACGCCGTGCTGTTCGTGGCCTCCGACAAGGCGGCGTGGATGACCGGCGACACCATCGCGGTGGACGGCGGGCGCCACCTGACCTGTCTCAGGTAGCGCCCGCGTGGTGGTCTAGAAACGCAGGCCGACGGCTACGAGGAACGCGCGTCCGCCCGTCTGGCCGGTGCGCCAGCCGGGGAAGTCGCCGTTGCGCGAGGCCTGGCCGAAGCGCGGTCCCTTGATGAAGGTCGTCGGCAGGCCGAGGCTGTCGAGCGGTCCGTCCCAGTTGGCGGCGACGGTGGTGTCGAAGCTCGTGAGCTTCTGGTTGTTGAAGGCGTTCAGCAGCTCGAACTTCACGTAGGGCCGCACCGACCTGAACACCGGCACGTTGTAGCCCACGTTGAAGTCGGCCACCGCGAAGCCTTCGAAGGTCTCGGAGCCGCGCTCGCCGAAGTAGATCGTCTGCGTGCCGCCGTTCGGCTCGTTGGCGTAGCCGGCCGCGGCCGCGCGGGCGAGCTGGATGTCACTCAGCGCCTCGCCGTTGGCGCGCAGGCTGTAGCTCAGCCCCGAGTTCAGGCGCAGCATGCCCGACAGATCGAGCGCGCCGAAACGGCCCATGTCGAGCAGGTAGGTCGTCCACAGCCGCACCTTGTGGCGCTGGAAGTCGTCGAGCCGGCCGATCGGGAAGTGCCGGTCCGCCGAGAACGCCTCGGGGTAGTCGCCGAAGAGCGACGGCGCGCCCGGCTGGTTCGCCGCTTCGCCTTCGAAGTTGCCGTCGTTCTTCATCTGCAGCGTCCAGTGCCCCGAGAACGACCACGTGTCGGTCACGCGGTAGCGGCCCTGCAGCACGAGCGCCTGGTATTCGCGGAACAGCGAGTCGTCGGCGTTGCGGTATTCGATGTTGTCGTAGGTGCCGAAGTCCACGCCGTCCTTGATGACCGTGGTCGTGCCGAGGTCGCGCGTGATGACGTCGTCGATGAGGTTCGACGTCCTGCGCCGCACGTAGGTGGCCTTGGCGTAGCCCTTGCGGCCGATCTCGCCGCCGAACGACGCCGTGAACTCGCGGTTGAGCGCCGACGACAGGCCGTCCGCGAACGCGACGTTTTCGGTCGGGAAGCTCCCGAGGAGCGGCACCGTGTAATTGGCCGGGTCGAGCCCCGGCGCGAATCCGAGGCCCTCGCCGGCCGGGCCGGTGTAGGCCGAGATGACCAGGCTCGGGTTGCCGACCTGGGTGTTGCCCGTGAACTGCGCCTCACTGTAGCGGCCGGCGTAGTGGCCGTAGGTGGCCTGCGCCACCCACTTGCCGTTTCCCTGCACGTCATAGGTCGCGGCCAGACGCGGCAGCCACGTGTCGGTGTCCGCGCTCACGATGTCGCCGGTGGCGTTGCTGCGCACGTGTTCGACGCGCACGCCGAGGTCGAAGGTGAGGTGCGGGCTCGCCGCCCAGCGGTCCTGCGCGTAGAGCGAGGTGGTGTTGATGTCCATCGTCGCGCCGCGCACGGCCAGCCAGTTGTAGAGCAGCGAACTGCCGGGCACGAACCGCGGTGTCAGCGTGCCGTCGGCATTGAAGGCGGGCTTCCCCGTGGCGTCGAGCAGGTAGTTCGAATAGAACACGTAGCCCGTCGAGGTCTGCGAGTTGCCGCCCTTGTAGGAGCTGGTGAAGCGTTCGCCGCCGGCCTTGAGGTCGTGGCTGCCGAAGCGCGGACTCGAGACGAAATACGACAGGCTGCCGGCGAGCTGCCGGTTGTTGCGGTCTTCTGGATCGGTCGCATCGAAGAACGGCGCGTTGTAGAGCCGGCTGGCCGGCACGCCGCCGCCGCCGCGTGTGCGGAAGGGCGAATCGATGATGTCGCGGCTCGTGCCGCCGGCGCCACGGAAGCCGTAGCGCTTCTGCGAATACTGCGCCGTGGCGAAGAGCTGGTTCGAGAGCACTCCGTTCCAGCTCCCGACGCCGAGCTTCTGCGGAATCGTGCGCGTGACGAGCACGGCCGGGTCGACCGCCGACGATGTCAGGCCGCGCACCCCGGTCTGCGTCGTCTCGCTGTTCAGGAAGCTCGCCTGGAAGGTGTGGTTGTTGCGCACGGTCGCGGTGAGCTTGCCGTCCACGCGGACTTCTTCCACGCCCGCTTCGCCCGACAGACCCGTGTCCACGAAGCTGAAGGGCGTGGCCGTGTTCTCGTTGCGGCCGGCGGCGAAGAACCACAGCCGGTCGCGCAGGATCGGTCCGCCGAGCGTGGCCTCCGACACGAGCTGCAGGTCGTCGCGCCGCTCGGTCGTCTCGAACGGCGTCTCGTCGGCCCATGCCGGATTCGACAGGTTGCCGCGCAGGCTGCCCGAGAAACGGTTGCCGCCGCGTTTGGTCACCAGGTTCACGACGCCGCCCGAGAAGCGGCCGTATTCTGCCGAGATGCCCGACGTGAGCACCTGCGTTTCATCGACGGCGTCTTCGATGTAGAGGTTGTTGGCGGTCGCGAAGATGTTGTCGTTCACGTCCACGCCGTCCACGAGGAAGACGTTGTCGAACGCGAAGCCGCCCGAGATCGACAACTGGCCGGCGTTCGGGGTGTTGTCGGTGAGCCCCGGCGACAGTTCGGCGATGCTCTGCGGCGTGCGGCCGATCGGCAGCGCATCGACGTCGGCCTTGCGGAAGTTCGCGCCCACGACCGAGTTGGTCACGACGGGAGTGGCGGCGCCGACGACGGTCACCGCTTCGGTCACGGTCGCGACGTCCATCACCGCGTCTACGACCGTCGTGCGGCCGAGTGCCACGGCCGTGCGTTCGGTGCGCGTCGCCATGCCGCTCATCTCGATGCGCGCCGAATAGTCGCCCGGCGGCAGACCGCGGATGACGTAGTTGCCGTTGACGTCGGTGACGGCCGTGCGCACGCCCTGCAGCGCAGGCGACTCGACGGTGATGGTGGCACCGGGCAGCGTCAGCCCGTCACCGGTGGTGATCGTGCCGCTGATGATGCCGGTCTGCAGGCCCTGCGCCATGACCGGGCTCGCCGCGAAGGCGGCAAGCGCGACCAGCAGGCCGAGCGCGCGTTGGATGGTCCTCATGTGATTCCCTCTGTCTCCAGTGCGGTTGATGAACGACGGCGGCGCGTGGGGAGACGCGGCGCCGGAGGAGACAGGGTGCAGATCACGTGCCCGCGAGGCGGGACATGCACGGTGGTACGTACCAACGGCACGTGAGGTGGGCCGACGTGGTGGGGGGTGAGACGAACGGTGGGCGGGTTGGTACCAACGCCCGTCCCTCGCGGGGACCGAAGGGCGCGGGGCTATTCAGCGTGTCGAATTTCCCGACACCGCGTGTTCAAAGTTTCGACGCGTCACCGGCGCGACGCATCAGGCGGGTGTCACCTTCAGCCCCTCGACGAACCGGAAGTTCGTCACTTCGGCGAGCACGCGCACGGGGCGGTACCCTGCCGTTTCGAGGGCCTGCACCGCGTCGTAGCCGGCGGGCCGGACGGTGGCCTTCGCGAGCGGCCCGGTGCCGCCGAGGCCTTCGACGATCTCGATGCGTCCGCCCTTGCGCAGCACGCGGTACACATTGGCCAGCACCGCGGCGCGCAGTTCCGGCGCGCGGTGCGCGAAGCCGCCGCGGGTGTCATCCACGACCGCCATGTCGAAGACGCCGTCGTCGAACGGCACGACGCCGTCGCGCGACATGCTCGATTCGAGCAGGAATCCTTCGCGGCCGGCGGCGCGGCGCGCGAGCACGGCCTGATCGTCGTCGAAGAGCACGGCCGCGGCGCCGCCGCTGAGGCCCACCTTCGCGCCGAGCCCGGCCAGCAGCACCGGGTCATCGCAACCGACGAGCACGAACTTCTCGCCCATCTTCACGCCGGTCATCGCGACCTGCAGCGGGTCGATTGCGGGCTGGCGGAAGAACTTGAAGAGCATGCGGCCATGATAGCCGGTTCGCCGCGCGCGGCCAGGCCGCGCGGGGGCGGCATGATATATTTTCGGAGTGAAAACACCAGTAGAAATTGCGCCTGCCACTGGCAAACTCGGGGTCCTGCTCGTGGGCCTGGGCGCCGTCGCCACCACCACTATTGCCGGCGTGTTCGCGATCCGGAAGGGGCTGGCCCAGCCGATTGGCTCGCTCACGCAGATGGGCACGATCCGGCTCGGGAAGCGCACCGAGAACCGCT
>CADEFD010000120.1 GCA_902826515.1 uncultured Acidobacteriota bacterium
TCGGGGTCGAGCTGCTCGCGCTGCTGGTCGTAGTAGGCGATCTGCACGTTGGCGCCGTGGCGGATGGTGCCTGAGTCGGGCGCGAGGTCGCCGAGCAGCAGGCGCAGCAGCGTGGTCTTGCCGGCGCCGTTCGGGCCGATGAGACCAATGCGGTCGCCGCGCATCACGCGCGTCGTCAGATCGCGCACGATCACACGGTCGCCGTAGGCCTTGGTCACGCCCTCGGCCTCGAACACGAGTTTGCCCGACGACTCGGCCTGTTCGACCGACATCTTCACGTTGCCGACGACGTTGCGGCGGGCGGCGCGTTCGGCGCGCATCTCCATCAGGCGCTTCACGCGCCCTTCGTCACGCGTGCGCCGCGCCTTGATGCCGCGGCGCAGCCACACTTCTTCTTCCGCCAGTTTCTTGTCGAACTTGTCGGCGGCGAGCGCCTCGTTGGCCAGCCATTCCTCCTTCTTCTGGAGGAACGTGGCGTAGTTGCCCGGCCACGACGTCAGGTGCCCGCGGTCGAGTTCGATGACGCGTGTGGCCAGCCGCTCGAGGAAGGCGCGGTCGTGCGTGATGAAGAGCACGGCACCGCTGTAGTCGGCGAGGAACGCTTCGAGCCACTCGATGGCTTCGATGTCGAGGTGGTTCGTGGGCTCGTCGAGCAGCAGCACGTCGGGCTGAGCCACGAGTGCGCGCGCGAGCAGCACGCGGCGGCGCCAGCCGCCCGAGAGCGTATCCACGGGCGCGTCGGCGGGAAGGTCCAGCCGGGTCAGCACCAGCTCGACGCGCTGTTCGAGACTCCAGCCGTCGCGCTCCTCGAGTTCGTGCTGCAGGCGGCCCATGCGGTCGAGCGCCTCCAGGTTGCCGTGCGCCACCTCGATCGAGGCGTGGTGATAGGCGGCGATGACGGCCGCCAGATCGCCGAGCCCCTGGGCCACGACGTCGAAGACCGAATCGTGGGTGTCGAGGGGGACGTCCTGCACCAGCCGCGCCACCTGCACGCCGGTGTCGCGCCAGACCGTGCCGGCGTCGGGCGTGAGCTCGCCGCTCACGATCTGCATGAAGGTGGACTTGCCGGTGCCGTTCCTGCCGATGAGCGCCAGGCGCTCGCCGGGCTGGATCTGCAGCGAGACGTCGTCGAGCAGCGGCAGGTGGCCGTAGGCGTGGGAGATATGGTCGAGCGTGACGAGAGGCATGGTGGGGACCGCGGCGGGGCCGCGATCCCTCTAGCGTATCAGCGTTGGGGTCTGGCCCTTGTCTGGCCCTGGCCAGAATAGGGTCTGACCCCAGTATGCAGGCTACGGCTTCTTCGGCACCGGATGTGTGTGCTCGGTGGCCGGACCGTCGCCCACCTGGACGGTGCCCATGAGACCGCCCTCGGCATGGTCGAGGATGTGGCAGTGCATCATCCAGGTGCCGGGACGTTCGTCGAAGGTCACGAGGAACCGCGCGGTGGTCTTCATCGGGATGTTGACCGTGTCCTTCCAGACCATCGGCTGCAGCGGCGCGCCCTTGTCGTCGACCACCATGAAGAAGTAGCCGTGCAGGTGGAACGGGTGGTCCCAGTCGGTGTCGTTCTTCACCGTCCAGAACTGCGTCTCGCCGAGCTTCGCCTGGAACGGCTTCGCCTTCCAGTAGGGCACGCCGTTGATGCGGAACTCCGAATGCCCGGCTTCCTGCGGCGGCAGCGTGAAGACGACCGGCACCGGTGTGGCGCCTTCGAGCCGCGGCGGCGTGATGGCACGCGACACGGCCGGCAGATCCACCTTCGTGACGGCCGGCTCGTTCGTGAGCGCCACCGTCATGATCTCTTCCACGCTGCGGTACTCGATGCTGCCGTAGCCGCGGTTGTAGAGCATCGCGCGCAGCGTCAGCTCCGTGCCGGGTTTGCCGCTGGGCCGCACGATGACGTCGTAGCGTTCGCCGGGCGTGATGAGCAGGATGTTGGTCTTCGTGGGCTGCGCCTGCAGGCCGCCGTCCTGGCCGATGACCGTCCAGTCCTGGCCTTCGAGGTCCAGATAGAAGAAGCGGCTCTTGGCCGCGTTCACGATGCGCCAGCGCTGCGGCGCCCCGGCGCGTGCCTTGATGGTGGGGCGCGTGCGGCCGTTCACGAGCACGTAGCTGCCTTCGCGGCCGAAGACCATGCCGGCCGAGCCGCCGCTTTCCGCGTCTTCGAGCACGCCCTTGCCGTCGAAGCCGATGTCGCTCAGCACGATCGTGGTCGTGTCGGCCACGCCGACGCCGTCAGCCGGGTCCTCGACGAGCAGCGGCCCGTAAAGGCCGTAGCCCACCTGCGCCGCCGACATCACGTGCGGGTGGTACCAGTAGAGCGAGGCATCCCGCACGACGAAGTCGTAGGTGAACGACTCGCCCTTCTTCACCGGCTCCTGCGAGATGCCCGGCACGCCGTCCATCTCGATCGGGAGGCGCAGGCCGTGCCAGTGCACGGTGGTCGGTTCGTCGAGTTCGTTCACGAAGTGGACGATGAGGCGGTTGCCGACCTTGGTGCGGATGAGCGGGCCCGGCAGGCCGCCGTTGTAGGTCCAGGCGCGCACCGTGCGGCCCGGCGCCACCTCCACGTCGGCGAGCTTCGCCGTGAGGTGCACCTCGACGATGTCCGGATCGGGGTTCGTGTCGGGCGCCTCGGGAAGCTTCAGGCCGGCGTCCCACCCGGCCGGCGCGTAGCCCGTGCCGGCAGGCTGCGCCCCGGCCGGCGCCCACGCGGCCATCCACGACAGGGCGAGTGCGGCCGCTGTGAGGATGACAACACGTTTCCAGGGCGAATGGCACGAACAGAACATGGGCGCTCCCTTTGATGTTAACCGGACCACGCGTGCAAGCCGAGTGCCGCAAGACACGGCGTGACACCCGCCGGCGCGCGGCGGGGCCGATCAGCGCGAGGGCGGCGTCTTTCCCAGCGCCCGCGTGGTGCGATGGGTGGGCACGGCGGTCCAGGGATCCTCGGGCCACGGGTGTTTCGGATAGCGGCCGCGCAGTTCCTTGCGGACTTCTTGGTACGCCCCCTGCCAAAAACTCCGCAGGTCGCGGGTTGTCTGAACCGCACGTCCATTCGGGGCGAGCAGGCTGAAGGTGACGGGCACCCGCCGCGGCCCGAGCGTGGGGGTCTCGGCGAGGCCGAAGAGCTCCTGCAGCTTCACGGACGCCACGACCGAGCCGTCGTCGGCGTAGGTGAGCGGAGCGCGCCGCCCGCTCGGCACCGGCAGGCTCTCGGGCGCCGCCTGGTCGAGCTTCGCGCGCAGGGCGAACGGCAGATGCGCCGGCAGGTCGATGTCGCGCACGGTCGCGGCGGCGAGCGCCGCGTCACGGACGAGCGCCGGCACATCGACCTCCAGGCCGGCAAAACGCAGACGTCTCAGGAGCCCGGCGTCGGCCTCGCGCGGCGTCGCGGCGAGCCACGCCTCGGCCAGCAGGGCGGCCGCGGCGACCTGGTCGACGGCGACCGGCCGTTCGCTCAGCACGAGCGCGCCGGCGCGCGCGACCGCGAACGCTTTCACGCGTCCGCTTGCCGCGTCGAGGCGATGCGCCGTCTCGGTGGCCGTGGGGACAATCCAGTCCGCGTCCACCGCACTCGCCATGCGCACGCGCGCTTCGGCGGCGCCGTCGCGCATCGCGGCGGTGACGTCGAGTGCCACGAGGAACTCACCCTCGCGCACGCCCGACTCGCGGCCGAGCGAGGCGCCGTGGCCCGACGACAGCACGAGGCGATCGGAGCCGGCGGCGCGACGACGGGCGAGGCGATCGGCGAAGCCGGCAAAAAGCGCGCGCCGCAGCCGCCCTTCGTCCACGCGGCCCGTGGCTGTGCCCTCGCGCGCCGTCTCGCCGCCGGCCACGCGCTGCAGCTCACGGGCGAGCTGCCGCACATGTGGCGGCTGGGTGCTGAAGCGATCGAGATCGGCGAGCAGATCGCACGAAGTGGTGGCTGCGCTGCCGGCAAACGTCCGCCCCTCCGAGAGGAGCGCGCAGGCCGCGGCCACGTCGAACCCGCCGTCGCCCTCCACGAGGATGCGCGCGAGCCGCGGATGCACGGGCAGACGCTGCAGACGCCGGCCGAGCGTCGTGACGGCCGGTGCGCGGGTGGGGCCCTCGACGGCGCCAAGGCGCGCGAGCACCTCGAGCGCGTGTTCGAGACGTTCGTCGCGCGGCGTCTCGAACCATTCGAACGTCCACGGGTTCGCGCCCCACACGAGCAGGTCGAGCACCGGGGCCGCGAGATCCACACGCGCGATGTCGGGTTCGCGCGTCGGGCGCAGGCGGTCCCGTGCGTCCCACAAGCGGCGCGCGAGTCCCGGGCCAAGGCGCGCGGCGCGGCCGGCGCGCTGGTCGGCGCTGTCGAGTGTGATCCGTTCGGTGACGAGGTGATCGATGCCGCGCTCGGCGTCGTAGCGCGCCACCTTCACGAGGCCGCCGTCCACCACCGTCGAGACGCCGGGCACCGTGAGCGACGTCTCGGCAAGATTCGTCGCCAGGATCACGCGCCGCCGCGTGGACGGCCTGAGCGCCGCATCCTGCGCGTCGCCGTCGAGCGAGCCGTGCAGGGGCAGCACCTCGGCATCGAGCGCTGGGCTGCCCGACGTGAGCTCCGTGCGGGCACGTTCGATCTCGCGCGCGCCAGGCAGGAAGCAGAGCACGTGCCCCGACGCGCGCGGCCACACGTGCCGCACGGCGGCGGGCACCGCTTCGCCGGGCGCGTAGTCGATCGTGAGCGGATGGGTCGTGCCCGGCACGTCGATGACGGGGCAGTCGCCGAGGAAACGCGCCACCGGCGCCGTGTCGAGCGTGGCCGACATCACGAGCACGCGCAGATCGTCGCGCGCGAGCCAGGCCTGGCGCACGAGGGCGAGGCCGAGGTCCGCGTGGATGCTGCGCTCGTGGAACTCGTCGAGCACGACGGTCGTGACGTCCGAGAGCAGCGGGTCCTGCTGGAGGCGCGCGGTGAGGATCCCTTCGGTGACGACGACGAGCGGTGTCGTCGGCGCGAAGCGTTTCTCGAAGCGGATGTGCCAGCCGATCTCGCGGCCGAGCGTCCAGCCGCGTTCCTCGGCGATGCGCGCCGCCACCGCCCGTACGGCGACGCGGCGGGGCTGCAGCACGAGCACGCGGCCGTGGTCCACGAGCGCCGGCGGCACGCGCGTGGTCTTGCCGGCGCCCGGCGTGGCCACGAGCACGGCGGCGCGGCGCGCGGCGAGGGCCGCCACCACGGCGGGCAGCCGGGCGTCGATGGGCAGCGGGGCGAGCATCAACCTTTCACGGTCCAGCCTTTGGCGGCGAGCAGCGGGCGGATGCGCGCCATCTGATCGCCCTGGATCTCGACCGTGTTGTCGGCCACGGCGCCACCCACGCCGCACAGGCGCTTCAGTTCGCCGGCCAGGTCCTTCAGGAAGGCCTGGTTCTGCGGCAGGTCGTAGACGACCGTCACGGTCTTGCCGCCGCGGCCCTTCTTCTCGAGGCGCAGCTTGGCGACGACCTTCGCCGGCACGGCCACGTCACGCGCGAACTGACTGGAACACTTGCAGTCGCGATCCGGCCAGCCGCAGGTCGGGCAGATCCGGCCGGCGGCGGTGGAGTAGACAGGGCGGGAGTTGTCGCGGCTCACGACCTGCGATCCTATCGCGCCTGCCGCCACACGAGGCGGGCCACGGCCTCCGCGCAGGCCCACGACACGAGCGCGGCGCCGATGACGAGGCCCCAGAGCGGCAGCGGCAGGCTGGCGTTGCCGAGGAGCCGCGAGGTGAGCGGCAGCCACGCGGCGGCGAGCTGGATGGTCACTCCGAGCGCTACGGCCGTGTGCAGGTAGCGATTCGGCAGCGGGTGCGTCCAGGTGTGGCGGGCCGGATAGGTGAGCAGCAACTGGCCGATCGCCATGAAGTGGAAGGCGACGGCGCGCGCCGCGTCCACGTCGTGGCCCAGACGCGGCACCAGCCACAGCAGCCCCAGCGCCAGCAGCGCCTTCAGGCTGCCGGCGCCGGCCACGAAGTGCATCGACGGCCGGTCGAGCAGCGGCGCCTGCGGCGGCCGCGGCGGCTGCTGCATCACCCCCGGCGTGCGGTCGAAGGCCAGCGCAAGGGCCGGCACGCCGTCGGTTACGAGGTTGATCCAGAGGATCTGCGCCGCCGTGAGCGGCAGCAGCAGGCCGCCGGTCGCGTCGCGCAGGTTCCACGCAAAGGCGAGCACGGCGCCGAGCGCGACGAGCAGCACTTCCGACAGGTTCGTCGAGAACAGGAAGCGCAGGAACTTCTGGATGTTCTCGTAGATGCTGCGCCCTTCCTCGACGGCGCCGACGATGGTCGCGAAGTTGTCGTCGAGCAGCACGAGGTCGGCGACCTCGCGCGTCACGTCCGAGCCGCGCTGGCCCATTGCGACGCCGACGTCCGACCGCTTCAGCGCCGGCGCGTCGTTGACGCCGTCGCCGGTCATCGCCACGATGTCGCCCTTGCGCTGCAGCGCGTCCACGATGGCGAGTTTCTGATCGGGCCGCACGCGGGCGAACACCCGCACGTCGTCGAGCGCTCTCGTGAGGCCGCCGTCGGCCAGGCGGTCCAGGTCCTCGCCGGTGAGCACGCGCACGGCGGGAATGCCGATGAGTTGCGCCACCGCCAGCGCCGTGGCCGGATGGTCGCCCGTGATCATGACGACGCGGATGCCGGCCGCCTGCGCCGTGCGCACCGCCTCGGGCACTTCGGCGCGCGGCGGGTCCCACAGCAGCGCAAGGCCGAGCAGCGTCAGGTCCGTTTCGGCCTCGCCAGGGCCCGTGGCGATGGCGATGACGCGGTGTCCCTCGGCGGCGTACGCGTCGGCCTTCGCGAGCCAGGCGGCGCGCGCCTCCTCGCCGAGCGTGCTGCGCGCGATGAGCACTTCCGGCGCGCCCTTCAGGTAACTCACCGCCGCGCCGTGCTCGCGCACCGTCGCGCGGGCGAATTTCCACGCGCTGTCGAAGGGCCGTTCGGCGAGCACGGGATGGGCGGCGCGGACCGCCGCCGGATCGTGGCCGGCCGCGGCGGCGTAACGCAGCAGGCCGAGGTCCAGCGGATCGCCGGCGCCGGTGGCGAGGTCGGCGTCGCTTGCGAGCACCATCGCCGTGGCCGCGCGCGCCGCATCGTCGGCATCCAGGGCGCGCACGTCCATGCGGTTCTCGGTCAGCGTGCCGGTCTTGTCGGTGCAGATGACCGTCACCGAGCCCAGCGCTTCGACGGCGGCGAGCCGCCGCACCACCGCGCGGTGCCGCGCCATGCGCTCCACGCCGAGGGCGAGCGCCACCGTGAGCACCGCGGGCAGCCCTTCGGGCACGGCGGCCACGGCCAGCGCCACCGCGAAGATGATCATTTGCGGGGCGCGCGCCAGGCCCTCGGCCGCGACGCCCGCCACGCCGAGTCCGGCGGCGAGTGCCAGCACCCAGAGGGCGATCCGCCGGCCCAGGGCATCGACGCGGCGTTCGAGCGGCGTCGCGCTGGCGCGAATGCCGCCGAGGAGCGCCGCCAGCCGCCCCATCGCGCTGGCCGGACCGGTGGCCGAGACGACGAGGAACGCCTTGCCGCGCACGAGCAGCGTGCCGCTCAGCGCCGGCTCGCCGGCGGCGCGATCGACCGGCACCGATTCGCCGGTGAGTACCGACTCGTCGATCATCACGCCGTGGGTCTCGGCGAGCACGCCGTCGGCCGGCACGCGGTCGCCGGCTTCGAGCCGCACCCAGTCGCCCGGCACGATCTCGACACTCGCCAGCCTCGCGAGCACACCGTCGCGCAGCACCCACGACTGCGCGCCGGCCAGATCGCGCAGCCGCGCCAGCGCCGCCTCGGAGCGTTGCTCCTGCCAGACGCCGAGGGCGGCATTGAGCAGCAGGATCACGCCGATGGCGAGCGCCTCGATCGGCCAGCCGGCGGCGCCCTCGAGCAGCCACGACCCGGCGTCGAAGGCGAGCGCGAAGAGCAGGATGTAGATGAGCGGGCTCTGGAACTGCCGCGCGATGCGGCGCCAGAGCGGATCGGGGGCGGCGTCGGGCAGCCGGTTCGGGCCGTGCGCACGCAGCCGCGTCGCGGCCGTGCCGGCCGAGAGTCCCTGCATGGCGGTCTCCAGGGGGCGCTGCCGGTGCGCCGGCGTCAGACGGGCTCGTAGCGGTCCATCAGACGGTAGGGCACTTCGGGAAAGGGCGGCAGCCCCGCCACCTCGATGATATGCCGCAGGCCGTCGCGATCGTGGAACTCGCGTTGATCGCGGTTGATGACGATCGTGTTCGGGTAGCGCGGCGCCAGGCGGCGGAATTCGGCGTCGATGAGCCGGAAGCGGCGCACCATCTCCTCGGCGCGTTCGTACGGCCGCGCCCGCAGCCGGATGTGTTTTTCGATGGTGTCGGTGCTCGAGGTGAGCACGATGACCACGTCGGGGTTCCAGGCATCGCCGATCGCGAGCACCTTGCGCAGCTCGTCGTGCACCGCCGCCGGATACTCCGGGATGTGCGCCTCGAGGGTGATGCGCGCGCCTTCGAAGAAGATCACCTTGCCGGGGCCGTCGTGGGTCGCGGCGTCGCGGTAGTTGGCATCGTAGAGCTCGCCGAAGTAGGCGGTGACCCCCACGGGATTGCGGCCGGCTTCGATGTCGGCCAGCACGCGCGGATCCCACACGCCCTGTTCGCCTTCGCCGTACGAGCCGTTGTGATACAGGTCGCCGAGCTGGCGCACGAGTGTGCTCTTGCCGATGCCGGGACCGCCGACGATGGCGACCTTCATCGCCCGCCCGCCGGCAGGTGGTCGAGGAAGTACTTCGCGATCTTGCGGTAGACGTGCACCGTGGTGCCGGCACCTTCGGCGATGGCGTGCGTGCGGTTCGGATAGATCATGAGGTCGAAGGGTTTGCCGAGTTCGACGAGGCGATTGACGAGGCGCTCGGTGCCCTGCACGTGCACGTTGTCGTCGCCGGAGCCGTGGATGAGGAGCAGGTCGCCCCTGAGGCCCTGCGCGAAGTGGATGGGCGAGCCGAGGCGGTAGCCGGCCGCGTTCTGGCCGGGCAGCCCCATGTAACGTTCCTGGTAGATCGTGTCGTACAGCGTCTGGTCGGGCACCGGCGCCACCGACACGCCCACGTGATACACGTCGGGGAAGCGGAACATCGCATTCAGTGTGTTCGAGCCGCCGCCGCTCCAGCCCCAGATGCCGACGCGGCTGCCGTCGAGGAAGGTGTGGCGCGCGAGCAGGGCCTTCACGCCGGCGGCCTGTTCGCGCGACGACAGATCGCCCACGGCGCCGTAGACCACCTTGCGCCACGGCGCGCCCTTGGGCGCCGGCGTGCCGCGGTTGTCCAGGCTCACGACGACGTAGCCGGCATCGGCGAGCGTGCGGTGGAAGAGACCGGTCGCGCCGCCCCAGCGGTCTGTCACCGTGACGCCGGCCGGTTCCCCGTAGACGTGCATGAGCAGCGGATACTTCTTCGCGGGATCGAACGACGCCGGCTTCAGCATCCAGCCGTCGAGCGTCACGCCGCTGCCGACGTCCACCGTGAAGAACTCGACCGGCCGCGCGAGGAGCGGCGCGAGCGCGGCGCGCAGGGCGGTCGTGTCGGTGAGCGTGCGCAGCACGCGGTGGCTCGGCAGCTCGACGACGTCGGTCGTGGGCGGCACATCGAACCGCGACCAGGTGTGGAAGGCGAGGCGGCCGCCCGGCGCGAGGCGATACGTGTGCGTGCCTGGCTGGTCGGCCGGTGTCAGCCGTTCGGGCGCGCCTTCGCCGTTCGTGCGGGCGCGGTAGAGGTGACTCGCGGTCGCATCGGTGGGCGAGGCGGTGACGTACACCCATTCGTCGGCTGCGTCGGTGCCGAGGAGTTGCAGGATGTCGGCGTCGAAGCGGGTCACGGGCGTGGTCGTGCTGCCGTCCTTCGCCGCGCGATACACGTGACGCCAGCCGTCGCGTTCACTCGTCCACAGGAAGCTGGCGCCGCCGTTGACCCAGCGCACCGTGTCCACGACGTCGAGCCACGTCTCGGCGCGATCGCGGAACACGCGGGTGACGGCACCGGTCGTGGCGTCCGCCGTCAGCAGGTCCTGCTGGTTCTGCAGGCGGTTGAGCTGCTGGATCGCGACCGTGGCGGCATCGCGCCACTCGAGCCGGGCGAGGTAGTCGTCGCGCGCATCGCCGGGAGTCGCCATCCACGTGGTGGCGCCGCCGGTCGCGGCGACGACGCCGATGCGCACGGCGCTGTTGGCGGTGCCCGGCTTCGGGTACGGAATGGCCGTAACGACCGGATAGGTCGAATCGGTGTTGTTGATGAGCGAGAAGATGCCGACGCCGCTCGTGTCGAACTGCCAGTAGGCCAGGCGGAGGCCATCAGGGCTCCAGCGGAAGCCGTCGCGCACGCCGAGTTCCTCTTCGTAGACCCAGTCGCTCGTGCCGTTGATGGTCGTAGCCGAGCCGCTCGTCGTGAGCGGCGTGATGGCGCCGGTGTCGATCGTCTCGACGTAGAGGTTGTTCGCGCGCACCCAGGCCACGCGCGTGCCGTCGGGCGAGAACTTGGCGAACATCAGCGACGAGGGCGGGGCGTCGCCGCCGAGCTGCCGCAGCCGTCCGGAGGCGAGGTCCAGTACCCAGTAATCGCCGCGGGTGTGCTGCCGCCAGACGCGCGTCGTGTTCGTGAAGACGAGCAGGCGCGCGCCATCGGCGGACCAGGCGTAGTCGCGAATGGCGAGCGGCGTCGTGCGGCCGGTGGGGATGAGGCGAGCGGAGGGCACGAGCACGCTGCGCGCGCCGGATGCGGCGTCGTAGCGCACGAGGTCGGTGCCCCCGGCCGCTCCGGACGGCTCGACGGTGGAGTAGGCGGCGCCATCGGCCATCCAGCGCGCCGGCCCGAAGGCCGGCGGCTCGTAGGCGCCATCCTGGAAGATGCGGCCGAGCCGCGCGTCGACGGCGGCGCGATCCAGCGTCTGCGCGGTGAGCAGCACGCCGCCGAGGACCACCCCGGCGACGGCGAGCAGCAGCCGCACGGAGCGTGCGGACGGCACGAGCCGTGCGGCAGTCATCGCGGCTACCGCGTGGCGCCGCGGTCCACCGGTTCGAGGCGCACGACCGGGGTGGGCTTGCCGTCGCGGTCTTCGGTCGCGAGATAGATGTAGCCGTCGGGGCCCTGGCGGATGTCGCGGATGCGGCCCACGCCGGGGAGGAGCGTCTCGCGCGAGAGCACCTTCTCGCCGGCGAGCGTGACGCGGCCGAGCTGTTCCCCGGCCATGCCGGCGATGAAGAGCTGGCCCTTCCACTGCGGGAAGCGGTCGCCGGTATAGAACATGGCGCCCGAGATGCCGATCGACGGCAGCCAGATGTGCAGCGGCTGTTCCATGCCCTCGCGGTGCGTGCCGGCGTGAATCGCCTTGCCGGTCGTGTAGTTCACGCCGAAGCCGATGACCGGCCAGCCGTAGTTTTTCCCGGCGCGATCGAGATTCAGCTCGTCGCCGCCCTGCGGGCCGTGTTCGTTCGTCCACACGTTGCCGGTGGCCGGATCGATCGCGATGCCCTGCACGTTTCGGTGGCCGTAGCTCCAGATTTCCGGCTTCGCCGGCGCCTTGCCCACGAACGGGTTGTCGGCGGGCACGGTGCCGTCCTCGTTCAGCCGCACGACCTTGCCGTGGTGATTCGTCAGGTCCTGCGCGGGATGGGCTTCGAGGTTGCCCTCGGGCGGGACCTGCCGATCACCGAGCGTGAGGAACAGGTGGCCCTTGCCGTCGAATGCGATCTTGCCGCCGAAGTGGCCGCGGCCGGTCGAGACCGACTCGAAGAGCTGCGTCACACCGGTGAGCGCGTCCTTTTCGAGCGTCGCGCGGATGAGCGCCGTCGTGTTGCCCGAGCCATCGGCCCGGCGCTTCGCGTAGGTGAGATACACGAAGCGGTTGCTGGCGAAGTTCGGGTGCAGTGCGACCTCGAGCAGGCCGCCCTGGTTTTCGTACGCCACCTCGGGCACCCCGGCGACGGGCGTGGGCAGCAGCTTGCCGTTGCGCACGAGGCGCAGCCGGCCCGGGCGCTCGGTGATGAGCAGATCGCCGCCGGGCAGGAAGGCGATCGACCAGGGCTGCACGAGCCCCTCGGCCACCGGCACGACGCGGAAGTCGTGGAGCGCGGACCGCTGCACGCTGCCCGGCGCGGTCTGCGCGAGGGGGGTGGCGATGAGTCCCAGAACGACGGCAGCACAACTGAACAGCAGACGAGCCATGGTGTGTCCTCGACAATCAGGGCCGCTCGAGTGGGCGCGGCCGGTTGGGCATTATCTCCCGGCCCCGCTTTCAGGCGAGGCGCTGCTTGCGGTAGGAGTTCTTGAGCGCGATGCGGCCGCCCGTGAACGTGAAGATGTCGCAGCCATTCACTTCGACGCGCGCGCCGTCCTTCGTGGTTCCGGTGAAGGTCCACTCCGACACCGCGCGGTTGCCGGCGATGACATGGCGCGGCTGGTTCCAGCGGGCATCGGCATAGGTGGCGAACACCGCGGCGTAGGCGCGGCGCACGGCCTCGGGGCCCACGTGCCGGGCCCCGGCGACGTCCGGCCCGGCGGCCGCCTCGAAGACGCAGTCGGGTGCCATGCAGGCCATCAGGCCCTCGACGTCGTGGCGGTTCCACGCCGCGGCGAAGTCGTCGAGCAGCTTGCGCGTCGCCGCGTCGCTGGCGTCGCGGGCGTCGGCCGGGCGCGGGCCGGTCAGGGTCAGCGCGGCAGCGGCAGTCAGGGCATCGCGTCGGGTCATGGGGCCTCCGGAACGTCGCAGTATGACCGAACGGGGCGGCCTCAAGGCACTGGCGCGCGAGGCGCGGCGTCGGCCGGCACGAAATGCAGCTCGACGGGTTCGCCGGGGTTGTAGCTGCGGATGCGGAACTCGTCGGCGGTGAGGGTGAGGATGTCGGCGGTGTGCTCGACGCCCTCTTCGACCATCGTCACCCGTTCGCCCACGTGAGCCCAGCGGCCCACCATCGGCGTGCCGGTGGACGACGTGATGACGAGCGTGCCGCCCGACAGGAAGACGTAGAGTTCGTCGCGCGGGGCGCCGTTGGCGGTCACGGCGCGCCAGACGCGGTTCACGAAGGAGGTAGGTGGCGCGGGCGGCGTGACCACCGCCGGTGGGGCGACCGCAGCCGGCGTGGGCGCCTGCGGCGTGCCGCAGGCGAGAGCGACGAGGGCCGCGCCGAGCAGCAGCGGCAGACTCACGAAGCGCATCACACGATCTCCTCACGCCGGCCCGGCACGTGGCGCCGCGTCTCGCGCAGTGTGCCAGAGAATGCGGCAGGCGTGCGCGCCGATTGCGGCCGGGCGGCGCCCGGCGCCGCCTCGGCCGTCCGGTCGATCAGGTGTCGATCCACCCGAGACGCAGCGCCCGCCGCACCGCCGCCGTGCGCGTCGTCACGCCCAGCTTGCCGAAGATGGCGGTCAGGTGGAACTTCACCGTGTGGTCGCTGATGCCGAGCCGCTCGGCGATCGCCCGGTTGCCCGCCCCTTCCGCCAGCAGCGCCAGCACGTCGTGTTCACGCGGCGTGAGGGCTTCGCGCGGCGCGTCGATATCGTCGTCCCACGCCGGCGCCGCCACCGCGCGAGGGAGCCGGTCGCCCGCGCGCAGCACGATGTCGGCGTCGGCGGACGCGGCCACCACGATCCAGCCGGCCCGCACGGCCTCGGCCGTCAGACGCGCGGCCAGTGGCGTGGCGGCCACGTCCACGTAGACCCGGAGCGGAACAGGCACCGTTCGAGCTTAGCGCCCCTGCCGCTCGCCGACGGTCACGTCGAGGTCCACGGCGGCGTGTCCGCGCACCAGCCCGAGCGTGACCACTTTCCCCACGCGGTCGCCGCGCAGGCTGGCGACGAGCGTGTCGTGATCGTCCACCGGTGCGCCGTCGAAGGCGACGATGATGTCGCCCACGACGATGCCTGCCGCGGCGGCCGGGCCGTCGGCGGCGACGGCCGTCACGAGCAGGCCGCGGTCGCGTCCGCCCTCGCGCTGGCCTTCTGCCAGCAGCACCGGCATCGAGCCGAGGCCGAGGTAGCCCTGTTTCGTGCCGCCGGTCGCGACCACTTCGCGGGCGTCGGCCCAGGCGTATTCGGACGGCACGACCACGGCCGTGCCGCGGATGGCCGTGCCCGTCACGATGCCGAGCACATGCCCGTCGCCATCGGTCAGGGCGCCGCCGGTGAGCGCGCCGTGCGGCGCGACGCCGATGCGGATGACGCGCGGAATCTCGGTGGCGCGGCCGGTGCGCAGCGGTCCGCCCACGACGGCCACCGGCGCGAAGGCCACGAAGAGGCCGCCGCTCCAGGTGCGGCCGACGGCCTGCGCGAGGTGCCCGGGCAGGGGCTGCGCGGCACTGGCCGCCGCCGGCGCTCCGAGGCCCGGCACACGGACGACGGCCAGGCTCGTCACGCGGCCGCGGCCGAGCACGGTGCCTTCATGCACGACGCCGTCGCCGCCGCGCACCGAGGCGGGGCCGGCGTCGAGGCCGCGGCTCGATGTGAGGACGAGATCGGTGTCGAAGACCACGCCGGCGGCGGCGCGTCGCGGTCCGTGCACCTGCACCACGGACGGAGCCACGGCCTCGGCGGCGGCGGCGAGTTCATCGGAAAGCGTGCGGAGAATCGATGCCATGTCCCCCACGCTACGGGAGGCCGCCGGCCCGGCGCGCCGCCCGATCGGCTAGGCGGCGGGCGATGCGGCCCGGACCGCGATAGGATGCGCCGATGCGCGAGACGACGACGTGGCAGCGGGCAGGCGCGATGACACTGGCGGCGGCCCTGCTCGCGGCGGGAGCCTCGGCGGCTGCCGCAGACCGGGCCGTGGGCTGGTTTCGCGCCGGCGGCGGATCACTGGCGCGCGAACTCGAAAGCGGCGCCCGGCGCGGCCTGCGCCTCGTTGCCGTGAGCGAGGGACTGCCGTGTTCGATCGGCGTGCTACAGGCGCCGGCCGCGGCCGGTGCGCCGGCCGAATACCGCGTGGTGTCCGATCGCGATCTCGCCGGCGCTCTCGACGGCCTCATCGCACAGGGCTTCGTGCCGGTCGCCGCGACCCGCACGTTCGGGGCCCGTCACGAGGTCGCGTTCGAGCGCCTGACGCCGCCGCGTCCGGCCGGCGCCTGGCGGCTCGTGGAGTTCGAGAAGCTCGAGGACCTGCCCGCGGCGATCGCCGCGACCGCGGCCGAGGGCTATCGCGCGCGGCTGCTCGTGCGGCCTGCGTTCCGCAGCTGGCCCGGCCTGTCGGAGCGCGGCCTGCTGCTCGCCGTGCAGGGGGCGGACGCCGGTGCGCGGGAGTCGCGCGTCGTCTTCGCGACGAAGAAGAACGTCGATGACATGACGGCGGAGGTGGCCGCGGCCACCAAGGCCGGCTGGCAGTTCGATCTGCTGTTCGCGCATCCGCGTGATGGCAGCGGCACCGGCCGTCGCGAACGCGCGACCGTGGTGCTCTCGAAGCCGCGCACGGGCGCCGTGGCGACGGCGCCGCCGGTGACGATCGAGCGGCGGTCGAGTTTCGGCGTGGTGGGCGACGAAGTCGTCGGCGCGGCGGCCTACTGGGACGAATACCTGTTCGCGTCGCTCGAGCACGACCGCCGCCAGGCGTGGGCGACGCCGATCAGCCTCGGCGACGGCGACGGCGGCTGCGGTCCGCTCGGCTTGTCGTTCCGCTTCGATGCGCCGCGCGACCAGGTGTCCGACATCGTCGCGCTCGTTGCGAAGCCGCGTCCGGGCGGCGGCTACGAGCTGCTCGTCGTCACCAATCA
>CADEFD010000121.1 GCA_902826515.1 uncultured Acidobacteriota bacterium
GAGGCCGGCCAGCCGATGGTCGCGTGCCAGAACTGCCACGGCAAGGTCCAGGAGATGGACATCGTCTCGGTGCAGCAGCCGTTCAACATGCAGTGGTGTCTCGACTGCCACCGGAAGCCTGAGATCAAGGCGTCCACCGACTGCATCACCTGCCACCGGTGAGGGACCGAGTTATGAGTGCACACGACACCACCCCGCCGCCCGAGGCCACCGGCATCGACCGGCGCGAGTTCCTTCGCCTCTCGAGCGCCGTCGCCGCCGCCGGCGCGCTTGCGAGCACGGCGTGCCAGGTGCCGCCCGAAGCCGCCGTTCCGTTCCACGACATGCCCGAGAACCTCGTGGACGGCATGGGCCGCGCCCGCTACTTCCACACCGTGCTCGACGGCTCGCCGGTGCTCGTGAGAACGCGCGAAGGGCGGCCGATTCTGGTCACCGGCGCCGGCAACGACCCGAGCGGTCGCGGTCTCACCGTGCGCCACCACGCCGCGCTCATGGATCTCTACGATCCGGATCGCGCGCGCGGACCGCTGTCGGTGCGCCGCAAGAGCGACATGGCCGTGCCGTCGAACTGGACGGCCGTGAGCGCCGAGGTCGTCACGAAGGTGAAGGCGGCCGGATTCAAGGCCGTGCTGCTGACCGGCCCGGTACAGAGCCCGGCGCTCGCCACCGTCATCGCCGCCCTCACGGCGCAGACCGGGCTGCGGCACGTCGTGTGGTCGCCGGTCGCGGCCGATGGCGCCGCCACGGCCTGGATGCAGGCCTTCGGGCACACGAACGTCGCCCGGCCGCGCCTCGACAAGGCCGACCTCGTCGTCGGCCTCGGCGCCGAGTTCCTCGATCGCCCCGACGACGGTCTCGAACGCGACTTCGCCACCCGGCGCACGCCCGACCAGACCGGCGCCGTCCGCATGAGCCGCTTCATCCAGCTCGAAGGCCGCCTCAGCCTCACCGGCGCCAACGCGGATCGCCGTCTCCGCGTGCGCGACTCGCACCTCGGCGCTGTCGGCGCGGCGCTCGCGCACGAACTCGTCGTGGTGCGCCAGCTCGGTCCGCTCGCGGCTGACGCGGCGGTGACGAGTGCGCTCGGCCCCTTCGCCATCGACACCGTGTCGCAGCGCGTGGGCGTGGACCCGGCGGCGCTCAAGGCGCTCGCCGGCGAACTGGCCGCCGCGGCCGGCCGCACGGTGGTCGTGGCGGGCGGCTCGGCAAGCGAAACCGCGAACGGCCCGGCCGTGGAACTGGCCGCGCTCGTGCTCAACCTCACGCTCGGCGCGTTCGACGCCGGCCTGCTCGACGAGACAGCGGCGGTCGTGCCGGCCTCGGGAAGCGCCCAGGCGCTCGCGGCACTCGCCGACGAGATGCGCAAGGGCGGCGTGGACGTGCTCATCGTGGCCGGCGCCAACCCGGTCTACGACGCGCCCGCGGCGCTCGACCTTCCCGGCGCGCTGGCCAGGGTCGGCACCCTCGTGTCGCTCGGCGACCGCCTCGACGAAACCGCACAGCTCGCGGACCTGCTCGCGCCAACGAGCCATCCGTTCGAATGCTGGAGCGACCAGACGCTGCCGCGCGGGGTCGCCGCCATCCAGCAGCCGGTCATCCAGCCGCTCTTCGACACGCGCGGCCTGCTCGAGGTGCTCGTGGACTGGGCCGCGGCCCTCGGCGATCCGGCGGCCCGTGCCGCGGTGACCGCCGCGACGGCGCCCGTGCCGGCGCCGCTGCCGGCTACGGCGGAACGGGCGCGCAGCACAAGCCTCGCCTGGCACTACCTGCGCGCGGCCTGGGCGACGCGCCTCGCGATCGACCCGGCCACACCCGCCTTCGACACGCAGTGGAACGACCTGCTGCGCGTGGGCTGGTGGCAGGGACCGGCTCCGGTGGCGGCACCGCGCGTGCTGCAGCCGGCCGCGTTCGCACTCTTCGGCAGCACCGCGCCGGCCGCGTCCGGCCTCGAGCTGCAGCTCTATCCGCACCTCGCGCACGCCGACGGACGGCGCGGCAACAACGCCTGGCTGCACGAACTGCCCGACCCGGTGACGCGCATCACCTGGGGCGGCGCCCTCTCGATGGCGCCGCGGCGCTTCGACGAGATGGGCCTCACGAACGGCGATCTCGTGGAGGTCGATGCCGGTCACGGCAAGGTCGTGGCCCCCGCCTACCGCCACGCCGGCATGCACTACGACCAGGTGGCGCTGCCGCTCGGCCTCGGCCGCGCCGCCTGTGGCGCGATTGGCGCCGGCATCGGCCCGAACACCTTCCCGCTGCAGCAGCTCGCGGGCGGACGTCTCGTGGCGTCGGGTTTCCCCGTCACGCTGCGCAAGGCCGAGGGCAACGAGCCGCTCGCCGTAGCGCAGGGATCGGACGTCATCGACCGCGCCGCCCGGCCGCTCGTGCCGACGACGACGCTCACGAAATACGAAGCCGATCCGACGTCGGGCACCGAGCAGACCAAGGGCGGCCCGTCCGCCTGGCCGCTGCACGAATACGGCAAGACGCGCTGGGGCATGACCATCGACCTCAGCAAGTGCAACGGCTGCGGCAAGTGTGTGATTGGCTGCCAGGCCGAGAACAACATTCCCGTCGTCGGCCGCCACGGCATGCTCGACGGCCGCGAGATGTCGTGGATCCGCATCGACCGCTACTACGACGCGCCCACGAAGGACGGCGGCTGGGACGCCGAAGTGTGGGACGGCCCGCTCGAGGTGGTCGAGGAGCCGCAGACGCTCTTCGAGCCGATGCTGTGCCAGCACTGCGAGAACGCGCCGTGCGAGACGGTGTGCCCGTTCTCCGCCACCATGCACAGCGAAGACGGCCTCAACCAGCAGATCTACAACCGCTGCGTCGGCACCCGCTACTGCGCCAACAACTGCCCCTTCAAGGTGCGGCGCTTCAACTACTGGGAACTGAGCAGGAAGCAGGAGAGCTCGTTCTTCCGCTGGCTCGTCCCGCGCATCGCCAGGAACGCGGAACTGAACACCCGCGAGCCGATGCAGATGAAGAACAACCCCGAGGTCACGGTGCGCAGCCGCGGCGTCATGGAGAAGTGCTCCTTCTGCGTGCAGCGCGTGCGCGCCGCCCGCTCCGAGGCGACACGCAACGGCGGCGACAAGGATCACCTGCCGGAAGGTGCGGTGGTCACGGCGTGTATGGAAGCCTGCCCTACCGGCGCCATCACGTTCGGCGACCTGAACGCGCCCGGCTCGAAGGTGGCGGCCCAGGCCGCCCATCCGCGGGCGATGCGGCTCCTCGACGCGGTGGGCGTCAAGCCGTCGATTTCCTACCTGACGAAGGTGCGTAATGACAAGGCATGAGGCAAGTCCCTACGCCACGGTGATGGACGACAGCCAGCTCACCGGCCGGCCGATCGTGCTGAAGGGCGCCGGCCCCTACGGCGGCGACCTCGAGGTGGCCGAGCCGCTCGTGACCGGCGGCAAGACGTGGGCGGATGTCGATCGCGACATCTGCATGCACGCCGAGCAGTTCCCGACGAAGCGCTGGTGGATCGCTTTCAGCGTGGCGCTCGCGTTCCTCGGCCTGCTCGTCTTCGCGCTCATCACGCTCTTCTACGCCGGCATGGGTGTGACCGGCGTGAACCAGCCGGTGGGCTGGGGCTCGTTCATCATCAACTTCGTCTTCTGGATCGGCATCGGCCACGCCGGCACGCTCATCTCGGCGGTGTTGTTCCTGTTCCGCCAGCAGTGGCGCACCGGCATCAACCGCGCCGCCGAGGCGATGACCCTCTTCGCGGTGGCCTGCGCCGGCATCTTCCCGGTCATCCACCTCGGGCGGCCGTGGTTCGCCTACTGGCTGGTGCCGTATCCGAACGCGCGCGGGCCGCTCTGGATCAACTTCAACTCGCCGCTCGCGTGGGACATCTTCGCCATCTCGACCTACGGCCTCGTGTCGCTCACCTTCTGGTACGTGGGCCTGCTGCCGGATCTGGCCACCGTGCGCGATCGCGCCACCCACCCCTGGCGCAAAGCCATCTACAACGCGCTCAGCTTCGGCTGGAACGGCTCGCACCGCGCCTGGCGGCACTACGAGTCGGCCTACATGGTGCTGGCGGCGCTCGCCACCCCGCTGGTCTTCTCGGTGCACACGATCGTGTCGTTCGACTTCGCCACCTCGGTCATCCCCGGCTGGCACACCACGATCTTCCCGCCCTACTTCGTCATCGGCGCCATCTTCTCGGGCTTCGCGATGGTCATCACGCTCATGACCTTCATGCGCGGCTACTTCGGGATGAAGCACTACATCACCATCAACCACATGGAGCTGATGGCGAAGATCCTGATGCTGACCGGCATGCTGGTCGGCTTCGCCTACTCCACCGAGTTCTTCATGGCGTGGTACTCCGGCAGCGAGTGGGAAGGCTTCATCTTCCGCAACCGCGCCTTCGGGCCCTACTGGTGGGCCTACGCGATCATGTTCACCTGCAACGCGATCGTGCCGCAGATCTTCTGGTTCAAGTCGATGCGGCGGCACACCTGGGTGCTCTTCGTCGTGTCGATCCTCGTGAACGTCGGCATGTGGTTCGAGCGCTACGTGATCGTCGTGACCTCGCTGCACCGCGACTACCTGCCGTCGTCGTGGGGCATGTATGCGCTGACGCGCTGGGACTACGCGATCCTGCTCGGTTCGTTCGGCTTGTTCTTCACGCTCTTCCTGCTCTTCGTGCGCTTCCTGCCCGTGGTGGCGATGTCGGAAGTGAAGGGCGTGATGGATCCCAGGGTGGCCAGAAGTGCTGGCCCGTCGCCCGCCTCGTCCGGCGCGACGCTGCAGGAGGTCTGACGCCATGATGCCGATATCCACCACCGGCGTGCTCGCGGAGTTCTACGAACCCGCCGAGGCCCTCGCCGCCGCCGTGAAGGTGCGCGACGCGGGCTGGACCCACTTCGATTTCCTCACGCCGTTCCCCGTGCACGGGCTCGACGACGCGATGGGCCAGAAGCGCTCCTGGATTCCGTGGGCCACGGCGGCCCTCGCCCTGGGCGGCATCCTGTTCGCGCAGGGCCTGCAGAACTACGTGATGGTCTACGACTGGCCGATGAACTTCGGCGGCAAGCCGCACGCCGCGTGGCCGTCGTTCGTGCCGGTCACCTTCGAGGCGATGGTGTTCTGGGCGGCCCTCGGCAGTGCCGCCATCGCCATCATCGCCGGGAAGAGGGACACCGTGCCCCAACCGCCGCCGGACGTCCCGACCGGCGCCACCGTCGATCGCTTCGTGTTGTGGATCTCGGCGACCGACCCCAAATGGCAGGCCGAGGGCGCGCAGCAGTTCGCGCGGTCGCTCGGCGCCGGCAACGTCCGGCTCATCAACGGAGGGGCCGATGTCTAAGCCCGCCCGCTCATCACGCGCCGGCCTCGTGGCCGTGGCCGCGCTGACGCTCGGCGTCGCCGCGTGCGATCTGGGCCTGCCGGCCGGGCGCGCGCCGCATCGCGAAGGCAACCGGCTCGACATGATCGACCAGCCGAAGTTCAAGCCGCAGCGCGCGGATGTCTTCGGCGGCCGTCCGTCGAGTGTGCTCGAGCCCCCGGCCGGCGCCGTGGCCGCCGACGAAACGCCGTATCCGTACCTGCAGGCCGAGGCGACGCGGGCCGGCCTCGAACTCGTGAACCCGCTGCAGGCCACGCCGGATGTCATCGCCCACGGCAAGTTCGTCTACGAGAACGTCTGCATCACCTGCCACGGCCCGAAGGGCGCGGGTGACGGCCTCGTCACCTCGCTCTTCCCGAAGCCGCCGAGCCTGATGACGCAGCGCGTGCGCGACTGGCCGGACGGCGAGATCTTCCACCGGCCGATGCGCGGTCAGGGCTCGATGCCGAGCCACGCGCGCCAGGTCGACGCGCGCGACACGTGGTCGGTCGTGCACTACATCCGGCAGATGCAGTCGCAGGAGCCCGTGGCGCCACCTGCCGCCGTGGCCCCCGCCTCGCCGGCCGCCTCCGCCCCCGCCTCGCTCGTGACCCCCTCGGCGGGGGCTTCGGCGAGCCAAGGCCAGTCGGTGACTCCCTCGACTCCTGTCAGTCCGGTTCCCGGAGGTCAGTCATGAGTGCGTCTCACTCCCACACGCTGCCAGACGCGCCAGGGCGCGTCGGCCTGCCGGGGCTCGTGCAGGGCCTGGCCGGCGTGGCCGTGCTCGTCGGCGCCGCAGCGATCGCGTGGGCCTTCAGCCACGACGCTACGCTCGCCTGGAGCACGTATCTCATCGGCATGTTCTTCGCGCTCGGCCTCGGCGTGTTCGGCGTGGCGTGGCTCGCCATCCTCACGCTCGCCGGCAGCGCCTGGTCGGTCACGATGCGCCGCATTCCCGAAGCGATGACGGCGTGGCTCGTGCCCGGCGGCGTGCTGGCGATGCTCGTGACCTTCGGCGCGCACTCGCTCTACCACTGGTCCGACACCGAGGCCGTCGCCGCCGATGCCCTCCTCACGCATAAGGCGCCGTTCCTCAACATGGGGATGTTCGGCGCGCTCGTGGGCGGCAGCCTGCTGCTCTGGGTGGTGTTCGCGACGTGGATCGTCGGCGTCTCGCGGCGTCAGGATCGCGACGGCGGCATGGCGGCCACGCGCACCACGCGCAACGCCTCGGCCATCTTCATGGTGATCTTCGCGCTCACGCTCAGCATCGTGAGTTTCTACTTCCTGCTGTCGCTCGACGCGCACTGGTTCTCGACGATGTTCGCGGTGCTCGTCTTCACCGACGTGCTGCAGACCGGCACGGCGTTCGTGGCCATCGTGGCGGGGCTCTTCGTGAGCGCCGGCGTGCTCAAGGGTTTCCTCAACGAGAATCACCTGCACAGTCTCGGCAAGATGGTGTTTGCGACGACCGGCTTCTGGGCCTACATCTACTTCTGCCAGTTCATGCTGATCTGGTACGCGAACATCCCCGAGGAAACGGTCTACTTCCTGCGCCGCGCCGACAACGGCTGGCTGCCGTACATGCTGCTGCTGCCGGTGTTCAAGTTCGTGGTGCCCTTCCTGCTGATGCTGCCGCGCGCCGGCAAGCGCAGCCCGGGCCGGCTCGTGCCGGTGGCGATGCTCATCCTGTTCGCCCAGTTCTGGGAGCTCTACCTGATGGTGGGGCCGGCCGTGGGCCACGGCGGTGAAGCGGCGCACGCGCACCTGCCGCTCGTCGAGTTCGCCGGCACGCTCGGCTTCCTCGGCCTCTTCACGCTGGTCTTCGGCTGGGCGCTCGCCCGCCACGGCGCGGTGCCGCTCAAGGATCCGTCACTCGCCGAGTGTCTGGAGTACCACTCGTAGTGCCCATGGCCCACCACGGGGGGATGCTGCACGGCGCCGGCGTCGAAGCCGACCTGCTGGCGTTCCTCGTGCTGGGGCTCGTCGGCAGCGTCGCCCACTGCGTGGGCATGTGTTCGCCGTTCGTGATGATCGTGGCGCGGCGCTTCGGCGTGCCCGAGGGCCGGCACTCCGCCGCGGGCGCCCAGCTCTGGTATACGGCCGGCCGCGTGCTGACTTACGCGATGCTCGGCGCGCTGGCCGGAGCCCTCGGCGGTCTGGTCGAGGTGGCGGGCAGCCTCGTGGGGATGCAGCGGGCTGCGGCTATCTTGGCGGGGCTGGCCCTCGTGGCGTTTGCGATGGTGAGCCTGACGGGCTGGACTCCGCGCACCCAGGCACACGGCGCCTGGTTCGGCCGCATCACCGGCCTCATGAAGGGCCGGATGCCCGGGCATCCGGTGGTCGTGGGGCTCTTCCTGGGCCTGCTGCCCTGCGGTCTGCTGTATTCGGCCGTGGCCGGGGCCGTGGCCCGGGGCGGCGCCCTCGAAGGCGCGACGGCGCTCCTGGCCTTCGGCCTCGGCACCGCACCGGCCCTGCTTGGCATCTCGCTCGCCGACACGCTCCTCGTGCGCCATCGCCTCACGCTGAACCGCGTGTCGCAGGTGTTCGTGCTGGTGATGGGCGTCTGGTATCTCTGGCGCGGCTTCGCACCGCTGCCCCTCGGCTGAGACGGATCGCCGCACCCGCAACATCAGTCGCGCTGACTGCTGCGCCGCGACGCAAACCAGCATAAAATCATCGTTTTCCACGGAGCCTGTCTCCGCGAGGGATCGGTCACACGATGTCTGAGATGTGGGTGCTGGCGTTCGGAGCGGCGGTGGCGGGGCTCGTGCAGGGCATTTCGGGATTCGCCTTCGCGATGGTGGCGATGGCGATCTGGGTGTGGGGCGTCGATCCGAAGCTCGCCGCCGTGATGGCGGTCTTCGGTGGCGTCACCGGCCAGATCATCTCGGTCATCCGGGTGCGCCGCGGCTGGCACCTGCACCTGCTCTGGCCCTTCGTGCTCGGCAGCGTCATCGGCATCCCGCTCGGCAATCGGGTGCTGGCGTCGCTCGATCCCAACCGCTTCAAGCTCGTGCTCGGCGCCATGCTCGTCGTGTGCTGCGGCGCGATGCTCGCCACGGCGAAGCTGCCGAAGATCACGCATGGCGGACGTTTCGCCGACGCCTTCGTGGGCCTGCTCGGCGGCGTGATGGCGCCGCTCAGCGGCTTCAGCGGCCTGGCACCGGCGCTCTGGGCGACGCTGCGCGGCTACACGAAAGACGAACACCGCGCCGTGCTGCAGAACTTCAACCTGGTGGTGCTCTCGGCCACGTTCGTCTCGCTCGTCCTCGCGGGCCGCACTGGCCCGCAGCATTACCCGCAGATGGCGGTGGTGGCCGGCTCGCTCATCGTGCCCTCGCTTTACGGCTCGAAGATCTACACCGGCATGAGCCCGATCGCGTTCCGGAACGGCGTGCTCTGGCTGCTCGTGTTCGCCGGCGCGACGATGCTGGCGGCGGCGTTCCGCGCGATGCTCTGACCCGTCGTCCCGCTCGAGGTGTCGGCCATGTCCACCGGAACACCCGTCGTCCGTCCGGGCGGCAAGCTCATGGCCGCCAACCGGTCGGAGATCGCCGTGCGCATCTTCCGCGCCGGCAACGAACTGGGCCTGCGCACGGTTGCCGTCTACGCGCAGGAAGACCGCTTCTGCATCCACCGCTACAAGGCGGATGAGTCGTACCAGGTCGGCCACGGCAAGGGCCCGGTGGCCGCCTACCTCGACATCCAGTCGATCGTCGGCGTGGCGAAAGACAAAGGCGTCACCGCCATCCACCCGGGCTACGGCTTCCTGTCGGAGAACGCGGCTTTCGCGCGCGCGGTCGAAGAGGCCGGCATCGTGTGGGTGGGGCCGCGGCCCGAGCTGCTCGAGACGATGGGCGACAAGACGGCCGCCCGCACACTGGCGACGCGCCTGGGCGTGCCGACGCTGCCGGGCACGGAAGAGCCGGTCACCGATCGCGACGACGCGCTGCGCATCGCCACCACGATCGGCTTCCCGCTCATCATCAAGGCGGCCTTCGGCGGCGGCGGACGCGGCATGCGCGTCGTGCACGCGGCCGCGGACCTCACGGCGCTGCTCGACGAAGCCCAGGGTGAAGCGGAACGGGCCTTCGGCAACCCGGCGGTGTTCCTCGAGAAGTACATCCCGCGCGCCAAACACATCGAGGTGCAGATCCTCGGCGACAGACACGGCAACGTCATCCACCTGCACGAACGCGACTGTTCGGTGCAGCGCCGCCACCAGAAGGTGATCGAGGTCGCCCCGAGCTACGGGCTGCCGCCGGCGGTGGTGACCGAGCTCTGCGACGCCGCCGTGCGCATGGCGCGCGAGGTGCGCTACGACAACGCCGGCACGATCGAGTTCCTCTACGATCTCGACCGCCACCAGTGGTTCTTCATCGAGATGAACCCGCGCATCCAGGTGGAACATACGGTCACGGAGGTCATCACCGGCCTCGACCTCGTGCGCGCGCAGATCCTCATCGCCCAGGGCCACGCGCTGCATTCGCCGGACGTGGGCATGCCGCAACAGGCGGACGTGCCGCGCAACGGCTACGCGATTCAGTGCCGCATCACGACGGAAGATCCCGACAACAAGTTCATCCCGGACTACGGGCGCCTGCTCGCCTACCGCTCGCCGGGTGGCTTCGGTATCCGCCTCGACGGCGGCATGGGTTACTCGGGCGCCGTCATCACGCCGTTCTACGACTCGATGCTCGTGAAGCTCATCGCCAGCGGCCAGAGCTACGACATCGCGCTCGCCCGCACGCACCGCGCGCTCTCGGAATTCCGCATCCGCGGCGTGAAGACGAACATCCCGTTCCTCGAGAACGTCGTCGCGCATCCGCTCTTCCGCGAGGGCCAGGCCACGACCACGCTCATCGACACCTCGCCGGAGCTCTTCCGCTTCACGCCGCGCCAGGACCGCGCGACGAAGCTGCTGAATTTCCTGGGCCAGGTGGTGGTGAACGGCAACCCGCACGCGAAGGGCTACACGCCGGCCGCCGCGCTGCCGGCGCCGGTGCTCGCGCCGCAGGATCTCCGTACCCCGCCGCCGAACGGCACGCGACAGCGGCTGCTGGCGCTGGGCGCCAGGGGCTTCGCCGAGTGGACGGCGTCGCAGGAACGCCTGCTCGTGACCGACACGACCTTCCGCGACGCGCACCAGTCGCTCGTGGCCACACGCGTGCGCACGTTCGACATGCTGGCCTGCGCGGATACGGTGGCGCACCAGCTTCCGGATCTCTTTTCGCTCGAGATGTGGGGCGGCGCCACGTTCGACACGGCGATGCGCTTCCTGAACGAGGATCCGTGGGAGCGCCTGCGCGCCCTGCGCGCGCGTGTGCCCAACATCTGTTTCCAGATGCTCTTCCGCGGCGCCAATGCCGTGGGCTACACGAACTACCCGGACGCCGTGGTGGCCGGGTTCGTGCGTCATGCCGCGGCCAGCGGCATGGACATCTTCCGCATCTTCGACTCGCTCAACTACCTGCCGAACCTGCGCGTGGCGATGGCCGCCGTGCAGGATACGCACGCGGTCTGCGAAGCGGCGCTCTGCTACACCGGCGACATCCTCGACGAGCGGCGCGACAAGTACTCGCTGAAGTACTACGTGCGGCTCGCGAAGGAACTGGAGCGCATGGGCGCCCACATCCTGGCCATCAAGGACATGGCGGGGTTGTGCCGTCCGTACGCCGCCGCGAAGCTCGTGAAGGCGCTCAAGGAGGAAGTGGGCGTGCCCATCCACTTCCACACGCACGACACGAGCGGCATCCAGGCCGGCTCGATCCTGCGCGCCTGTGATGCCGGCGTGGACGTGGTCGATCTCGCGATCGCCTCGATGAGCGGCAGCACGTCGCAGCCGAACCTGAACTCCATCGTGGCTGCCCTGCGGCACACGCCGCGCGACACCGGCCTCGACGCGCACACGCTCGACCGCCTCTCGGATTACTGGGAGCAGGTGCGCGTGGCCTACGCGCCGTTCGACAGCGCGCCGAAGAGCGGCAGCGCCGAGGTGTACCTGCACGAGATGCCGGGCGGGCAGTACACGAACCTCAAGGAACAGGCGGCGTCGATGGGCGTCTCGAGCCGCTGGCCCGAGATCGCGCGTACCTACGCCGAGGTCAATCAGCTCTTCGGCGACATCGTGAAGGTCACGCCGTCGTCGAAGGTCGTGGGCGACATGGCGCTCTTCCTCTTCGCGAAGGGCATCCGCCCGGCCGACGTGGTGAACATCGCGCCCGGGTCGATGCCGTTCCCGGAGAGTGTGATCGACATGCTGAGCGGCGGGCTCGGCTGGCCCGAGGGCGGCTGGCCCGAAGACGTGTCGCGGGTCGTGCTCGGCGAACGGCGGCACGCCGAAGCGCGCGCGAAGTATGACTCGGCGGTGGCCGCGCCTCACGCGATCCCCGGCTGGCCGGGCTCACTCGAGACGCTGCGCGCCGATGTGGCGAAGGCGCTCGGGCACGAACCGAGCGACGACGCGCTCTACTCGCACCTCATGTATCCGCAGGTGCACACCACCTTCGTGAAACATCGGCAGGAGTTCGGCGATGTGAGCGTGCTGCCGACGCCCGCCTTCTTCTACGGGCTGCAGCCGGGCGAAGAGATCCAGGTCGAGATCGAACCCGGCAAGATGCTCATCATGCTGCTCGTGGCCGTGGGCGCGCCGGATGCCGACGGCCGCCGCACCGTGCGCTACGAGCTGAACGGCATGGCGCGCGACACCTTCATCCTCGACAAGAGCGTGGCGCCGAAGGCGAAGGCGCGGCCCAAGGCCGACCTCGCCGATGCCACGCAGGTCGCGGCGCCCATTCCCGGCCTCATCGCCACACTGACCGCGTCGGTCGGCGGCAAGGTCGTCAAGGGCGAGAAGCTGCTGATGATGGAAGCGATGAAGATGCAGACCACGGTGTACGCGCCGTGCGACGGCGTGGTGGCCGAGCTGCACGTGGCGCTCGGCGACACCGTGGACGCGAAGGATCTGCTGGTGCGCCTGCGCCCGGCGAACTGACGCCGGCTCAGACCTCGTCTGGCAGCGCCTGGCTGGTCTTCCACCCTGGTGGCGCGTTCAGCAGGCGCACGCCCATGCCGCCGGTCGAGATCATCACGAAGGCGGGCGGCACGCGCCGGGCGCGCATCACGCGGCCGTCGAGCTGCAGGGGCTCGCTGCCCGGCACCGGCACCTGGACGCGCACGGGCGATCCGGGCGGCAGGATGGCGTTCGTGGCGATGTAGATGCCACGCGCCGACACGTCGGTGATGAGGCCCATCTTGTCGGGCCGCTCCGCGCCGAAGCGGATCGACAACCGGGTCTTCTTGCGCTCGCGTTTACGCTTTTCCATGCGTCCCCTCGCGCCGCGGGTCCCGGCCGCGGTGCCAGTTGCAGAGCAGGATTCGTGCCCGGCCGTCGATGGCAGGAATCACGCCCAAAAGCAGGGAGCGGGAGCGTCAGGCAGCAAAAACGTCAGCGCACGCCCCGGCGCAAGAGCGCGGTTTATGGAACGAGTGTCTGGCCCCATCCAGAATGGGGTCTGACCCCATTCTGGGCCGGGCCAGACTTTTCGGGATTCAGGCGGGGTCGACGAGCACGCCGGGGTTGAGGCGCCAGTCGGGGTCGAGCCAACGTTTGGCGGCGCGCATCGTGTCGAGGGTCGCGGCGTCGTACTGCACCGGCAGGAAGTGTTTCTTGATGCGGCCGATGCCGTGTTCGGCCGAGACGCAGCCGCCGCGCGCCACGATCGCCTGCGCGAACTCGGCGTAGATCGCTTTGGCGCGCACGAGTTCGGCGTCGTCCTTCGGCAGGATGTTCACGTGGAAGTGGTTGTTGCCGGCATGGCCGAACACCGCGTGGTCGAGCCCGGCCTCGGTGAGCCGCGTGGTGTAGAGATCGTAGACCCAGGTGAGGTCCTTGTCTTCCACCGCCATGTCGGTTGCGATCTTGTGGAGCGTCGGATGCTGCAGCCGGCGCTGGGCGATCGTGGCGTTGATGCGCTCGGGCACCGCATGCCGGAAGACGCGGATGTCGCGCAGCACCTGATCCTCGATGCCGGCAAGGCCCGCCGCTTCGTCGCCGCCGGCGGCCGCCACGTGCGCGAGCACACGCTCGATCGTGGCTTCGAGGCCGGCATCGTCGTCGTAGCCGAACTCCGCGAACACCGAGCAGCTTTTCGGCGGCGCGTTCGCGAGCACGCGCTCCACTTCGGGTTTGCCGGTTTCACGCGCGAGCTCGTGCGACCGCGCGTCCAGGAACTCGATGGCGGTCGTGCGCAGCGCGCGATCCGCACGCAGCGCTTCGACCAGTGCAAACGCCTGCGCCGGGGTGGCGAAACACTGCAGGAACGCGAGACGCGGCTCGGTCGACGGCGCAAGCCGCAGCGTGACCTCGGTGACCACGCCGAGCGTGCCTTCGCTGCCGATGAAGAGATCGAGCACGTCGCCGCCGGGCGTGAAGCCGTAACCGATCGAGTTCTTGGTGTGCGGCTTGGGAATGGCCGGCAGATGTGCCACGCGCGTGTCGCCGTCCACGAGCGTAACCGCGTCGCCGTCGGCCGTGTCCGCGCCGCGACGCAGGTCCAGCGTGCGGCCGGAGGCGAGCTCCACCGTGAGCCCCTCCACCCAGTCGCGCGTGGCGCCGAAGCGGAACGCGCGCGAGCCGGCCGCGTTCGTGGCCACCATACCGCCCAGAGACGCCCCCGCTTCGGTGGGATCGAGTGGCACCGTCCAGCCCGGCGCCTTGGTGGCGAGTAGCGCATGCAGCTCGCGGAGCGTCGTGCCAGCGAGTGCCCGCACCGTGGGCGGCTGCGCCTCGAGGTTCACGTCCACGATGCCGCGCAGACGCGCGACAGAGACGAGGTGCGTGCCGGCCTCGGGCACGGCGCCGCCGGCCACACCCGTGCGCGCGCCGCTCACCGTGATGCGATGTCCGGCCTCGGCGTGCCAGCGCAGCGCCTGGCGCAGCTCGGCCAGCGTCGCCGGCTCCGCGACGGACGCCACCGCCGGCGCGGCCATCCGCGATTCATCGCGCAGCAGATCCGCGACGTCCGCGGGCTGGGGCGCCACCCGCACACAGGCCGGCGCGGCGGTGACCGCCCCGGCGAGATCGCGTGCTTCGAGTGCGTGCGCCATCGTCAGTAGAGGATCCGCGTGCGCACGTTCATCGGCAGCGCGGAGATGCGGGCGTGCACTTCGTCCGAGAGCTCGCGGTTCACGTCCATCACCAGGTAGCCGATGTCGCGCGTGGTGGCGAGCTGCTGCGCCTCGATGTTGGCGCCCACTTCCGACACGATGTTGTTCACCGCCGCCAGCACGCCGGGCACGTTCTGGTGGATGTTGAGGATGCGGTGCGTCTCGGGCATCGACGGCGGATTGACCTGCGGGAAGTTCACCGCGCCTTCGGTGGAGCCGCGATCGATGAACTCGCTGAGCGCGTGCGCCACTTCGAGCCCAATCGCGCGCTGCGCTTCTTCGGTGTTGCCGCCCACGTGCGGCGTCAGGATCACGTTCGGCAGATCGGCGAAGCCCACGTCGAACTCGGCCACCGTGGGCGCGGGCTCCGTGGGGAAGACGTCCAGCGCGGCGCCGCCGAGGTGTCCGCTCGCGAGTGCCGCGCGCAGCGCCTCGACGTCCACGACCTTGCCGCGCGAGAGATTCAGCAGATAGCTGCCCGGCCGCATGCGCGCGAGCTGCGGCGCGCCGATCATGGCGAGCGTGCGCGGGGTTTCCGGCACGTGGAGCGACACGAAATCCGACTGCTCGATGAGTTCGTCCACGTCGGCGATGGGACGCGCGAGGCCGAGCGGCAGCTTCCGCACGATGTCGTGGAAGAGCACGCGCATGCCGAACGCCTCGGCGAGCAGGCCGACCTGCTGGCCGATGTGCCCGTAGCCGATGAGGCCGATGGTGCGTCCGCGCACCTCATGCGCGCCGGCGAGCGATTTGTCCCAGTGCCGGTGGTGCAGGCCGTTGCTCTTGTCGCCCAGGCGGCGGGCCAGCGCGATCATGGCGCCAATCGTGAGTTCGGCCACGCTGCGCGTAGAGGCGTGCGGGGCGTTGAACACGGGGATCCCGCGCCGCGCCGCGTCACGAATCGCCACCTGATCGGTGCCCACCGAGAAGCAGCCGATCGCCAGCATCTTGCCGGCATGCGCCAGCACCTCTTCGCGCACCTTGGTCCTCGATCGCACGCCGAGCACGTGCGAGGCGGCGATGACCTCCGCCAGTTCGTCGCCGTCGAGCGCGCGCGGGATCACCTCGACGGTGTAGCCGCGGTCGGTCAGCGCCGCGGCGGCGCTGGGGTGGACGTTTTCGAGCAGCGTGATGCGGATGCGGTGGCGGGGAAAGGACGTATCGGACATG